>NZ_JALCVE010000006.1:0-148403 GCF_022690565.1 Staphylococcus sp. acrmy | reverse complement strand
AGCGAAGTGGCTAAACGCGGCGGACTGTAAATCCGCTCCTTCGGGTTCGGCAGTTCGAATCTGCCCCCCTCCACCATCTATTTTTATAGGGACATAGTTCAACGGTAGAATAGAGGTCTCCAAAACCTTTGATGTGGGTTCGATTCCTACTGTCCCTGCCATGGCGGTTGTGGCGAAGTGGTTAACGCATCGGATTGTGGTTCCGACACTCGAGGGTTCGATTCCCTTCAACCGCCCTTAATTTTATTAATGGGCTATAGCCAAGCGGTAAGGCAACGGACTTTGACTCCGTCACGCGCTGGTTCGAATCCAGCTAGCCCAGTTATTGGCGGCATAGCCAAGTGGTAAGGCAGAGGTCTGCAAAACCTTTATCACCGGTTCAAATCCGGTTGCCGCCTCCAAGTACTATGCGGGAGTAGTTCAACTTTTAGAACACATTCCTTCCCGGAATGAAGTATAGGTGTAAGTCCTATCTTCCGCTCCATAATTTTAATACATGCGGGAGTATTTCAACTCTTAGAATACATTCCTTCCCGGAATGAGATATAGGTGCAAATCCTATCTTCCGCTCCATAATTTAATATCTGCGGGAGTAGTTTAACTCTTAAAACACGTTCCTTCCCGGAACGAGATATAGGTGTAAGTCCTATCTTCCGCTCCATATTTTGCTTCCAAGTGGAAGTTTTTTATTTATCTAGATTGAGCCGGTGTGGCGGAATTGGCAGACGCGCGGGACTCAAAATCCCGTTCCTTTATTGGAGTGTCGGTTCGATCCCGACCGCCGGTATATGAATAAATGTAAGAGTAAGAATGTTGTTAATTCAATTTTCTTACTCTTTTTTTAGGCTTTCTGTCTAATCGGGTTGATAGACTCTATTATAGATATAACCTATTGTAAAGGTGTTAGAAGTAACATTAAATAATCGATTATCGGTAAAATAGTTAACTAATTTAAATTTAAATTGCTAGATAAAATTACAAATTTTTGACGCAAACTTTAAAATTTAATAAAAAGTATTCATTTTATATTGTTTATAACAAAATAATATACTAATATAAAGCTAATGTTTAAAAACGGAGGCTACTATGACTAAACAACGTATGAATTTAAAATATTTTTTTAGTAATATCCTTAATGCTGTTGGCGCAGGCGTGGTTATAGCATTACTACCTAATGCATTGTTAGGTGAGTTTTTGAAACTGTTTATGCATAATCACCATACTTTAGAGCTTATTTATCAGCTTGTTACAATTATTCAATCATTTATGGCTTTTATTATCGGTGTTTTAGCTGCGCATCAATTAAAATTTAATGGTGCTGGCGCTTGTATGGTTGGGGTATCAGCTATGTTAGGTTCTGGAGCAATTCAAGTCACTTCAAATGGAATTATGTTGAAAGGTATAGGGGATATAATCAATGCTATTTTGGTAGTAATTATTGCGTGTGCATTATATATCTTGTTACAAGGTAAACTTGGCTCATTAGAAATGATTATTTTGCCAGTCTTAATTCCTGTTGTCAGTGGTTTAATTGGCTTATTAATATTACCTTACGTACAAACTATAACTAAAGCGTTAGGACACATGATAAACTCATTTACGGAACTCAATCCATTGCTTATGTCTATACTAATTAGTGTAGCGTTCTCACTCTTAATGGTTACACCAATATCTCTAGTTGCCATAGCTACTGCTATAAGTCTGACTGGACTAGGTAGTGGTGCTGCGAATATGGGAATTGTTGCAGCGTGTGTTACATTTATCTTTGGATCACTTCGAGTTAATTCTTTAGGAGTAAATATCGTGTTACTAATTGGAGCAGCGAAAATGATGATACCTGTATACTTAAAGCATTTAATCATTGCTGTACCGTTAACTTTAAATGGTATCGTGTCTGGTATATTGACGTATGTTATTGGCATTAAAGGTACACCGCTATCTGCAGGTTTTGGTTATACTGGATTGGTTGGTCCAATTAATGCATTTAATAGAATGCCTGGAGACACTACCATGAATATTGTATTACTATTATTTGGCTATTTAATTATTCCATTTGTTAGTGCATTTATTATACATGAAATATGCAAAAAATTTGTACCAACTTATAGTGATGAAATTTATAGATTTGAGATTCCTAAACAATAATAGTTTATTAAAAAACTGGGTCATTAATTTAAAATGGCTCAGTTTTTTTATTATGCAGTAGGTGAATAAATGCGTTTGCCCTTAAACTACACTTTTACATTTTTTAATTGACTTGCTAAGGCGGGATAACGAAATTTTTGAAATAATAATAGATTTCTGTTCCGCTCTTTTTTTAAAATTGTTATTGCATATTAATACACTTAATTGTATAATAATGAACTATAAAAAAGGGAGGTTGCTATATGAAATATTTTTCTAAATTAGTAGTCATAGCAATCTTAATTAGTATGACCTTGATATATATACAACCAATGGCTCAGGCTGATGAAGATGCAACATGGAAAAGAATCAAGGAAAGTGGAGAATTAAAAGTAGGTTTATCTGCTGATTATGCACCGCTTGAATTTGAAAAAACAGTTAATGGTAAGAGTGAATATGAAGGAGTCGATATTGAACTAGCTAAGAAAATTGCTAAGGATAATGATGTGAAACTTAAGATAGTAAATATGCAATTTGATAGTTTATTAGGGGCGCTTAAGACAGGGAAAATTGATTTGATTATTTCAGGTATGACATCAACACCAGAAAGAAAAAAAGAAGTTGATTTTTCTGAACCATATATGGAAACAAGTAATACTTTGTTAATAAGAAAAGTTGATTTAGACAAATACCATGACTTAAAAGACTTTTCAAAGAAAAAAATAGGTGCTCAAAAGGGAACTGAACAAGAAAAGATAGCTCAAACAGAAATTGATAAAGCTGAAGTGAGTTCTTTAGATCGTTTGCCAGATGCTATTCTCGCGTTAAAAAGTAACAAAATCGATGGTCTAGTTATCGAAAAACCAGTAGCTGAAGCATATATTAAACAAAATAAAGAACTTACATTTGCAAAGGTCTCTTTTAACGAAGCAAAGAAACCTACAGTCATCGCAGTACCGAAACAATCACCGATGTTATTAGAACGTGTTAACAAAACGATTAGTGATGTTAAAGATAAAAATTTAATCAATAGTTATATGGATAAAGCCTCTAAAGCTATAGTAGATGATGGTAATTTTTATCAAAAATATGGAACGTTCTTTATTAAGGGGTTAAAAAATACAATACTTATCTCATTTATCGGCGTAATTTGTGGAGCAATCATCGGTGCACTTATTGCTTTAGCGAAGTTAAGTAAGTTTAAAGTTATTTCGTGGTTAGCTTCAATATATATAGAATTTCTTAGAGGAACACCAATGCTAGTGCAAGTATTTCTTGTATTCTTCGGTACTACAGCATTGCTCGGATTAGATGTTTCAGCTCTAGTTTGTGGAACCATTGCTTTAGTGATTAACTCTTCCGCATATATTGCTGAAATTATTAGAGCTGGTATTAATGCTGTAGACAAGGGACAAACCGAAGCTGCGCAATGTCTGGGATTAAATTACTCTAAAACAATGATTCATATTATTTTATCTCAAGCTATTAAAAATATACTACCTGCGCTTGGTAATGAATTCGTAACGTTAATTAAAGAGTCATCAATCGTTTCTACAATTGGTGTGAGCGAAATAATGTTTAATGCTCAGGTAGTGCAAGGTATCTCATTTGATCCTTTCACACCACTTATGATAGCTGCAGTTATGTACTTTGTCCTAACATTCTCTTTATCGAGAGTAATGAATTTAATTGGGGGGAGAATGAAAGCCAGTGATTAAAGTTCAAAATTTAAATAAGTCGTTCGGTAAAAATGAAGTATTAAAAAATATTGATTTAGAAATAAATAAAGGTGAAGTTGTAGCTATTATTGGTCCTTCTGGAAGTGGGAAAAGTACTTTGTTACGCTGTATGAATTTACTTGAAACACCAACTAGTGGAAAAGTGATATTTGAAGGAAAAGATTTAATGCAGAATAAAAGTAGCTTAAATATTTTACGCCAAAAAATGGGCATGGTATTTCAAAACTTCAACTTATTTCCTCATAAGACAGTATTAGATAACGTTATTTTAGCGCCTAAATTACTTAATAAGAATAAGTTGGAAAACTTGAAAATCGAAGGTCAAAAATTGTTGGAAAAAGTAGGGCTTGGAAATAAAATATCGTCGTATCCATCTCAATTATCTGGAGGTCAAAAACAAAGAGTTGCTATTGCTAGAGCATTGGCAATGCATCCAGACGTCATATTATTCGATGAGCCAACTTCTGCATTAGATCCCGAAGTTGTTTACGAAGTATTACAAGTTATGAAAAATTTAGCGAAAGAAGGCATGACCATGGTGATTGTAACACATGAAATGGGCTTTGCCAGAGATGTGAGTGATAAAGTGATGTTCATGGTGGATGGAGAAATTGTAGAAAGTGGAGAACCACAACAAATTTTTAATACGCCAACACATCAAAGAACTCAAAAATTTCTTGAGAGAGTTTTATAATCAACTAATAATAATATAAATGTTAATTAATCCTAGCGAAGTGGAATCATGAAATAATGAATCTATTTACAAGTTTACTTCGTTACCTAATATAGTAAGCAGGACAAAGAAATTGTAGTAATGACAATTAAAACTTTGTCCTTCTTTTTTATGAAAATTTTTAAATATATGTATTCTTGTTTATGTTAAAATATCCTATGTATATTTTTATAGGAGGCAAAGTAATTGGATTATAAAGAATTAAAAAGTGAAATCATCGACTTTGCACATTCAATAGGGATAGATAGTATTGGTTTTACAACTGCAGATCCTTTTGATGAACTTAAGCAAAAGTTAGAAGATTATCATTCAAAAGGCTATGCCTCTGGTTTTGAAGAATCTGATATTGCATTACGTACGGAGCCTAAATTAAGTTTACCGACTGCACGTTCAATTATAGCTATTGCAGTCGGTTATCCTAATAAACTTAAAGGCGCACCTAAGAGCGTTAGAGGAGACCGACGAGGTATGTTTGCTCGTGCTTCATGGGGACAAGATTATCACACTATCATGCGAAAAAGACTTGATAAACTAGCTGAATTTATCCAAACAAAAGTTCCTGATGTTGAGATTCAAAGTATGGTAGATACAGGTGTATTATCTGATCGAGCTGTAGCCGAAAGAGCTGGACTTGGCTTTGCCGGGCGCAATGGCTTTATCATAAATCCAGATTTAGGGACATGGACCTATTTAGGCGAAATGTTAGTCAGTATCCCATTTGAACCCGACGATCCAATTTTAGATAGCTGTGGAGACTGTACAATTTGCGTAGATAGATGTCCTACAGGTGCGTTAGTAGGAAATGGACAACTCAATGCTCAAAAATGTATTAGTTTTTTAACTCAGACAAAAGGCTATTTACAAGATGAATATCGCTATAAAATCGGAAATCGATTATACGGTTGTGATACATGCCAACAAGTCTGTCCTAAAAATAGAGGTATTAACACCGTTCATGATGATATCGTGTTAGAACCTGAAATTCTTAAACCTCGTCTTGTACCTTTACTACAAATGAGTAATAAAGAATTTAAAAATACTTATGGACATCTTGCTGGAGCATGGAGAGGTAAAAAGCCTATTCAACGAAATGCTATAATAGCATTAGCGCATTTTAATGAAGAAACTGCAATTCCCAAATTAAAAGAGGTAGCTTTAAATGATCCGCGTCCAATGATTAGAGGTACTGCTTATTGGGCTATTGGTCAGATTCTTGGCGAAGAGGCACGTGGCTTTATTGAAGCACATTATGATAATGAACTCGAAGAAGTTCAACAAGAAATGACAAAAGGACTAGAAATGAGGAAACCATAAATGACCAACCATATCGTATTATTTCAACCTGAAATTCCCGCAAATACTGGGAATATAGCACGTACGTGTGCTGGAACAAATACACATTTACACTTAATCAAACCATTAGGATTTAGTACAGATGATAAAATGTTGAAACGTGCAGGTTTAGATTACTGGGAACATGTAAATATTACTTATCATGAAAGTATCGAAGAATTTTTTGAAGCTACTGATGGCGAATATTATTTACTTACTAAATTTGGTAAACAGACTTATAGCGATTTCGATTTTTCACAACTTGAAACTGAGCATTATTTTATCTTTGGTAGAGAGACGACAGGCTTACCTGATTGGGTTAAAGAGAAATATGCTGACACGGCTTTAAGAATCCCAATGAGTGATAAAATTAGATCATTAAATTTATCTAATACGGCCGCACTATTAATTTATGAAGCGTTACGTCAACAGAATTTTCCTGGATTATCTTAAGCAAAAGTGATTAAGAAGAATTATTAAATGCAACTGAACACTAAAAAATGTTATATTAATGAGTGATTTAATATACCCTGTTAAATGGTTTGAATTAATGTGTAGTAGGGTAAGTTAACTTATAATACGACAATTATTAAAATATTGATGAAGTAAGAGGAGTGTAATGACAATGGCAATGAACTTTAAAGTATTTAATGATGTTGAACATGTAGCTAAATTCACTGCAGATATCATTAGAAAACAATTTAACAACAATCCAACTACTATTGCTGGAATTCATTTAACTAAGGATGCAGCTCCAGTATTAGATGAATTAAAAAAAGATGTTGATAGAAATGCTGTAGATTTCAGTCAAATCAATATCTTAGATTATGATGATAATCGTTCATATTATGAAACATTAGGCGTACCTGCTAGCCAAGTATATCCTATTAATTTAGACGACGATGCTGAATCATTAATCGACGATAAAATGAAAACTAAAGAAAATAAAGGCAAACTTATTTTACAAGTTACGTCTATTGATGAATCTGGTAGCTTAAATGTAAATGTAAGACAAGGTCTTTTAAAAGCACGTGAAGTTGTGTTAGTAGTTACTGGTGCTAATAAAAAAGAAGTTATTAAAAAATTATATGAAGAAAATGGTAAATCAAACTTTGAACCAGCTGACTTGAAAACACATCGCATGGTAACTGTAGTGTTAGACAGAGCAGCAGCTGAAGGTCTTCCTGAAGACGTCAAAGAATATTTCACAGCTGAATTTGCATAAATTTAAATTGTGGGGTCTAATTTATGACTGAAAATAAAGAATCTAAACTATATTATAGTGAAGAAGAAAATGCTATGGTTGAGGACTTAGATGATTTAAAAGAGTTAGGTAAAGAAATGGAACAAATTTCTGAGAAAAATGATGAAGAGAAATTGAATCAATCGCATGATTCAGAGGTTCGTTCTGATTTAAGCGACAACTAAATAAATGTTGTTCATTGTGCTTCATATTGACGCTTTGTATAAGGTTAATATGGAGTGCTTTTTTATGCTAAAATGTAACTTAATGAAATCACTAAGGAGATAAAATAATGTTACATAAATATTGGTTGCATTTAACTATTGCCACTATCATTATAAGTTTGTTATCAATTAAAGGCTTTCCAATTGCGCTAGGGGCTTTATATTTGCCATTGTTATTTAAAATCGTACAGTTACAATTAAATTTATCTAAAGGATTGATTGATGATATCAATGCGCGTCCTTTTATTAAAAGTAATCAAACAGGAATCATTATTAGTGTGTTATGTTGTCTACTAGTTACTGGCATTTTGATTTATACATTAAATGATTTTTATCAAGGCTTAACAGGCATTTTAGGCTATTTAGTAATGCTTAGTCCGTTTACATTGATTATAAGTGTTGTTTTATATATTTTAAGTGCCTTTGCCGTTGTACAGGCTGTTAAAGTTAAATTTATTAAATAATCAACTAAAGCTAGGAGCGTGACTGAAATTTATTGTAGTTCAATGATTTCGTGGTCTCGCTTCTATTTTTAAATGAAAAATGAACCGCGCTTTAAAATTCAACTATTGATTGAACTAGCTAAATATATTTGTAAACGCTTTAATTGTGCGTTGCTCCTCTAATTTAAATAATGCTATACTATTGGTAAATAAGTGAATAAGGGGAGATTATCGTATGTCAGTAAGAATTGAACACGATACTTTTGGAGAGATTGAAGTACCTGGAGATAAATATTGGGGTGCTCAAACTGAAAGAAGTAAACGTAACTTTCCAGTAGGTAAAGAACATATGCCAATTGAAGTAGTTTATGGTTTTGCTCAGTTGAAAAGAGGGGCTGCTTTAGCTAACCATGAGCTTGGCAAATTAAGCGATGCTAAAAAAGATGCAATTGTCCATGCTTGTGATTTAATCTTAAAAGGCGAATTAGATGAGCATTTTCCATTAGTCGTTTGGCAAACTGGAAGCGGTACACAAAGTAATATGAACGTCAATGAAGTAGTTAGTTATGTAGCAAATGAATATTTAAAAGAGAATAATAGTGATGAAACAATTCATCCTAATGATGATGTGAATAAATCACAAAGTTCTAATGATACATTTCCGACTGCAATGCATGTGGCTTTATATCACGAGGTCGAAACTAAATTAGAACCTGCGTTAAAACATTTACGTGATACTTTTAAAGAAAAAGAAGACCAATATCAATCAATTATTAAAATAGGACGTACGCATTTACAAGATGCTACACCAATTAAATTAGGCCAAGAAATCAGTGGCTGGCGTTATATGTTAGATAAATGTGAAGAATTATTATCTGAATCTAAGAAACATATTCTAAATTTAGCTATTGGTGGTACGGCAGTAGGTACTGGTATTAATGCACATCCAGAATTTGGCGATAAAGTAGCTAAATTTATTTCAGATAATACAGGTTATTCATTTGTGTCATCTGAGAATAAATTCCACGCATTGACTTCACATGACGAAGTAGTGCAATTACATGGCACATTGAAAGCATTAGCTGCCGATTTAATGAAGATTGCGAATGATATTAGATGGTTAGCGTCAGGTCCTAGAGCAGGTCTTGCTGAAATTTCTATACCTGAAAATGAGCCAGGATCTTCAATCATGCCAGGTAAAGTTAACCCAACACAATGTGAAATGTTAACAATGGTAGCTGTGCAAGTAATGGGTAATGACACGACTGTAGGTATTGCAAGTTCACAAGGTAACTTTGAGTTAAATGTATTTAAACCAATTATTTTGCATAATACATTACAATCAATTTACTTATTAGCAGATGGTATGGAAACATTTAATAATAACTGTGCAGCAGGTATCGAACCAATTGAAGAAAACATCAATAATTACTTAAATCAATCACTTATGTTAGTAACAGCATTAAATCCACACATTGGTTATGAAAAAGCAGCTCAAATTGCTAAAAAAGCACATAAAGAAGGCTTAACATTAAAAGAATCTGCAATTGAGTCTGGTTATGTTACTGAAGAACAATTTGAAGAATGGATTAAACCAGAAGATATGGTTGACCCACACTAATTTTTTCAAATATAAGCAAGAGTTTGGAGTATTATTCAAAAATAGAGGCGTAGGAGAGGTTCAGTTAAATGAATCCTCTCTACGCCTTATTCTATTATATGATTTCCTATTTACAAGGTGAAGCGGGACAGCAAATCGAATGCAATTACATCAGAATTGCTCATCCCATACTATACTCTATATTACTCATCATCTAAGCTAACAGAAATTAATTCTTGTGTAAGAGGATGTGTAAATTCAATTTTATAACTATTTAATTCTAATTGACGTAATGTTGAGTCGCCGTACAATGGGTCACCAAGAACAGGATGTCCGATTTCGGCTAAGTGTACACGAATTTGATGTGTACGCCCAGTATCTAATTTAATGTCTAATTGACATACGCCTTCTTTAATCATTTTTGAAGATAAAATATGAGTGACTGCACGTTGACCTGTGTTAGAAATACGGCGTTTGTTAGGATGGAATTTGTCTTTACCAATAGGTTTATCAATTGTTTGAGGTTTAATTGGTAATAACGCTTTTACGTTCGCTTTATATATTCTGTTAATTTCATTCTCTTCTAACATACGATCTAATATTTTTTTCATTAATTGATTCTTAGCGATAATAAGTAAGCCGACCGTTTCTTGGTCAAGACGATGAATAGGTTCTGCGTAGTCACTATTTATCGTATAAATCACATGATTCATTAATGTATTACTTTCTTTTAAATCATTTGGATGTGTTTTCACACCTTTAGGTTTCATTACAATGGCTAAATCATCATCTTCATAACTAATTTGGGCGTAGCGATAACTTGGCAAGTAATTACTTTTCTCTGTAGGCGTAGGAATATAAACCTCGTCACCTGTCACTACTTTATCTGTGAGTTTAGCTGGTTGATGATTGATAGTGATATCTTTAGACATATTAAGTTGATGCAAATCTTTTTTAGGTAATTTTAAACTTTGGAAAATTTCTCTCAGAGTAAAATTATTAAAGTTTTTAGGTATATTAAAATTCATAAAGTCCTCCTATTAAGTACGTATTTATCATATCATATCTTTTGAAATTTGATAGATGATAATGAGCTTGATATACAGTAATGAATTTCAAAATACATACATGTTAAACTTTTAGAAGGTTGAAAATATGGTGCGAATTGATAAATAATTTTAAAAAATAACAACACACTGTATAATAATACTATTGCGAAATTAGTATAATATTGGAGCGATTGAATGGAAAAACCTACACGCTTAGCGTTATTAAAAGAAATTGCAGAATATCTCAATGAAGAAACTGAATTATATAGTATGATGCAAGGCGCAGTGAAATATTTAATAAACGGAAGCAACTTTACGACTGGTTGGATTTTTTTTATAAACGATGTAGGTGAGCATGAATTGGTCGTAGATGTACAACTTCCTGGAGCTTTGCGTAAAAATAATTGCAATTATATGAAAGAAGGTTCGTGCTGGTGTGTTAGTGCTTATCACAATGAACGATTGACTAAAGCTTCTAATATTATAAATTGCTCACGTATAAATTTAGCAAATCAAGCGCACCAAGAGGAGACAGATGGTATTACTCATCATGCCACCGTCCCATTACGCTCTGGGGATGAACAGTATGGTTTGCTTAATGTAGCGACGCCCTATACCTCTCATTATAGTGAAGAAGACCTTGAATTATTAGAATCTGTAGCGTTACAAATTGGGTCTGCCATTAAACGAATTTATTTAACTGATCAAGAAAAAGAAGCGGCGCGTATAAATGAACGTAATCGTTTAGCTAGAGATTTACACGACTCAGTAAATCAAATGCTATTTTCGTTAAAATTAACGGCGCATGCAGCACATGATATCACGCCCGATGACATGGCTAAGAAAGCATTTAAAACGATTGAGGATACGAGTCAAAGTGCCGTAAATGAAATGCGTTCGCTTATTTGGCAACTAAAGCCAGCCGGATTGGAATATGGCTTAGTACAAGCCCTTAAAAAATATGCCCAAGTCCTTCAATTAAACTTACATATTGAAGTTGAGGGGTTAATTAATCTATCTATTGTTATTGAAGAACATATTTATAGAATACTTCAAGAAGCGATGAATAATACTAAAAAGCACGCAGAGACACAACATATATATGTAAATTTAAAACAAACAACTGATAAATTATTCATAGATGTAACGGATAATGGAGTGGGATTTGAAATCAACAAATCAAATAGTAATGAATCGCAAGGATTAAAAAATATAAGTCAGCGTATACGCCTTTTGAACGGGCAACTACATATAGATTCAGCGCCTCATAAAGGAACAAAAATTTCGATGCAAATACCACTTTAATAATATTGAAAGGGGAAACAACAGTTGGCAAAAGTCATTTTAATTGATGACCACCATATTGTGAGACAAGGCTTAGAATTCTTGATATCAACTGTCGATGAATTAGAAGTACAAGCTAGTTTTGCAAATGGTGAGTCTTTCATTAAGTATTTAGAAGAGAATTCAGCACCAGACATTATATTATTAGATTTAGTAATGCCAGAAATGAATGGCATTGAAGTGACCGAATACATAAAGAAACACTATCCTGAGATTAAAGTTTTAGTACTAACAAGCTATGTAGATGATGAACATGTTATTTCAGCAATAAATAAAGGCGCAGATGGTTATGAAATGAAAGACGTTGAACCACAAAAGCTTATCACTACTATTTTAGATGTGTTAAATAATAAGCAAGTTATTCATCCAGAAGCTAAAAGTGTGATGGAAACTATGTCTCAGAAACCACACTATAATCATAAACTCTCTAAACGTGAATTAGATGTACTCAGTGAAATGGTAAAAGGTAAAACAAATAAAGAAATTGCTAATGCGTTATATGTGTCTGAAAAGACGATTAAAACACATGTGAGTCACATTTTTAATAAGCTAGAAGTAACCGATCGTACTCAAGCTGCTATTTATGCGATAGAGAATAAACTAATTTAAGTTTACAATTAAGTGTAATAGGGAAATTTCATTGAAATAATCACATTTTATAATACTTAACTTGTTTAAAAAAACTGTATTATATAACTAATTTAATTATTTTGATAATTTCGGCTTTAATAAAATTGTGTATAAAAACAAAAATTCCTCTTTTCATTTGATTAAAAATATATTAAGATGTAATTTGTGTTTCAAGAAATGTGTATTATTGCAATTTCTTGTGTCCGGATTAAATAACCCCCTATTAGAAAGGTAGAGAATAAATATGGATAGACAGAGTTTTACAGATTTAATTCAAACAAAATTTAAAATGGTTAGAATTGAAGCGGGCTATACGCAAGATACTATGGCTCAAACAATCGGCCTTTCAAAAAAGACATTAGTTCAAATTGAAAAAGAACGAGTATTACCAAACTGGACGACATGTGTTTCTATTTGTGCGTTATTTAGAGATTCAGATGTATTAAATAACACATTTGGTTGTGATCCATTAGAAATCGTTCAAACAATTTCACGTAATCATTGTGCGTACCCAAATCATTCTACAACAAGTGATATTTATTGGAACACAATTGAAACGCGTAACGGTTTCATCTTACAAAGTAATAAAGTAAGTAATATCTACAGAGTGCTAAATTCTGAAAAACAACCTATCTTCGGTACTTCAAAATTAAGAGAAGCAGAAACTTATTTTAATAGAAATGCGAAAGAAGAATTAATGCACGTTTAAAATATAAATTTTCAAAATAGCGATATAGTGATAGAAGAGTCTATTAAAGATTTAGTCACTATTTTAATATAGATAATGACGGAGCCTTGAACATTTGCACTTGAAATGGACTAGGCTCCTTATTTTTGTCATTTATCATTGTATAGAAGTATTCATATTCTAATAAATAATAGGTATCCTATTTTTTGAAAATAAACTGACTGAACCTTTTGATGATTTAATAAATTTAAATTGTGAAGTTTAATTTCTCTCATGATATAATCATCGTAATGTTATCTCAACAAATTAAGGAGTAATCTCAATGCAAGCTTTCTTAGTAATATTATTCATGGTGGTAGTAGGCGCAGTGATAGGTGGTATTACCAACGTTATCGCTATACGCATGCTATTCCATCCTTTTAAACCGTACTATATTTTTAAAATGCGTGTCCCATTCACACCCGGTCTTATTCCAAAGAGAAGAGAAGAAATCGCTAGTAAAATTGGACAGGTAATAGAAGAACACTTAATTACAGAAACTGTCATCAATAATAAATTAAATGAAAGTAATACTAGAGCATCGATTAACGAGTTAGTAAAAGAACAAGTGTCTAAGCTAAAATCCGATGATGCAACCATTCGTCGATTCGCTAGTCATTTCGACATTGATATTGATAAATTAGTGAACGAACGATTAGATAGTACAATTGCTACAAAACTTAATGAATATTATGCATCACATAGAGATGTCGCAATAAATGAAATTTTGCCGGTAGAAGCGGTTGCTATGATTGATAATAAAATAGATGATGTTGGAGATTTATTGTGTGAGCGTGCACGTGTGTATTTAGAATCAGATAAAGGTGCGCGAGATATTTATGATATGCTTGAGACTTTCTTCACTGAAAAGGGGAAAATAGTCGGTTTACTACAAATGTTTATGACTAAAGAAAGCATTGCAGATAGAATTCAACATGAATTGATACGTTTAACTCGTCATCCTAAAGCAAAGTCTATTATTGATAAAGTGATTCACAATGAATATGAAACACTAAAAAAACAACCATTAGGACAAGTCGTTAAGGAAGAACAATTTTCAAAAATATCTGATTCAACTTCACAATTAATTACAAATTATCTTAATTTAAATCAAAAAGTCGATACGCCTTTAAATCGATTAGCGCCTAATTTTATTGATTATCTAGAAAATGAAGTTGTAAATAAAATATCAGATTTAATCATTAATCAAGCTTCAACACACTTATCAACTATTATGGAAAAAATCAATTTACGTAAATTAGTTGAAGATCAAATTAACACGTTCGACTTAGATTATATTGAACGTTTGATTATTGAAATAGCTAATAAAGAATTAAAATTAATCATGTCGTTAGGTTTCATTTTAGGCGGTATCATTGGCTTCTTCCAAGGATTGGTTGCAATCTTTGTCTAACAATAAATTATATGTTATGGTATAAAAGAGTTGTCAAAAATAACTTTACACTAAGGAGTGCAAACAAACATGGCAGTAAATTTATATGATTATGCAAACCAATTAGAACAAGCTTTAAGAGATAGTGATGAATACAAAGCTATTAAAGATGCTTTTTCTAAAGTAAAAGATAATGAAGAATCTAAAAAATTATTTGATGAGTTCCGTGAAACTCAATTAAGCTTCCAACAAAAACAAATGCAAGGTGAAGAAATTCCTGAAGAAGACTTAGCTAAAGCTCAAGAACAAGCTCAAGCAATCGAAAAAGATGAAAACATCTCTGAATTAATGCAAGCTGAACAAAACATGAGCCAAGTCTTCCAAGAAATCAACCAAATCATTGTTAAACCTTTAGATGAAATCTACGCTGACTAATTTATAGGTTTAAAGCTACATTGCTTTCCAACGAAAGCTTTGTAGCTTTTTTTAGTTTGATAAAGTTCATCGACCCAGATAAATAAGGTATGGTAAAATATAGGAATATCAAAGCTACATTATCATATTATTAAGGAGTTAATATTCATGATAAAATTTATTCACTGTGCTGATTTGCACCTTGATAGCCCCTTTAAGTCTAAAAGCTATTTAGCACCTACAATTTTTGAAGATATACAAAATAGCGCATATGAAAGCTTCAAAAAAATAGTCGATACGGCTTTAAAGGAAGAAGTAGATTTTGTACTTATCGTAGGGGATTTATTTGATAGTGAGAATCGAACACTACGTGCTGAAGTATTTTTGAAAGAACAATTTAAACGCTTAGAAAAAGAACAAATTTTTGTATACATAAGTCATGGTAACCACGACCCACTTACTAAGAGAATTACAGACGATTGGCCTGAGAATGTGTCGGTGTTCTCTAGTAATGTTGAAACATATCAAGCTATAACTAAAGATGGTGAAACAATCTACATCCACGGCTTTAGTTATCAAAATGATGGAAGTTATGAGAATAAAATAGATGATTTCCCATCTAGTCAAGGCCAAAATGGTATTCACATTGGCATGCTTCATGGAACATATAGTAAATCTTCAATTAAAGATCGCTACACTGAATTTATCTTAGAAGATTTAAATAAAAAGTTGTACCATTATTGGGCATTAGGACATATCCATGAACGCCAAGAATTAAGTGATATGCCTCCAACTCATTATCCAGGTAACGTACAAGGTAGACATTTTGGGGAACAAGGATTAAAAGGATGTTTGCTTGTAGAAGGTGACCATTTAAGATTAAATACTAAATTTATACCAACACAATCTATTCGCTTTGATGAAGCTACTATAACTACGCATAAGACGAGTAGACAAGGAATTTATGAAGAAATTCAATCTTTTAAAGATCGTGTGCGTCATGAAGGCAAAGCATTCTACAAATTAACGGTCAATATTGATAGTGAAACTATGTTATCTTCACAAGATATATTGCAAATTAAAGAAATGATTGATGACTATGAAGAGAATGAACGTCATTTCGTAGTCATCGATGAAATTACTTATAATTATCTTCAAAATGAAGAAACGCCTCTGGTTAAGGAATTTTCAGAAGAATTGACTAATGACTCGAAAGTCTTTGACGATGCTATGACAGAACTATATTTAAATCCTAGAGCTTCTAAATATCTGGAAGATTATACTGAATTTGACAAAGTTGAGTTAGTTAATCGCGCTGAGAATTTATTGAAAGCGGATATGAGAGGTGAACACAATGATCATTAAAACGCTTGAGATTTATGGTTACGGTCAGTTTGTGCAACGTAAGATTGACTTTAATAAAGAATTTACCGAAATTTTTGGTGAAAATGAAGCGGGTAAATCTACAATTCAAGCATTTATCCACTCTATATTATTTGGCTTTCCTACAAAGAAAGAAAAAGAACCGCGATTAGAACCACGCATGGGTAATCAATATGGCGGTAAGCTGACGTTGCTTTTTGAAGACCAATCAGAAGTCATTGTAGAACGTGTTAAAGGCAGTGCGCAAGGCGATGTAAAGGTTTATCTTGAAAATGGCTTAATTCGTGATGAAGCTTGGTTGAAGAAGAAATTAAACTACATTTCTAAAAAAACTTATCAAGGAATATTTTCATTTAACGTACTAGGTTTACAAGATATTCATCGTAATTTAGATGAAAAGCAATTACAAAGTTACTTACTTGAAGCTGGTGCACTAGGGTCTTCCGAATTTACGACTATGGGTAATTTAGTTAGTCAAAAGAAAGCAACATTGTATAAAAAAGCGGGTAAGAACCCAATTTTAAATCAACAAATAGAAGAATTGAAACAATTAGAAGCTCAAATTCGTGAAGAAGAAACGAAACTAGATGAATATCAACGTCTTGTAGACGAAAGAGATAAATCACAACGACATTTAGGCCATTTAAAAGAAAATTTAAATCAATTATCTAAAATGCATGAAACGAAGCAAAAGCAACTAGCGATTCATGAGCAAGCCCAAGAATGGAAGCGACTTGAACAAGAATTGAATGTTGAACCACTTAAATTCTCGGAAAATGGCATCGAGCGCTATGAAACAGCTTCACAATATAAACAATCACTTAGCAGAGATATTGGTTTAAGAGAGGAAAAGATAAAGCAATTAGAATATGACTTTAATGCGATAGATCTACCTAGCGAGGAAACGGTCAATCACCTTTATCGACTCAGTCATGATGAAAATGATATCCAGCAAACCGAATTAAAAGCAGAGTCGCTTTCAAAAGAAATCGAAACATATCAACGTCAACAACAAGATTTAAAAACAAGCATTGGATGGCAAGATGTTTATCATGAGACTGACACGTCAGAAGCTACAAAAAATTACGTAAGCGAAAAGGTTAAAGAACGTAATAACCAAAGTGCACTAAAACAACAAATCGAGCGAACGATTGAAGAGAATACAATTGAACAAAATGCTTTAAGTGAAGAAATTGAAGGTCTTGAAGAAGAATTAGTTCCTGAAGATGCACTTGATAAGAAAAAACAATATAACCAACAAAAATTAGAATTACATGAAAAAGAAAATCTTTATAATAAATTAAAAGACACCTTCAACAAAGATAAAGAGAAAAAACAAAAACGCCAATGGTGGTTAAGATTTAGTTTTATCATTCTTGCATTAATTGGTCTAGGCTTAACTATTTTCTCATTTGCGACTCAAAATCTTATCTTTGGCATTATATTCGTCATTTTAACTGTAATTTTTGTAGTAGGCATTTTCTTTACTAGAACTAAAGAAGTTGATTATAGTGAAACTATTAGTGAAGAAATTAGTGATTTAGAACGTCAACTAAGCGAGCTAGAAGCTAATTATGATTTAGATTTCGATCTTGACCATCAATATCAACAGCGTGAGCGTTGGAGTAATACTAGCAATAATAAGAGTGTAGTAACTAATAAATTAGAACATCAACAAGGTTTATTAAATCAGACTGAACAAGATATAAGTGATTTATCAAGTCATATTAATAAAGTAAAAGAAGATTTAAGATTACCTGGAACAATGTCAGATGAATTATTAGTCGATAGCTTCAATACGATGAATCAGGTCAAATCGAATGATAATTATCTTAATCAATTATTAGAACAAAGATCAAAGCTTACAAAAAAACTCTCTGCTTTTTATGAAAAGGCTCAACAACAAACTGAAGATGAATTTTCTAGCTTTAACAAAGTATCGCTATTTAGTGATTTAAAACGTTGGATAGCTAAATATGAGAAAGATAAAGAACAAAAAACACAACTTGAAAGTCAAATAACATTATTAAGCAACGAACTAAAACAATTAAATGATAGATTAACAGAAAATAAAGATATCATTGCTGAGTTATTCAAAGCGAATAATGTTAATAATGAAGAAGAGTATTACGAAGCTTATGAACGCTATCAATTGTATCAACAACAACTTGCACGTTTTAATGATTTATCAACTTACTTAGAAAATCATCATTTCTCATATGAAGATAGCTCTAATTTAAGTGAAAAGACAACAGCCCAACTAGAAGAAGAAGACGAATTACTAGCTCAACAAGTAGATGATTATAACGAGCAATACTTAGACAAACAAACTGAAGTAAGTGATTTCACTGCACAAATCAATCAAATGGAAACAGATAAAACCTTATCTAGATTACGCCATGAATATTTCAGCTTGAAAAATCGAATGAATGATATTGCGAAAGATTGGGCTAGTTTAAGCTATTTAGAAGCGCTTATAAACGAACATATCAAACAGATTAAGGATAAGCGTTTACCACAAGTGATAAATGAAGCAATCACAATATTTAAAACGTTAACCAATGGCAATTATAATCTAATTACTTATGAGAATGATTCCATTATGGTAAGACACAGTAATGGACAAATGTATCATCCTCTAGAATTAAGTCAGTCAACTAAAGAATTATTGTATATAGCGCTAAGAATAAGTTTAATTCATATACTAAGACCGTATTATCCATTCCCAATCATTATTGACGATGCGTTCGTTCATTTTGATAAACAAAGAAAATCAATGATGTTAAACTATTTAAGAGAATTGGCTAAAGATTATCAAGTATTGTACTTTACATGTACTAAAGATACTGCAATTCCTTCTAAAGAGATGTTGATATTAAATAAAATAGAGGAAGGCGGAAAATAATGAGAAATGTAGAAAAGTTAAATCCGGGAGATTCGGTAGAGAACTTCTTTTTAGTTCATAGAGCTACACAAGGAGTGACTGCTCAAGGCAAAGATTATATGACGCTTTTCCTCCAAGATAAAAGTGGAGATATCGAAGCCAAATTATGGACAGTAAGTAAAGAGGATATGCAGATTTTAAAACCTGAGGAAATTATATGGGTTAAAGGCGACGTTATAAATTATCGTGGCCGTAAACAAATGAAAGTAAATAAATTTAGATTAGCTACGCCAGAAGATGGCTTTAAAACGCAAGATTTTGTCGACGGAGCGCCATTGACAGCAGATGAGATTCAAGAGCAAATCTCACATTATATTTTAGAAATTGAAAATGCTAATCTACAACGTATTACACGTCATTTATTGAAAAAATATCAAACTAAATTTTTCACTTACCCAGCAGCAAGTTCACATCATCATAATTTCGCTAGTGGATTAAGCTATCACGTATTGACAATGCTTCAAATTGCTAAATCATTATGTGATATTTATCCATTACTAAATCGTAGTTTATTATATAGTTCAATCATCTTACACGATTTAGGAAAAGTAAGAGAACTAAGTGGCCCAGTTGCTACGACGTATACAGTAGAAGGGAATTTACTAGGTCATATCTCAATAGCGAGTGATGAAGTTGCAGAAGCAGCTAAGGAACTTAATATTGAAGGTGAAGAAGTGATGTTACTACGTCATATGATTTTAGCGCATCATGGTAAGATGGAATTTGGATCACCAAAATTACCACACTTAAAAGAAGCGGAAATCTTATTCTTTATTGATAACATTGATGCTAAAATGAATATGTTTGATAAAGCCTTTAAAAAGACAGAAAAAGGGCAATTTACTGAACGTATATTTGGTATGGAAAATCGCCAATTCTATAATCCTGAAAAATTAGATTAAAACATATATAAGCTTTCTACTTAAACCATGAGTGAAGAACGAAGCAGTTTCACTTTATTAAGTAGAAAGCTTTTTTATAACTAAAAAAGCCTTGTTTAGACTTATTGCACGTTTCTATGCAACTTCTAGACAAGGCATTTTAATATATGATTGAGTTAATTCTAGAAAATTATGAAGATAAATTAGATGATGCTGAACTGTCAGATGATTGTTGTTGTTGTTTTAATTTGTCTGGGTTAAGAATAGTGTTTTCAACAGCTTTTTTGATGTCACTATCTTTATAATCTACGTCATATTCTTTAAGCAAGTCTTTGTATGCATTTGTAAGTAATTTTGGATTTTTTTGAACTTTTTGTTCTATGATTTTAGCTTTAAGTTTAGATTTTTGTTTATCAAAATCGTCTTCCTTATCGGCTTTAATGATATGGTAACCATAATCCGTTTTAACGATATCAGATACTTCGCCTTCTTTAAGTTTGAAGAGGGCTTTTTCAAATTTACTTACCATTTGTCCTTTAACTACATAGCCTAAAGAACCATCTTTTTTAGCACTTGAAGAATCCATTGATTCATCTTTAGCTATTTCTCCAAATTTGCTTGGGTTTTTCTCAACTTCTTTTTGGATTTTTTCAGCTTTTGCTTTAGCTTTTTTATCTGATAAACCTTCTTTATCATCATCATTTGATTTAACTTTAATTAAAATGTGAGAAGCTTTTTTAGAGTTTTCTTTTATTTCTTTATCAGAAACTTTGATTTTATCGTTTAATAATTCTTTTTGGTAAGCGGCAAGTTTTTTCTGTTCTTTATATGTATCTAATGTCATACCTTGTTGTTTAAGCATGCTTTCAAATTGATCTTTACCACCATATTGTTTTTGTTCTTTTTTAATATCTTCATCAATATCTTTAGTATCTACTTTATCTTTATATTTATCAGCTAAAATTTTATTAAGCGCAATACTAAATGATGTGCTAGCGATTTGTTCATCACCAATTTTGTTCATGACATCTTTTACTTTTACGTCTCCAGCTTTTGAAGAAATAAGCGTATTACTTTCCGAATCAGTTGCGTTAGAACCACATGCACCTAAAAGTAAGGCACTTGCTGTTACGGGAACAATTAGTTTATTCATAATTTTCATAGTTGAAAGCTCCTTTTACAATAATAACAAAGTAAATATAACATATTATCTATGCTACACCAATTAGAAACAGCCTCATTACTACCAAAGTACTAGTCAATATAAGTCTTTAGCATTAAAATTTAATCATTTTTCTAAAATAAAATAGCGAAACAAAAATTCATATTCAAAGAATTAATGTTTCGCTTATTTAAATGGTATTCAAATTTATTTCACAACGTTATACCTTAATGAAATGAACTATAAGGCACTTTATTTAAGATATTGATACCCGTTTGATGTTCTTCAATAAATTGACCTTCATTTGAGAAAATGATTATTTTAAGATACAAAAAATCAAGTACAGAAATTCCAAAATTTAATGCTAATAAGAACATAAAATAATGACCATATTGCGGGAACATCATTGTCATAAAGATTAAAAATAAGGTAATTATAATAAATGGTAATAATAAATTAATACAAAAATATACTTTGTGAACAGGCGTGCTGACATAAGTATTAAAATAAGGTAACCATCTTTTTTTATTCAACTTATGCATTCTAAAAGAGTGGAAATGTTGAATAAAGAAGAGTAAATGTATCGATTTATGAATAGGGTACATTAAGATTACAAAAAATAATAAAATAATAAAATGTCTATCTGATAAAGGAGTGTCTACAAAATAATACATAATTTCATAACTCACTAAAAAAGCAATGACAGTTATAGTAAAGCTAAGGAATGCAATTCTTGGCACACCAAAACGTGCATGAATATCGATTTGACGTTTACATAGGAACATAGAGACACCTCTTTATAACTCTTTTATATACGCTACGTATTATCTAACTAACCACTACAACAGTCAAGACAATTTAGGTATAAAAAAAGAGACGGAACATAATTATGTTCCGACCTCTCTCTTAACAAGTAATTATTTTTTATCTTTTGAAAATGTATTACTAATTTCTTCGCCACGATTTTGAAGATTTTCGATGTGTGATTGTAACTTTTCAATATTAGGATTAATATCTGATTTAAAATCACCAATTAATGTTTTAAATTCATCGCCAATTTCGCTACCGTATTCTACACCATCATTTTTAACTTGTTTACCATAGTCAACAATATTATGGAAACTACGTTTGATAGATTCAATTTCACGTTCTAATTCTGAACGAGAACCAGTAGGGGTCTTAGAATCAATAGTATTATTTTTCACGCTATCAGCATCACGATTCATCCATGAAACTGCAATACCTGATGCGATTCCCACACTAATACCAAATAATACGCGTGTTACTTTCATGTTTATTCTCCTCACTTAATATGTCGTTATATTTTTATCTTTAGAAAAACTCGACAAGTTAGTTTAATTCTATATTACCCTATTATGTCATTCAATATGCAGAATTATTCAAATTGCGCTTTGATTTGTTCAGCAATTTCTTTTTTCTGTTCATCATTAAGTTCTTCTTCATGAGTTTCCCAATGGTAACCAAATCCATCGATATCATTTTCATAACGAGGTAAGAAGTGGAAATGAAGGTGGAACACAGATTGATCTGCAAACTCACCGTTATTTTGAATAATATTTAAGCCATCAGGGTTAAATGCTTTCTTAATTGCATTAGCCACTTTAGGTAATGCAGCGCCAATATGTTTCATTGTTTCTTCATCAGTTTCAAAAATGTTTGCTGACGCTTTTTTCGGAATAAGTAACGTATGTCCTTTAGTAACTTGCGAAATATCTAAAAATGCATACACATAGTCATCTTCATAGACTTTAAAACTTGGGATTTCTCCAGTAAGGATTTTGCCGAAAACAGTTTCTGCCATTTAAATACACTCCTTATGTCATATTTGTATCTTATTATATCATTAGTATATTAAAATTTCGTTAGTAAGACATATCTAACTTTAGTAGTTAGACAATGATTTTGGTACAATATAATTCATGGAGGTGCCATATGACAGTAAAAGTTGAACATCTAACAGGTGGCTATGGTAAGCGTCCTGTTATTGAAGATATAAATTTTGAATTAAAAGAAGGCGAAATAGTAGGTTTAATAGGACTGAATGGAGCCGGTAAAAGTACTACCATTAAACATATGTTAGGACTATTAACGCCAATGCAAGGCAATCTTTCTATTTCAAATACAGACATAACAGAAGATATTGAAATTTATCGTAAGAAATTATCTTATATACCTGAATCACCAGTAATATATGAAGAATTGACTTTAGAAGAACATATTGCGATGACTGCGATGGCTTATCAAATAAGTGAAGAAGAAGCTATGAAACGCGCGCGACCATTACTTAAAACATTTAGATTAGAAAATGAATTAAACATCTTTCCAAGTCATTTTTCTAAAGGAATGAAACAAAAGGTAATGATTATTTGCGCCTTTATCGTTAATCCGGAATTATATATTATCGACGAACCTTTCCTCGGTCTCGATCCGTTAGGTATTCAATCAATGCTTGATTTAATGGTTGAAAAGAAAAACGAAGGCCGCACTGTTTTAATGAGTACGCATATACTTGCAACCGCTGAACGTTATTGTGATCGCTTTATCATTCTAGACAAAGGGAAAGTAGTAGGCTTAGGTAATTTAGAAGAACTTCGTGGACAAACAGGGCTACATGATTCAACGCTTGATGATATCTACATTCATGTAACTCAAGGTGGTCAACATCATGAATAAGATAGCTTCAAACTTATTTAAAAAGCGTCATCAAGCAATTCGTAAAGAAAAGAGCTATTACAATAAGTTTATATTTAATGGTCATTTCACAGTCTTTTTAGTGATTTTACTTGGTTCATTTATTTTAGGATATGGTCAATGGTTGCAACACATTCCACATGATATTGACTATGCATTATTTGCGAGTATTGTATTAGCTATTACTTCTATATTTCCAATTAGAACATTTTTAAAAGACGCAGACCGAATCTTTCTCTTACCATTTGAAAAAAACATGAAAGATTATATGAAATTAAGTCTACAATATAGTTACTTTAATCGTATTGCGTTACAAATAATAGTAGCGATTGTCTTATTTCCATTATTTTATAAATTAAGCAATCAACTTGTAACCGCTTATGTGTTATTTGTTATCTTACTACTCGTACACCCTTATCTCGGTTTAAGATTGAGATGGCAATGGTATCAACTTTGCTTATCTAGTTGGTCTATCAATATCTTATTGTTTATAGTTAATGCCCTGACTTACTATCTTGTTTTAGGTCATCAATTCTATTGGGCTATTATATTAACAATCGGGTTAGCTGTAGCAATTTTCCTTATTCCGAAAATGAAGCAAATCAACTTATTCCCATGGGAAAGAATGATTGCAGTCGAGCAACGACACCACACGAATTACTATAAATTTGTAAACATGTTTACAGATGTTAAGCATCTTAAAGAGAGTGCAGTCAGACGTAAATATTTAGACTTTTTATTACCAACACCAAAAGGGCAAAGATTCAATCCGAAAAATATGTACTTATATCTGTTTACGCGTAGTTTCGTAAGAGGTAGAGATGCATTTAGCATTATTTTACGTTTAGTCATTATTGCCTTAGTGTTAATGATTTGGTTGTCATCACCAATAGTGACAGTTATTATCGGAAGCCTATTTATGTATATTACGTTACTACAAATGTCGCAATTCTATACACAACAAGCATATGGCTTATGGCCACAGGTATGGCCTGTATCTGACACACAGGTAATTAGAGGATATGAAAAATTCTTATATCGCTTAATGCTTGTGATTGGCATCATTTTTGCAGTGACATTTATTGTCATGTACCCACAATTTTTCTTCTTTGCGATTGTCTTCTTTATCGTTGGGTGGCTAACGATTAGAAGTACAATTAAAAAGCTTGAGTATCAAGAAACATTACTTAGAGATTAAAAAATAGGTTGCTTTATATGAATGGGCGTTATAGCTCACAAATATAAAGCAACCTTTAAAATTATCTAGTCTTTAATAGGATATAAATATCGTTCAAAATAACTTGAGTGCTGACTACTTGAACCAAAGTAGCGCTTTAATGCATCTTTTGAAAAATAATCCTTAAACGTGTCAGTTTCTTTAAAATCTTCATAAGTTTCTCGATTAGAAAATCCAAAATACACTTTATATGTCGTACCTTCAACAGGTTTTAAGAAGCGATAACTTTTAAATCCTGCAAAGTTGTCAAAGTTTAAATCTAAATTAGCTAGACGTTTTTCTAATTGATGTGCATGATCATCTGAAGATGGGATGAATAGTGCTGAATAAAAATGGTCATTACTCATTTCATTAATTTCATTAATCGTGTTATAAATCGTAGGGTGTTTCAATATAGATTTATCTTCAGTTTCCTCAATAATGACTGTTGAATCCTCAGTTGAAAATAAAAATAAATCTTTATCTGGATGTTTCAAACGAATTTGATTTAAAAATCCATATGTGCCATACGTCGTATTTATCTTCATGATTATCCCTCCCTTGTTGATTATATTATACGGTTAAATATAAAATGTGACTATAATAATTAATTATATAACGTTATTATTTTCAAAAAATAAAAAATCTATGTAACATGTAGTTTTATACATGCAAAATCATCTATAATTAATTTTAAAAATAAAGGTTAAAGATATTATTGCGCTATGTCTTTTTTATGACATTTAAGCCGGTATAAACGATAATATTATGATGATATGATATTATAGATAAGAATGATTTTAATTTAGGAGGACGCTATGGTGCATAATAAAAACAATACAATTCTACAAACAATAAAAGGGGAAGAAACGTCCCATACACCAGTATGGTTTATGCGCCAAGCTGGAAGATCTCAACCAGAATATCGCAAACTAAAAGAAAAATATTCTCTCTTTGAGATTACACATCAGCCAGAATTATGCGCTTATGTCACACAACTTCCTGTTGATAATTACAACACAGATGCTGCTGTATTATATAAAGATATTATGACGCCGTTAAAGCCTATCGGTGTGGACGTCGATATTAAGTCTGGCATAGGCCCAGTTATTCATAATCCTATTCACAGTATCAAAGATGTTGAAAAGCTTACGCACATCGATCCTAAAAGAGATGTGCCATACGTATTAGAAACAATTCAATTATTAACTCAAGAAAAATTAAACGTGCCACTTATCGGCTTTACCGGAGCACCATTTACTTTGGCTTCATATATGATAGAAGGTGGCCCTTCAAAAAATTATAATTTTACTAAAGCAATGATGTATGGGGATGAAGAAACTTGGTTTGCTTTAATGAACCATCTTGTAGATGTTTCTATTGATTATGTGGTAGCACAAATCGAAGCGGGTGCGGAGCTAATTCAAATTTTCGATTCATGGGTAGGCGCATTAAATGTAGAAGATTATCGCTACTACATTAAACCAGCCATGCAACGATTAGTGGAAGGTATTAAAGCACGCTACGATGTACCCGTCATTTTATTCGGTGTAGGCGCGAGTCATTTAATCAATGAATGGAATGATTTACCGATTGATGTTTTAGGCTTAGATTGGCGTACTTCAATTACTGAGGCTACGCAATTAGGTGTCAATAAAACATTACAAGGTAACTTGGACCCATCCTTATTGCTTGCACCTTGGGACATTCTTGAAAAGAGAATTAAAGCTATCCTTGATGAAGGCATGCACAGAGGTCAGCATATCTTTAATCTCGGTCATGGTGTGTTCCCTGAAGTACAACCAGATACACTTAAACGTGTGACTCAATTTGTGCATGATTATACTAGAAAATAAAGAAACTATTATAAGGGAAGGTTTTAAATAATGACTAAAACAGTAGGCTTATTAGTTATGGCTTATGGTACACCATACAAAGAAAGCGATATTGAACCATACTACACAGATATTAGACACGGTAAAAGACCCTCTGAAGAAGAACTACAAGATTTAAAAGATCGTTATGAATTCATCGGTGGTCTTTCTCCTTTAGCTGGTACTACTGATCGTCAAGCTGAAGCATTGAAAGACGCACTCAATGAAGCATATTCAGACGTTGAGTTTAAGTTGTATTTAGGATTGAAACATATTTCTCCATATATAGAAGAAGCAGTTGAAAAGATGCATAATGACGGTATACAAGAAGCAGTCACTGTAGTCTTAGCGCCTCATTATTCAAGCTTTTCAGTGGGATCTTATAACGAACGTGCTAAAGAAGAAGCAGATAAATACGGTATTAAGTTACATCATGTTGAACAATATTATCATCAACCGAAATTTATTGAATACTGGACGAATAAAATTAATGAAACGTTAGAACAAATTCCTAGTGAAGAACACGATGAAACTATCTTAATTGTTTCAGCACATAGTTTACCTAAAGGTTTGATTGAAAGAAATAATGATCCATATCCGGATGAATTACAGGATACAATGAAACGTTTAGAAGCTTCTACTAACATTAAACACGTTGCCCAAGGTTGGCAATCTGAAGGTAATACAGGTACACCATGGTTAGGACCAGATGTGCAAGACTTAACTAGAGACTTATTTGAAGCACATCATTATAAAAACTTCATTTATACACCAGTAGGATTTGTATGTGAACATCTAGAAGTACTTTATGATAACGACTATGAATGTAAAGTCGTGTGTGATGAGTTAGGCGCAAATTACTATCGTCCTGAAATGCCTAATACAGATTCATTATTTATTGGTGCCATCGTAGACGAAATTAAAACAGTTTTTTAATAAAGGAAGGGACTCGTTGTGAGTAAAAAAGTTGCAATCATAGGCGCTGGCATTACTGGACTCGCTAGTGCATATTATTTTAAACGTTATCAACCAGATATTGATGTCACAATCTTTGAAGCAACCAATCGACCAGGAGGTAAAATTCAAACGTACCTTAAAGACGGTTATACAATTGAATTAGGCCCAGAATCTTATTTAGGTCGTAAAACAATCATGACGGAGATTGCGAAGGATCTTGGCTTAGAGAATGAATTGATTACTAATCAAACCGGCCAATCATATATCTTTGCCAAGAATAAACTTTATCCTATTCCTGGTGGGTCAATTATGGGGATTCCAACAGATATTAAACCATTTCTAAAGACGCGTTTAATTTCTCCATTAGGTAAACTTAGAGCAAGTTTAGACTTATTTAAATCTCCAATCCAAATTGAAGATGATATTTCAGTAGGGGATTTCTTTAGACAACGTCTAGGTAATGAAATTCTTGAAAATCTTATCGAACCATTGATGGGTGGCATCTATGGCACCGACATCGATCATCTAAGTTTAATGAGCACGTTTCCTGATTTTAAAAAGAAAGAGGAATCGTACGGCAGTTTAATTAAAGGGATGCAACATGAGAAAGCCGAACGAGTGAAACAACGCCAATTATATCCTGGCGCACCTAAAGGTCAGTTTAAACAATTTAGACATGGGCTAAGTTCTTTCATTGAAGCATTGGCGAAAGACGTTGAAAGTAAAGGTGTGACTATTCGATATAATTCAGCAGTTGAAGATATTGTGACTAAAAAAGGTGAATATGACATCAAAATTGGGGACAGTAGTGAAACGTTTGATGGCTTATTAATAACTACACC
Source organism: Staphylococcus sp. acrmy (assembly GCF_022690565.1). NCBI lineage: Bacteria > Bacillati > Bacillota > Bacilli > Caryophanales > Staphylococcaceae > Staphylococcus > Staphylococcus sp. acrmy. The sequence goes on along the minus strand of NZ_JALCVE010000006.1, from coordinate 119,437 downwards.
ACATCAAACATTTATGAAATGGTTCAATCATGATGAAGCATTTAAATATTTCAATGAAATGGACTCTACTTCAGTTGCCACAGTAGTATTTGCTTTTGATGAACAAAATATTGAAAACACTTATAACGGTACTGGATTTGTGATTGCACGTACAAGTAATACAGACATTACTGCATGTACATGGACGACAAAAAAATGGCCATTTACGACGCCTGAAGGTAAAGTACTCATCCGTGCTTATGTGGGTAAACCAGAGGATACTGTAGTTGAAGATCATACTGATGAAGAAATAGCAGCTATCGCACGACGCGATTTAGAAAAAATGATGACTTTTAAAGGCGATCCCGACTTTACCATTGTTAATCGACTTCCTAAAAGTATGCCACAGTATCATATAGGTCATATCAGTCAAATTAGAAAAATCCAACAACATGTTAAACAAACTTATACAGGACTGCGCATCACTGGCGCACCATTTGAAGCGGTTGGTTTACCTGATTGTATTCAACAAGGTAAACACGCTGTAGAAGAATTAATAGAAGAATTATAATTTTGAAACACTTTTTAGAGGTTAACCATATCTCTTAAAAGTGTTTTATTTTAAAATAAAGTAGAAAATTGGTTATTAGTGTTATTACATAGGAGGAGAGAGATAAATGACAAATGTAATTATCGTTCATTCACAATTAGGCAATTCGCATAATCATTGGTATGAATGGCTTCAACACAATTTAGAACTTGAAGGATATGATGTTCAATTATTTCATTTAGATAAGGAAAATAATAGAAATATTGAAACATGGGTTGATGAAATGAAACGACAAATTGATATTAAGTCAGCAGATACTTATTTTATGACACATGGTTATGGTTCAATTGCGACTTTAAAATTTGTTGAGGGATTACATTTAGACTTTCCTATAGAAGGTTTCTTTAGTATTGCTGGTTTTAAAGAAGATGCCCAAGATATTGACGAATCAATAAGGGTAGATCACATTACGATTGATTATGATCTAATTAAACAAAAGATTAAACGTTTTTACGGTTTAGTATCTAAAGATGATAGTTATGTTTCATATAAGGAAACACAAAGTCTAATAGATGAGTTAGGTGGAAGAACTAGAATCGTCGAAGAAGGCGGCCATTTCTTAGAAGAAGAGGGATTTGTTTCATTTACTGAACTACAAGAAAAAATGCAAAAATATATGACTAAATAAGTAGAATGAAATATATTTTTATTTAACTTTAGTGTTAGTTACGGGCTGATTAGAATGATTACAAACGAAGTTAAAGCATAGGGAAGTATGTATAAGAGGCATTTATACTAGTATTTATTTGATTAGCGACATCCAATTGGTATCTTTAATTAAAATTTTTTATGTGAAGCGTTTTTTTACACAAATTACTTTATAATAGTTATTGACTATGGGGGACTAAATATATATACTAATAAAGTATTGAAAAAAGCAACGACTTACTTTTAATTATCGCATTAATTTATAAAGATTAAATTAAAGAAATGTTAAAATTAATTTAAAAAAATGTTGACTTTGTTAAGTGTTTAATGATACACTAGTTAAGTACTGATTTTTGAGACATCAAATAATATTAGCGCGGGATGGAGCAGTTCGGTAGCTCGTCGGGCTCATAACCCGAAGGTCGGTGGTTCAAATCCGCCTCCCGCAATACATAGTTTTAATTGGTCTCGTAGTGTAGCGGTTAACACGCCTGCCTGTCACGCAGGAGATCGCGGGTTCGATTCCCGTCGAGACCGCCATTACCTATTACGGTTCAGTAGCTCAGTTGGTAGAGCAATGGATTGAAGCTCCATGTGTCGGCAGTTCGACTCTGTCCTGAACCATTCAATCATTTTGGCGGTTGTGGCGAAGTGGTTAACGCATCGGATTGTGGTTCCGACATTCGAGGGTTCGATTCCCTTCAACCGCCCCATAATCGTTAAGATGCGGGTGTAGTTTAATGGCAAAACCTCAGCCTTCCAAGCTGATGTTGTGGGTTCGATTCCCATCACCCGCTCCATTATAAAATTATTCCACAGTAGCTCAGTGGTAGAGCTATCGGCTGTTAACCGATCGGTCGTAGGTTCGAGTCCTACCTGTGGAGCCATGGCTCCTTGGTCAAGCGGTTAAGACACCGCCCTTTCACGGCGGTAACACGGGTTCGAGTCCCGTAGGAGTCATACAAACAGAAGTGAAATATCGCTTCTGTTTTTTTCTGTCATTTATTATTAAGGAGAGCTGTCCGAGTCTGGCCGAAGGAGCACGCCTGGAAAGTGTGTAGACGCTTTATCGCGTCTCAAGGGTTCGAATCCCTTGCTCTCCATACATAAACCTTTATATATCAGTGTTTCAAGCTAGCAAGTGTCAATTTGGTGTCAAGAAAATAATTCTCTGACACGTTGACCTTGTTCTTTTTTATGTTCTTCTAGTAAATGTGAGTATGTTTCTAATGTGATAGATATGCTAGCATGACCTAAACGCTTACTTATATATTCAATCGGTATACCTTTAGAAAGTAGGTAAGACGTATGTGTATGTCGAAGTGAATAAGGTGTTATATTATCATTATCTAAACCAATTTGTTTCTTAGTATGATTAAATGATTTTTTTACAGCTGTATGACTAACGCTAAATAATTTACCATCAATTCTACGAGGTAAATTCGCTAGTTTTGAATTAATTAGCAAAACATCTTTAGTTGATACTTCTACATCACGTTTACTATTTTTCGTTTTAGTTCCCGGTAGGTGAACAATACCTTCACTTTTATTTAAATCTTTATAAGTCATATTGATTAAGTCACTATATCTTGCTCCAGTAATAGCTAATAAGTATAAAAATATATAACTTTGTTCATCTCTACTTTTAAAATAATCTAGCATAGCTAAATAGTGAGTGATAGACATATACTTATAACGTTCTTCTTTAGCTTCAACTGTACCATTAATTTCAATATTATAAGTTGGGTCCTTCTTAATATGACCGTCATATACTGCATCTTTCATACACTGACTTAAACAACCGTTCACTTTACGAACTGTTTCGTTAGTGTGACCATTTCCAAACTCATTTAAAAATTTTTGATATTCTGATCGTGTAATGTTTTTGAGCAACATATTTTTACCGAAGTATTCAATAAATAACCTCAATGAACGCTCATACCAATAATACTGCATAGGCGATACTTTCTTTTTGTTTTTAATAATTAGCCACTCATTATAGTAATCTTCAAATTTTTTATTCTCTTCAAACTTGCTACCGTCTTCTATATCTCTAATTAATTGTTGCGCTGCATTTGTTGCCTCAGCTTTTGTTTTAAATCCTGATTTACGCTTTTTACCCGACTTAAAATAGGGGTGCTTAACATCGTATTGCCAGCTTGTTGAATTCTTATTTTTACGTTTTATCACTGTAAATGACGCCATTTTACTCATTCCTCCTCAAAAAAAGTAAAAAATAATAAGGGTACCTAGTACCCTGAAATTAAGATATAATATTAAAAAAGTGGTAAGAAAAATGAAAGCAGAACAAATGATATAGATTTGAATGCTATTCAATATTCTCTAAAACGACTTTTTTAGTAGTGTGTTCTTCTAATTCGTTATCTATTTTACTTTCTAAAATCTTGAGTGTCTTTCTAACCATATAGGAAGAAGTGTCTTTAGGTAATGTGTAAGTGAAGTTGTTCTTCTTATTTGTTTCAACTTCATAAATAATTTCATTATATTTTATTTTACAATTTAAAATCTTCATTTTTCTTAACCTCTTTATTAAAAATATAAATAAAAATTGATTCTTACTTCAATTCTTTTTCAATTTCATCTCCATTAGCTCTACTTTTATCATCTACCTCGGTTTTAGGTTCTTTCTTTTTCTTTGTGCTTTCTTCTACATTTTTAGTGCCGCATGCGCCGAAAATTAATGTACTTGCAAGAATTAATGGTAAAATTTTTTTCATGGTATTACTCCTTTGATTTATTTAAATAATATTTTATATAAATATCAAATTATTGTTTAAAATTAATTTGATCTTCGTCATAAGCATCAACTGAATGTCCTATATATGCATGTGTTTTTAAAATTAAATGTTTCGGTTCACTTTTAAACTCATACTCATAAATATTAAACTTGAATTTTTCTGTTATTGTATGATGTTCTTCTAATTCAACATTTGTATGTAATATAAATGTTTGTAATTCATTTTCTAAAACTGAAAATTGGCTGTTTTTATCAGGATTTTCATATCTTTCTACTAAAGTTAATGAAATTTTGTTGATAGTTTGAGCAGAAATACCACTCTCTATTTTTACTATTCCTTCTAAAGTATCATTACTATGAATACTTTTATTTTTTACTAAAGTCTCAATTTTCATAGAGTTTATTCCGATCGAAGCAAGTAAATTTTCAAACATAGAATCAATCCTTTCTAATTAATTTTCCAATTATATAATTTAATAAAGTGTATTTGGTATTGCGCATGTTTATAAATTATTATTAAAGTAACGACCTATTAGGCTTAATATTGCAATCGAAATTAAAATAATTGAAACTATTCTAGCATTCATTTTATAAGATAAACCCTGAGTTTGAGCCAAGAAAAAACTGAATCCATATAAACACACACCTATAACTAGTAGAATTATTATAAAAATCAACATTTATAAAACCTTCTTTAAATTAAATTTACATCATCCCGCCACTGGGGCCCTAATACACTCTCAACGGCTCAAACGTAATAGAGTAATTACCGTAGTGAGTTTTAATTAATAGGTTCAACTTCGTCTAATATTTCATTTTGACGTTTTTCCATTGCTTCATATTCTTCGTCGCTTACATCTTCCTCAAACATTTTATCTGATAGATCAAAATATTCTTTTTGAAGTTTAGCTTCTTTTTCTTCTTGTGCTTTTCTATCAGCTTCTATTTGTTTATCAACTTCGTCATAATCTATCATTCCCGCGTCTGTACCAGGAGTTGATTCGGAAGAATTAGAATTATCATATACTGATTTTTCTTGACCACTCTCAACTCTCAAAGAACTTTCATAAGCTGCACTAGCAGGTCCCTCCATAACATTACCTTGAGGGATGACACCATTAGCTACTGCATTGTTATAAGCTTGAATTTTATCTGTTTCGCTATAATTACCATAGATAACTGACTCAAGAGTACCTCTATCTTTGATATTTGTTACATCAACATTTTGCGTATTTTGAGATTTTTCATTTGATGAATTATCTTGAGTGTCTGTTTCATTATCACTTTGATTCTCATTATTCTGTTCTTCTACATTTGAAGCGTCTTGTTCTTCAGTAGACTTATTATCTTCGTTTTCTTGAGATTTCTTTTCTTCTTTAGACTTTTTATCCTCTTTAGATTTTTTATCTTCTGATTTCTTTTCGGTTTTATTTTCTGATTTAGAATCAGAATCATTGTTAGATGTGTTGTCATTACCACAAGCGCCTAAGATTAAAGCACTACTAAAGATTAAAGCTAAAAACTTTTTCATATATACTCTCCTTACTAAACTAAAGATTTTATAATTAATAGATTATTCCATTCTTTAAAAGTCTTAATACCCTAAGCCATAGAGAAGAATAAAAATAGGGCAAGTGAATGCCCTAAGTTATTCTGGTTTAATATCATAAATGTAACGTTTGTTAGAAAATGACGTTAAAGGTTGAAACTCTAATTCGATTTTTTTCGGGTTACCATTGATTGCAAAACCTTCAGAACCGCTAATTTCTCTATTAGGTGATAATGAATCCATTAATCCGTCAGTGATAGGGTAAGATTTAGCTTGTTTTCCATCTACATAAACTTTTACATCTCCACCCACTGGAATTTCTTCTTCAGAGTTGTTTTTAATAGTCATGTCTACCTTTAAGACTTTATCAGCTTGAACATCTGAAAATTCATTTCTTTCATCTGTATAATAAGCGCTATCTAATGTGAATGACACTCCATCTATTTCAGTAGTTTCACCTACAGACTTAATTTTTGTATCCTTATCTTTGTCAAGCTTACCTTCTTCATTTATTTCTTTATCTACTTCATTGACAAAGGCTCCAGTACATGATGTAAGACCGATAATTAATAGAATTAATAAAACTAAACAACCGCCGCAGCCGAATAGCCAACTTTTTTTACGTTTTTTCTTTTTCTCTTCTTCTTGTTGTTTTTGATATTCTTGAAACTGTCTAAATTGTCTTTCTTCTTGTTCATTATTAAACTTTTCTTCCATGATTTTTCTCCTATATGTAGATTAAGTCTTTATATTCATTTGTATTCTAAGGTGAGGCACTTGTTTTCTTATAAAAACCACCGCCTTTAAATATGTAATATTCATATATCTTTATATTCAAACACTCGCAATGGCTCAAACTGAATAACGTATTTACCGTACCGAGTAGGATATCCATATTTTTGTTTATAATGTCCCAGTATCTCTACTATGTAATTTTCACTTAATTGAACATACTGTGCTAGTTCATATAAGTTACTTACACCATAGTTATGTGCTTCCACAATGATGCGTAGGGGAAGTGCTGCCTCGTACCCGTGACGTTTAGCGTAATTTTCGAACTTGCGGTTAATCCATTTAGACTGGTCTAAAATGTTACCGTATGTAAGTTTGTGATGTGCGAGCTCTTCGTATAAGACTTCAGCTTTGCGTGTTTCGGATAGGTTTTTATCAATAAGAATTATTCCATCCTTATAAAAACCACTGTAACCGTCAGGTAGCGAATGTGTGTCTTTTATTTTAATGTGTTCATTCTGAGCAAGTAATTGTTCGTAACGTGACAATAAAACCAATCCCTTTATTTATCTTCGTTTTTAAATCTATCAATTAAACTCATTATGTAATCCACGTCTTCTTGTTTAAGTTCGCCCTCTAAATGAGCTGCAAGAGTAGTAGGTTCTTTTTGTTTCATTTCTTTAATTCCACTTAATTCATCCAATGAAATGCCAAAAAAATGCGCTAATGCACTCGCATGGTCCATAGAAGGGCTTGATTCTCCTTTTTCCCAACGGTCAATGGAAGTTTTTGAAAATTTAACATTATAATTTTTATTAAGTCTGGTTGCTAATTCTTGTAAAGATAAATTTCTGCTTTTTCTTAATGTTTTTAAATTCTTTTCGAAAGTTTCCATATTTTTTCTCCTAAGTTCATATTTTACAAATATTATTATAATATTTGTATCCCAAAAACGCAACGGTTATTTTGAATAAATTTACCAAAAACGGAATTTTTTCATTGAATTTGAATATATAGGCATGTAATATACTATGTGTAATCCCGAAAACGGGATAAAAGGAGGTGGAAGTATGGTACAACAAAAACATACTAAACTCCGTTTGTATTTAGATAAACACGGTATAAAACATAAAGAAGTTGCGAAAGCTATGGGAATGACAACAAACAGATTTAGTCAGAAAATCAACAGAAATAAAAGTGACTTCACATTACAAGAGGCTAGTTTATTATGTTATATACTTGATTTAAATATGAATGAGTTTTTTTATAACCCTGACGTCCCGAAAACGGGAATTAATAAAATTTTAAATTAAAGGAGACGCTATGGAACAAATCACATTAACTAAACAAGAATTAATTGAAATTGTAGAACGAGAAGTAAGTAAAAGGTTGGATGGCGTTAAACCTATGAAACCCATTTCAATTTTTACAGATGTAAGGCTCAAAGAAGATGAAATCAAAGATATCAACGAGAAATTCAAATTTACAAATATTATACAAACACCATATAGAGGTCACCATTATAGACCGCTTGCTCTAAAAAAATATCCTTGTGGAGGAAACGATTATTTTAATGGAAATATCCATGATGATCAAATACACGACCATATTAGAAAACTTACTTTAGCAATTTTTGGAGTTACTAAAAACTCTGATTTGCAAGAGAGAGAATATGGAGAAGCAATTAAATTTTATAGAAACATCAAAGATATGTACCTATATCTGTACAAAAAAAGACTTTCAAAATTAACAATCGAAGATTTCGAATAAGAAGGAGGAAAGTGAATGCAAGATTTACAAAGTAAACCAAATATCGGAGAAATGTTCAATATCCAAGAAAAAGAAAATGGAGAAATCGCAATAAGTGGTCGAGAGCTACATAAAGCATTAGAAGTTAAGACCGCATATAAAGATTGGTTTCCAAGAATGCTTAAATACGGATTTGAAGAAAATACAGATTATACAGCTATCGCTCAAAAAAGAGCAACAGCTCAAGGTAATATGACGCACTATATTGATCACGCACTAACATTAGACACTGCAAAAGAAATCGCAATGATTCAACGTAGTGAACCAGGTAAACGTGCAAGACAATACTTCATTCAAGTAGAGAAAGCATGGAACAGTCCAGAAATGATTATGAAACGTGCATTGAAGATGGCTAATAACACAATCAACCAACTGGAAACACAAATAGAGAACGATAAACCTAAAGTATTGTTTGCTGACGCAGTAGCAACAACTAAAACTTCTATTTTAGTAGGGGAGTTGGCAAAAATCATTAAACAAAATGGTGTCAACATAGGGCAACGAAGACTGTTTGAATGGTTAAGACAAAATGGTTTTTTAATAAAACGTCAAGGCGTTGATTATAACATGCCAACACAATATTCAATGGAACGTGAGTTATTCGAAATTAAGGAAACGTCAATCACACATTCAGATGGGCATACATCAATTAGTAAGACACCTAAAGTAACAGGTAAAGGGCAACAATACTTTATTAACAAATTTTTAAAAAATGAACTATAACCCACAATTGAACAAACAAATTAAAGGAGGAAAACAAATGGATATAAACCGCTCACGTTTTGAGCAACTTAATTTGCTACTAGATAATTTAGAGTTAAAAGCTCAAGAACTGAACGAAATATTAAATCAAAATAACAAACCGAAATACAAACATTTTTCTAATGCCGAAGAGTTCATTGAGCTAAGCGGTCTTTCGAAAGATGATTTCGAAAAGAAAGTCGCTAAGATGCAAGAATTTAAAAAATTTATCTATAAATTCGAAGATAGTCGTAAACGATACATCAAAACTAAACCGGCATTGGAGTTTATCGAAAACAATTTAATGACAGCAGAAAGTGATTTATAAGGAGGTGAGATTATGACGAACTCAGACAAAACAATCTTAATCAGTGGCATGATGTTCAACTTAGTATTCTTCTTACTCATGCTAGCTGAAGTTGTCATCACTAAGTCAGCAGGATATGCGTTATTCAGTGCGATAGCGACATATTTATTCTTCGAATATGTGTACTACGCACAAAAAAAGACTGATACTCACGCCAATGAGTAACAGTCAAAATAACAAAATACCAAAATAAATAACTGCCCTAATCGTATTACAAGGAGCGTAATTATGCAAGAGTTCACAGTAACAAAAGATGAATATATAGAACTTCTATCTTATCGTGCAAAGGCAGACGCATTAGAAATGAAACTTGAACATGCCGCTAATCAATTAGAAACGGCGTATGACCATATAGCTGTTTTAAATGAGTTAAACACTAATAAAAGTGAAAGGATAGCGCAGGAGAAAGCTAAATACAAACGATTGGAGGCGTATTTGGATGAAACAATCCGTAACATATTTAATCAAACTGAAAGATCGTAATTTATGGATAACTAATAAGCCAACAGATAACTTCCCTGCAATTAAATATTCAACTGAAAGACGTGACGCAAAAGAATTTGACGGCTTAGACAACGCAACAATAGATATGTCTAACCACATAGCGATTAAAAAGACAGTGACCGAAACAACTGATTATGAGGAGGTTGAATATGAATAAATCAGAAAGTATTACAGAACTTAACAAAGCATTAGCTAGTTTCCACAAAGAAGTTAAACAACCTATGAAAGACGCTAATAACCCATTTTTCAAAAGTAAATATGTACCACTCGAGAATGTGGTTGAGGCGATAGATGATGTGGCACCTAAATTTGGCTTAACTTACTCACAATATCCAGTCACTACAGAAAACGGACTAGTTGGAATATCAACGGTATTACTACATGAAAGTGGTGAATATATAGAATTTCCGCCTGCAACAACTAAACCAGATAAGAATACGGCACAAGGTGTAGGTTCAGCATTAACATACATGCGTCGTTACTCATTGAGTGCAGTGTTTGGAATTACTAGTGATCAAGATGATGACGGTAATGAGGCGAGTGGCAAAAATAATAAAAGCAAACAAACACATCCACAAAAAGCGAGTAACCAAACCATAGGGACATTAAAAAAAGAAGTTAGCAACTTCACAAATTTAATTAAAGGTACTAAAAATGAAGCGCCACAAAACGTTGTTGAGCAACGATTTGGAGTTAAACACTACGATCTAACAGAAAGTGAAGCAGTACAAATAATCAATAAAATACAAAACAACGCCAAAAAAATTACTGGAGGTAATGACTAATGTTAAACAGAGTCGTATTAGCAGGAAGATTAACAAAAGATCCTGAATTTAGAACAACACAAAACGGTGTAAGTGTTACCAATTTTACACTAGCAGTAAATAGAAACTTTAAAAATAAAAACGGTGAGCAACAAGCAGACTTTATTAATGTAGTTGTATTTAGACAACAAGCAGAGAACGTAAATAACTATTTATCTAAAGGTAATTTAGCTGGTGTTGATGGACGTATTCAATCACGTAGCTATGAAAACAATGAAGGCCAACGTGTATATGTAACTGAAGTATTAGCGGATAGTGTTCAATTCCTTGAACCGAAGAACAACCAATCTAACAACCAACCACAACAGCAAAGTGGACAAGCGCAAAGTGGTAATAATCCATTCAATAATGACAACAACGTAAATATAGATAATGACGATTTACCATTCTGATTGGACTGATTAAATGGCTTTAATCAAAAATTACATCACTGAAGATGATGGCACAACAACCGTCGTCATCTCCGGTGTTGAATTAGGTAACAAAGAAACATTACTACTCGATAACGGTTTAGAAGTAGAAGTTGATGTGCAAGTCGTAGACCCTTTTAAAATCACTGACAAGCAACGTAGAAAGATATTTGCGCTTGTAAAGGACATAGAGGCTCATACAGGAACGCCTATGGACTATATGAGGCATTTATTCATCGAATACGTTCGAACGTACTACGGCTACGACAAGCGTATCTCATTAAGTGACTGCACACGTACACAAGCAAGCCAAATTATCGAAGTAACACTTGATTGGATATTTCACAACGATATCCCGCTTGCTTTTAAAACAAGCGACTTACTCAAATCAGATAAATCATTCTTGTACTGGTCAACGGTCAATCGTAACTGTGTAATTTGCGGGAAACCACATTCAGATTTAGCGCATAGATACGCAGTAGGTAAAGGGCGCAATCGTAACAAGATAAATCATGTAGGCAACCAAGTATTAGCACTATGTAGAACTCATCATAACGAACAGCACCAAATAGGAATGGATACATTCAATAATAAATACCACTTAACAGATAGTTGGGTTGATGTGGACGATCGACTAAATAAGATGTTGAAAGGAGTGAAATAATGGCAGTTTTTAGAGTTTACAAAGAAAGCGGGAACTTCGTAACTGTACACAAAAGTTTTATTCACGATGACAACCTAAGCTGGAAAGCAAAAGGCATACTTCTTTACCTATTAAGTAGGCCGGATGATTGGAGAATTTATGAGACAGAATTAAATAAACATTCGTCTGATGGTAGAGATAGTTCAAGAACTGGCATTAAAGAATTAGAACAAGCTGGATATATTCATCGTACTCGAAAAAGAAACGAAAAAGGTCAATTAAGAGAATACGAATATCAAGTATTTGAGCAACCTAGCCAGATTGGAAAAACCTATGTAGGAAAAACCAACATAGGAAAATCCAACACTACTAATAATAACTCCACTAATAATAATAATACTAATAATGAGACAGGCGACACGTCACAAATCTTTCAGTTAGTTAATAAAGAATTAGAAATGATACAAAGTCCTTTAAAAGTACAGGAGTTAGAAGATGAACTCAATCTTATTAAAGGAAATAAATTAGAAATAACAACAGTAGCTATTAACTACTGTAAACAAAATAAGAAAGGTATCAACTATCTAATTAAAGTATTAAGGAATTGGAATAACGAAGGTGTAGATACTAAAGAGAAAGCACTAGCTAAAGTGACACCTAAGAAAAAGAAATCTAATGAAACTGAAGATGTATTTGCAGCAATGAAAGAGAAATTAGGTGTTAACGAATGAGTATGACTAAACAACAAGCATTCGAAATTATAGATAAAGTCAGACGTATTTATAACATGGAATTCGATACTCCTAAATTAGAAACATGGATAGACGTATTAAGTGAAAACGGTGATTATGAACCAACTCAAAAAGCGGTTAAAGAATATATCAACAGTGGCAATCCTTATCCTCCTAATCTTCCTAGCGTTATGAGGAAAGCACCTAAAAAACTGGAGTATGAAGAAGCGCCAGAGGACATCAAAGATCATAGATGGAAAATGCAGAATGATCCAGAGTATGTAGCAGCACGTAAAAAGGTACTAGATGAATTTAAAGCAGAACTTAATAAGTTTGGTGGTGGTAGCGATGAATGAACGCAGAGAGATTGAACAAACGATTATCGCTAGCTTACTTAAAAAACCAGAACTGATTGAAAAGTTACGTATTAAACCTGAAATGTTCTACAACCAAGATTTAAAAACATTTATAGATTATGTATTTGAAGTCGGTAAAGTCGACCACCAAGATATCTATTTAAAAACAACAGAAGACAGAGAATTCCTCAACTTTGGAATAATCGAACGACTTTATAATTCTGAATTTATTGGCTACGGCATTTTTGAACGCTACCAACAAAGATTATTAGAACTATATCAAATCTCACAAGCCTATGAAGTGATTAATGACTTCAACCAACAACCTACCATTCAAAATTTTGAAAGTATGTTAAACGGACTAAATGATGTGTCGATGATTAGCGCTAATGATGAGAGTAACACAAAAGCGATTATTGATGATTTTGTTGAAGAATTGTATAGCGATGAACCTAAAGCACAAATCAAAACAGGCTTTCCGTTAATGGATTACAAAATTGGCGGTTTAGAGCCTACACAGTTAGTTGTAATCGCTGCTAGACCGTCAGTAGGTAAAACAGCATTTGCGCTTAATATGATGCTTAATATCGCAAATCAGGGCTATAAAACATCTTTCTTTAGTTTAGAGACAACAGGCGTATCAATTTTAAAAAGAATGTTAGCTACTAAAACTGGTATTGAGTTAACGAGAATTAAAGAATTGAAAGATTTGAAGATAGATGAGCTAACAGTATTAACAAAAGCTGCAAGCCAAATTTTAAAGTTAGGTATCGACATTAACACACAAAGTAATGTCACAACGCAGGAAGTGCGTAAACAGGCATTAAAGAGCAAAGATGAGCAACAGGTAATATTTATCGACTACCTTCAATTAATGCAAACAGACGTCAAATTAGACCGCAGAAATGGTATTGAAAAAATCAGTCGTGATTTGAAAGTAATTGCTAATGAAACGGGTGCAATTATCGTCTTATTATCTCAACTGAGTCGAGGCGTAGAAACACGTAATGATAAACGTCCTATGTTGTCCGATATGAAAGAGGCGGGAGGCATAGAAGCAGATGCAAGTCTAGCAATGCTACTTTATCGCGATGATTATTATGACCAAGACGCACAAGATGATTTCGGTAAATCAACTGTCGAATGTAACATAGCTAAAAATAAAGACGGCGAAACAGGCGTGATTGAATTTGAATACTATAAACGTACACAAAGGTTTACCACATGACAGTAATAGACTTTCAGAAGTTGCTGGGGAAGTTGTACCGAGAAGATTACCGAGATGATCCAATCATTGCTAAAAACATTATTGAGCTAGGTTGGGCAACTAAACGCTTGTTAGAGCAGCGCAAGATATCGCCGTTTGATGATTATGAAAAAGTTCAATCACAAATTTATAACGAAGTGGAGTGGCATAAAACATGGCTATCTTAGAGAAATATTACCTATATCGACCAGACGGAACGGAAGATATAAAAGTAGAAAAGCACCAACCAAATTTGAATATCGTTAAATCACTCACAGGCGCTCATTTTAGCGCAGAAACTAAAGAGATGACAGATAGTAACCTAAAACATTTTAAAGCGACGTATGGGCTACTGTACGAAGAAGAATTAGGGCTACAAGCAACAATATTTGATATATAGAGGTGGCACATGAGTAAGTACAATGCTAAGAAAGTTGAATATAAAGGTGTCGTGTTCGATAGCAAAGTCGAATGCGACTACTACCAATATTTAGAACGCAATATGAACGGCGTCAACTATGACTATATAGAGTTACAACCAAGATATGAGTTGATACCTAAATTTGGTAAACAACGTAAGACTGAATATATCGCAGACTTCGCCCTTTATTTAGATAACAAATTAATTGAAGTTATAGATGTTAAAGGCATGGCTACCGATACAGCTAAGTTGAAAGCAAAGTTATTTAGATACAAATATCCTAATACCAAATTAACGTGGATATGCAAAGCACCTAAATATACAGGTTTAGAGTGGATAACTTATGAAGATTTGAAAGCGGTAAGACGCAAGCGTAAAAAGGAGGCTAAATAATGGCTAAATTAATCGTTGATTTTGAAATTAAAGGGCAAGCTATTATATCAACAGAGAATAATCCAACTGACGAAGAAATGGAGCGCTTAATCAATAATGCTTATGAAAATGTAGATAGAGACATTCTCAACGAAGCAGATTTCAATAATAACAGTTTATATATAGAAAATGCGTACTGGAGTTGGTAAATATGCTTAAAAATCCTAGAGCAACTCATGTTTATTTAAACGGGGAGCGTATCTCACTCAGAAATGCAGCGAAAAAATATAGCGTACCACATACTACTTTACGTGGTCGATATAACCGAGGATTAAGAGGTCCAGAATTATTATATGGAAAAGGAGTATATGAGTATCGTGATTAATAATGATGAATTAGTAAAAGAAGAGCAACGATTAAGTAATAAAGAGCAGTACGGTGGATTATCAGAAAGAGAATACCGTCAGCTTATGTATATTAGAGCAGCATATGAAAGAGCGTTGAAACGTAAACGACGTGAGCAACGTATCGCAAGAGCAAGACGTTCAGAAGAATTAGTCGCTAAGCATAGAGTGAGTAGTAAGTGGTTTAGATACTTATCAGAAAACGACATATTTCCAAAGGTAAGGGGATAGGTAAATGAGAATTAGTGATTTAAATAGAAACGATGTAATCAGATTATATAGTCATGATAAATCTCGTAGTATTTTAGCGATTGTTGATGAACCTGGCGGCACTAATCAAAAGAACGGAATTTACTTTTGGGCAAAGGTTGAAATAAAAGGCGGTAGAAAAGATGTGATAGATGATAGTTGGGAGTTTATGAAAGTAAACGAGCCTTTCACACGTAAGGTGGATATGGTTAAAGAACCTAATCATTATACAAGCAATGAAGGTATCGACTTAATTGAATTTTGTAAGCAACAATTTACCGAAGAAGAATTTAGAGGTGCAATGAAGTTCACTCAATTACGTTATGCACTTAGAACAGGTAGAAAAAAGAACGACTTACAGGATCAGCAAAAGTTAAAAGAATATGCAAATAGATTTATCGAAGTATTGGAGGGATAAGCATGGCAAAGAAATTGCCAGTATACATGTGGGAGCCGTTATTCAATCGGCTTACCCGCATTTCAACCGAATACGCTCATAAAGTATTAGGTATTATACCGTCATCACTTACAAGATATATTCAAAATAGAACATATAACCAAAAATTAGAGTGTTACTTTATTAGAGAACCTTTATCTGTTAAAGAGAAACGCCAACTTATCCAGCAAATAGAAATACCTAACGAAGTGTGGAGAGAAACTAGATTAAAAGGTTTATATGTAAGTGATCATGCTAGGTTTAGAGCTAAAACTAACTCAGGTTGGCGTTATTATTTTGTGTTTAGCCAAAAAGGTTATCCATTTATCAAATATCAAAAGAAACATTATCGAGCTAATAGGCTTGTTTATGAAGCGTTCTACGGAAACTTAAATAAAGACGATGTTATTCATTCTAAAAATGGACTGAAATATGATATTAGAGCAAGTAATTTAGAAAAGATTTCTAGAGAAGAATTAGGTCGTCTTACTGGTCATAAAAGTAAACGTAGAGGTGTTGTTTTTATTGGAGAGTATGGCGAATTATTAGATGAATTTAAAAGCACAAGAGAAGCCGAGCAAGTGACTTTATATAACAGGAATACGATTTGCGAATGTTGTAATAACTTACGGCAAAACTATCACTCAATCGGATATAGAGCTTTCATGTGGGCAGATGAATATGAGGAGTTGAACGCATGATATTATCCAACACTATTAACCAACGCTATCGATACAACACACAAGGTAAGACACCTATACAAATACAGCATGAGTTACGTGAGTTAGGTGTCAAAGGCTTTGTGGTTAAGGTAGCTGGAAGTAGAGTGACGATGAAAGTTAGTGAGTGTGACATAAAAAGAAACAGGGAGTGTGTGAGATGAATATAAAAAATTATTTATACACTTTCCAAGCTATATGTACCAACGTAGTTGACGGGGACACGATAGATATCTTACTGGACTTAGGCTTCAAGACAACTGCAGAACGTAGAGTAAGGTTACTTAATGTAGATACACCTGAAAGAGGGCAAGAGAACTACAAAGAAGCTACCGATTTTACTAAAGCGTGTGTAGAAGGCAAGAAAATATATGTGCAGACATACAAAAGTGATGTATTCGGCAGATACTTAGCTAACGTGTGGTACGAGGACAGGCAACGTAGTTTGAATGATGATCTAAGGGACGCTGGACTATTGAAAGAAAATTCGAAATGGAATGAGGGATAGAAAATGGAAAGTTATAAGCAAATGTGGATGAGTTTAAGAAATGGCTTGTCTATGAAAATTAGAGAGTATGAACAAGCTGATAATGTTGCTGGTTTAGATGACTATGGTTTGACTGAATTGGATACATGTGAAGGTATTATGCAAGAAATGGAAGGGCTTGAGAGAAAATTCGAGGAGGAACAATAAATGGCTAACACATTAGATCAATTAGTAGAACAAGTACAAAAATGGAGTATTGACCGTAATTTAAACACTGCAGATCCAATGAAGCAATTTGATAAGTTGGTCGAAGAACATGGAGAACTTGTAAAAGGTATTAATAAGATAGATACCCAAGTAATCAAAGATAGTATAGGAGATATGTTTGTAGTTATTACAATTATGATGCAACAAATCAAAGGAGATGTGGAACTAGCCATTAAATTAATGAGTTTTGGAGATTACGATATATCTACAATTTGTTATGTTAACTCATTAAACGATGTAGGCAATAGGTTAAATGAATTCGTTAATGAAAGACCGTTTGACAGCAGTTTATTTTCAGAATTACAAGCTTGCTTGTCGAATGTGATTGGAATGTTAGAAGAAACTGCTAAAACATACAATACAGACTTAACTACTTGTGTTCAACTAGCTTATGACGAAATTAAAGATAGAAAAGGAAAGATGGTTGATGGGAAATTCGTCAAAGAAGCAGACCTCGAAGGATAAGGACATACTAGAAAAAGTAAAAGAGGTGCTGGGGAAGTGAATGGTTTTTTATATTCAATACTAGTAACAGTACATGATATAGCATGGACTGAAATAAGAATGACATTATCTTTCTTCGTGTTAATTCTTTGTTTGTAGTCATGGCTAATATTAAAAATATTTCGATAAGGAGTTATTTAGAAAATGTATAAAAAAGAATTATATTACATTATAGAAATTAACGAAGGTGTCTATTTAACCAAGAACGGTCCGTTCAAAGGTTATGATTTTACTGATGATATAGAATGTGCAAAGAAATATTCAGATGTGGAAAATGCTAAAAACATTGCTAAAAGTTCTGGTGGAAAAATATTATATTACAGTATTACGCATGAGGTGAAATAAATAATGCAATACCTAATACGTCAATTCAAAGATAGCACAGGAGACATTCACACTGATGTTGAGAAACCACGTAGTAATGAAACTCTCTCTATTGTAGAGGCTGAGAGTAAGGAAGAGGCGTTAAGTAAATTTGAGGAGGATAAGAATGAGTAGCATTCCTAAAATGAAATTTTCAAAAAGATACACCGAGATAATCAGGAAACATAAAAATAGTACACCTGAAGAAAAAGTGAAAATCGAAGATGATTTTATTAAAGCTATCAATGATAAAGATAGTAAGTTTTACAGCCCTACGATGGCCAATATGAACGAATATGAATTAAGAGCTATGTTGAGAATAATTCCTAGTTTAATTGACACTGGAGATGATAACAATGATTAAACGCATACTTAAAAATTTATTCTTAATCGCTATGTATGAGCTAGGCAAATACCTAACAAACGAACTAATAGTTAAGTTGCAGAGTGAAGATGATATTGATACTGCACCTAAGGACTTTGCTAGTGATTGGGATCAGATTGATTTGAATAAAATCAAAGCAGAGGTGAGTGAGTGATGAGGAGAATTGTATCTATTATATTAGCTATCACATCACTTATATTAGTAGCTATACAACTTAAACATAGAAAAGAGTTACAAGAATATAAATACGCAAATGAGTATATGCAAGATTACATTAATAGATATATAAAAGTAAAACGTAAGACAATATAACAGAAGTGTGACTTTAAGAAGATCAACTACAAACTATTTAAAAAGTGAATTGAACGAGCATAACTTTATTTTTTTATTTTTTTAAGGGGGGTAAAATCGTGCAGGAATTAAAAAAAGTTGATTACGCTAAGTTAGAAGATTATATTGAGAATTTAGACAGATACAGAGAAGATTTGAAGTTTAGAGAATACGAGCTAATGAGTAATCACTATCCCGATAACCCTGAGGGTGGCAAAGCAAATTTAGTTAGTAATCCGATTGAACAGCAGGTTATCAAATGTAATCAAGATGCTAGATATAGACGTTTGCAGGATATTGTAAAGGGTACGGAGAGATTTCTACAGCAATGTGATGAGAAAACAATAGAGATATTTAGATTAAAGTTTTGGGATAAACCTATAGACTGCAACACTTGGAACGCTATTGCTGATAGATACTATGTCAGTCATTCAGGTATGAGACGTTTTAAATCAGCTCAACTTGAAAAGCTAGCAAAATATATTGGCTATGTTTAAATTTGGTTTTTTTACCCATTGAAAACCAGTAAAAACAGACTTAATATGGTAATATGTTCAAATTAAACGAACACTAAAGTTGTTTTTGGTGGGTTAATACTTTTCTTCTTTTACTTTATAATGTGCTATGGAATTGGGATTTCATATAATGGACATTTGATTATTACTCCTTTCGGTCGGCTGAGAGCAACTCAGTCGACTATTTTTATACACAAATTTAATTAAGCATTTAGCGCAACGGAGGTGTTATATGGCATGGCACGACAGACTCTATACGAGAAGTTAGAAATAGCTGATAAATTGGCTCTTGTTGAGGGCTGGAAAAGAGACGGGCTCACTGATGAGCAAATAGCGAAGAATTTAGGCGTTTCTAAACATACTTTGATTAAATGGAAAAAAGATAAGCAAGACTTTTCAGACGCCATAAAAAAGGGCAAAGAGGTTTCTGACTATGAGCTAGAGAACGCGCTACATAAGAGAGCAACAGGCTATTATTACAAAGAGGAAACAGTGACAAATAAAGGCGATGTAGTGCAAATTGAGAAGTACGAACACGCAAACCCTACCAGCCTAATATTCGCACTGAAAAACAGGCTCCCAGCTAAATATAGAGATAAGGTTGAGCAAGAAATCACTCAGCGTAACATTGATTTGAACATCGGAGCTTATGACGATGACGACAGCGAAGATTAATCTTAACTTTCCTAAGCCAGCAAAAGTTTTTAACAGAAATATTTTCAATATCCTAACAGACTACAGCCATTTCACAGAGGTGCATTATGGTGGTGGTTCGTCAGGCAAGTCGCACGGTGTAGTTCAGAAAGTCGTGCTCAAAGCCTTACAGGATTGGAAATATCCACGCAAGATACTATGGCTCAGGAAGGTCGGTGCAACGATTGCAGACAGTTTATTCCAGGACGTTAAGGGCTGTCTGGTCGATTTCAAGATATGGGACTTTTGCGAGTGGAACAAAACAGATAATCGTATCACATTGCCTAACGGGGCTGTGTTCCTGTTTAAGGGCATGGATAATAGCGAGAAAATCAAATCAATTAAAGGTATCAGTGATGTAGTAATGGAAGAGGCCTCAGAGTTTCACTTGAACGACTACACACAGCTCACTTTAAGGCTGAGAGAGAAGAAACATCTTAATAAACAGATATTCTTAATGTTCAACCCTGTGAGCAAGCTCAATTGGGTTTATAAGTATTTCTTTACAGGCGAGCCTCACAAGAACACGCTCATACAGCAATCAAGCTACAAAGATAATAAGTTTCTTGATGAAATGACTCGTCAGAACTTGGAGGACTTGGCCAGCAGGAACCCAGCCTATTACAAAATATATGCGCTGGGCGAATTTGCTACGCTTGATAAGCTAGTGTTTCCTAAATATGAAACAGATATTCTGAACAAAGAAGATTTAAAACACATACCCTCTTACTTTGCGCTTGACTATGGTTACATTAACGACCCGAGTGCCTTTATTCATGTCAAAGCAGATGTGAAGAATAAGAAACTCTATATATTAGAGGAGTACGTCAAGACAGGCATGTTAAACGATGAAATAGCAAACGTAATCAAACAGCTAGGTTATGCAAAAGAACGCATAACAGCAGACAGTGCTGAAAAGAAATCAATTGCAGAAATGAAACGAGAGGGCATTGAGCGCATTAAGCCATCAATGAAAGGCGCTGACAGTATCATGTCAGGTATACAGTTTATAAGCCAGTTCGACATCATAGTCGACGAGAGGTGCTATAAAACGATTGAAGAGTTGGACAACTACACATGGAAAAAAGATAAGCAAACAGATGAATATTACAACGAACCCGTTGACACATACAACCACTGTATTGACGCCCTACGCTATGCAGTAGAAGAGCTCATGCTCAAAGACAAGCAAGGCAAAAAAGACGCTAAGCAGCTACGACGCATTAAAAGCTATTTTTAGGAGGTGCAGCATTTGGGCTCACACTATCATGTAACTAATAAACATAAATACAATTTGAAGTTTGGCAGAGAGGCAAATAGAGACATTCTTGCTAACTCGCCCGAAGAGCTAGAGAACATTGACGTGCTTAATAGCATTGTCAGTGAGCATAAGAACAATCAAGTGCCACGCTTGCAGGTGCTAGAGGATTACTTCCTAAGTCAAAACACAGGCATACTTGAGGGACAGCGCAGAAAAGACGCAGAGAAAGCTGATCATCGTGCAGTCCATAACTTTGCTAAATACATATCGCAATTTATTGTTGGGTACCTAACAGGTAACCCGATAACGTTCACTCATGAAGATGAAGAGACGCAACAGACAATCTATGACCTGAACGACCAAAATGACGGTGACGCTGTAAACAGTGATGTCGCATTAGACTTGAGCATATATGGTCGTGCATATGAGATTGTTTTCAGAGACGAACACGGCGTCGATAGGTTCATGACCTTAGACCCTAAGAGCACATTTGTCGTATACAACCATGACATTGATAAGAAAGTCATTGCAGGCGTTCGCTATTATGACACAGTAGACAAGGACAGCATTAAGACAAATCACATTGACGTATACACAGATACGCACATTCAACACTATGTAATCAAGGACGGAGCAACTCAGACAGTTGAGAGATACCAGCACTTTTACAATGATGTGCCAATCGTTGAGTATCTGAACAATAAATTTAAGCAAGGCGACTTTGAGAACGTGCTCAGCTTGATTGACTTGTATGACTCAGCACAGTCAGACACAGCAAACTACATGAGCGACACGAATGACGCAATGCTTGCGCTAATCGGCAATGCTGAACTTGATGGCGAGGACGCTAAGGCGTTCAAAGACGCTAACATGATACATATTAGACCTGAAATCAATGCAAACGGTGGCGAGGGCAAAGCTGACGCT
Organism: Staphylococcus sp. acrmy; assembly: GCF_022690565.1. Classification (NCBI taxonomy): domain Bacteria; kingdom Bacillati; phylum Bacillota; class Bacilli; order Caryophanales; family Staphylococcaceae; genus Staphylococcus; species Staphylococcus sp. acrmy. The sequence continues at coordinate 97,197 of NZ_JALCVE010000006.1, read as the reverse complement.
AAGTACATATACAAGCAGTATGATGTGCAGGGCTCAGAGGCCTACAAGACTAGATTGCAAGATGACATTCACAAGTTCACGAATACACCTGACATGAACGACGAGAAATTCTCAGGACATCAGTCAGGCGAGTCAATGAAATACAAGTTATTTGGCTTAGAGCAGACAAGAGCCACTAAAGAGCGTTTGTTCAAAAAAGGCTTAATGAAACGCTACAAGTTGCTACTCAATAACAAGAACATTGAGGGCACTAAGGCACATGACCATGAAACTATAGACATAGCGTTCACGCCTAACTTACCGAAGTCACTAAAAGACAATGTGGAAATGGTCAACATGCTTGCTGGCACCGTGTCAGAGAAAACTCGGCTTGGCCTCTTAGACTTTATCGACGACCCTAGCGCAGAGCTAGAGAAGATACAAGAAGAAGAGGACGAACAAATCGAACGAGCTGACAAACGTGAGTATAGTTTCGAGCCTGTAGCAAACGATGACGGCACACTGGAAGAGTGATAAACTATGACGACAAACCAGGAATATTGGCGAGAACGTGCTAAAGAGGCCATGAAAAAAGAGGCTCAAGACGACAGAGAGACAATCAAGCGTATCAATGAAGTTGTAGACGAGATGGTCGATGACATTGAGCGTGAGGTGCTGGCCTTTTATGCTAAGTATGCAACAGCTGAGGGCATGACTTTGGAAGATGCTAAAAAGAAAATTGACCGTACTGATATCAGGAAATTAGAGAATAAAGCAAAACAGTATGTAGACAATAAAGATTTTAGCGACAAAGCCAATGAGGAACTCAGACAGTACAATACAAAAATGTATGTGAGTCGTGAGCGTATGTTGCAGATGCAGCTAGGGCTGATAATGACATACGCTACAGCACAGCTTGAGAGTCAAATGTATAACTACATGGAAAGTGCGTATTATAGAGAGATACAAAGACAGGCTGGCCTGATAGGAGCAACAGCAAATGTCTCAATTGAGCATGTGAGAGCTGTTATCTTCTCAGAGCTTGACGACGTTGTATGGTCTACTCGTATATGGCGCAACATGGAGCACACTCGAGCACAGGTAAACAAGGCAATCAGACATACAATGCTGAGAGGTCGACACCCTAAAGAGTTTGTCCCTGAGTTGAGAAAGCAGTCAGGGGCAACAGCATATCAAGCTAAAAGATTATTACTAACAGAGACGGCAAGAGTACAGACACAAGCTCAAAAACAGCACTATGAGGCTACAATGGGCGACAGTGCAGAATATGAGTTCCTTGCTTTCTTAGATGACCGCACAACTGACATATGCAGAAGTCACAACGAGAATGTTTATAAGGTTAAAGATATGACACCAGGTGTAAACGCACCACCTATGCACCCTCATTGCAGAAGTTTCACAGTGCCACATGTTGGCAATTGGAGAGACAAGTTTTTCAAAGAGCGTGAGGGCAGATACAAAATAGACGGTTTTGAAATAGAGGCGAATGACAAAGATGAGTAATCAAGATACAGGTTATTTGAAATTGATAGCACAGAGCCTACACGGCATACACAAAGAGCTTATCAAGCTAAACAACACGCACCCAGCCAACAGAGCTGAGGGTAAAGCAGAGAAACCAAAAAGCACAAGAGAGCTAGACCCTAAAGACTTTATATAAGCTACTTCCCTATTGTTGGGAGGTGGCTTTTTATTATGCCCAAAACGTGCTGATGGCGTAAAAAGCATGTATGGAAATCAGAGCCGACGGGCTATAAATGGAGGCAATCACATATGACTGACAAATTAAGATTAAACTTACAGCACTTTGCTGAACAATCAGGCGAAGCAGCAGACAATAATAATGAGCAGGCTGGAAACGATGATAGCCAGCAAGGTGCTGGCACACAGCAACAAGATGAGAGCGGTACTAAAGGCGATGAAAAGACATTCACTCAAGATGAAGTAAATCAAATCATCGAGAAACGTATCGCTAGAGAGCAAAAGAAAGCTGACGAGAAAGCCAAAGAGGCTGAGAAGTTAGCGAAAATGAATAAAGATCAAAAAGCAGAATATGAGCGTGAGAAGATGCAAAAAGAGCTCGACGCCTATAAGGCTAAAGAGGCACGCTATGAAATGAAGCAGACAGCTAAAGACATGCTCAAAGAAAAGGACATCACAGCAGATGATGACCTACTCGAAATTGTGACAGCTGACACAGCTGACCAAACAAGCGAGAACGTCAAAGCTTTTACAGATGTGCTTAACAAAATGGTTAAAGAGCAGGTACAAGTTAAGCTGACACAAGGCACGCCTAAGAGCTTTCAATCTACAGGCTCAATGACTCGTGAGGACATCATGGGCATTAAGGACGACTCAGCACGACAAAGAGCAATTGCTCAAAATAGACACTTATTCTAAACTATCGGAGGTTTTACATAATGGCAGTAGAAAATAACTTAATTGATGTAGAGGCATTAGGCGAGGCAAAGTCGATTGACTTCGCAAACAAGATGGGCGAACGCTTAAACAAATTATTTGAGGCGTTAGGTATCACAAACAAAATCCCAATGAACGTTGGTTCAGCATTAAAACAATATCGTTTCAATGTAGTAGAGTCAGAGGCTCCAAACGGTAATGTTGAAGAGGGAGAAATCATTCCGTTAACTAAAGTTGAACGTGAACTTGTGAATATCACTGAGTTAGAATTTCGTAAGTTCCGTAAATCAACATCAGCTGAAGCTATTCAATCACACGGCTATGATTTAGCAATCAACCGTACAGACGCTGAGCTTATTCGCTATGTACAGAAAAAATTCCGCACAGATTTCTTCAACACAATTAAGGAAGCTGTAGATAACGAAAATCGTACAAACACTGAGGCGTTATCAGGTAAGAATTTACAAGGTGCGTTATCTCGTGGCCGTGCTAACTTATCTGTATTACTTGATGATGAAGTGACACCTATCGCATTAGTAAACCCTAATGACGTAGCAGGACACTTAGCAGATGGTTTCATCAACTCAAACGGTTCTCAATTCGGATTGAACTTATTGACACCTTATGTAGGCGTGCAAGTAATCGAGTTCGCAGACGTGCCACAAGGCACTGTATACATGACTACAGCTGAAAACTTAAATGTTGCATATGCAAACCCACAAGGCGAAATGAGCAGAGCGTTCAACTTTGCCTCAGACCAAACAGGCTTTGTAGGTGTCATTCATGACATTCAACCACAACGCTTAACAGCTGATACTGTATATGCGTCAGCAATTTCAATGTTCCCTGAAAACGTGGACGCAGTTATCGCTGTAGACATTGAGGGCGAACAAACTGACGGTGGATCTACTCCCAGCGAGGCCTAAGGGCGTAAGCGTTAGACCTAACGTAAAATCGGCAAGAATAACAGTTAATTAATTATTAGGAGGCTACACAATGGCAGACATATTAAAAGTGTATCAAGGCGAGAACGTTGTAGGAACAGCAGAACGTGCAGAGGACGGCACAGCGTCAGTTACGATTGACGGCTTAGAGGCTGGTACTGAGTACGCAGCAGGAACGTATCAAGTAGCTTTCAGTAACGAGACAGGCGAGTCAGCTAAGGTTGACGTGCCAGCTTTCACTACTAAGGAAAGCGCACCAGCAGAACCTCAAAACGTTACTACAGAAACGACAGAGGACTCAGCAGACGTGAGCGCAGAATAAGGAGGCGTTAAGCAATGGCGTACATTGACGGCGTAAAGCTCCTTATAGGCTTGAATGATGACAAGCAAGATGACCAACTAAAGAAAATTATAGATGTGACGGAGAAACGTTTAATTGCATTGCTCCCTAAAGATGTAGAGACAGTCCCTAGTTCTCTTGATTGGGTAATCGAAGAAGTAGCAGTTAAGCGATATAACCGTATAGGTGCTGAGGGTATGAGCTCTGAGAGCATTGACGGACGCTCAACAAAGTTTCAAGAGAACGACTTCGACGAGTACCTATCAATCATCGAGGACGAGTTCCCGTCTACTTCAAGTAAAAAAGGAAGTATCAAGTTTTATTGAGATATGAACATAGAGCTACCCTTGTTAAAGAGGGTCAAAAGCAATACAACCCTGACACTGGGAAATATGAAGTTGTTGGTCAAAAAATATATAACTCACTTCCCTGTAATAAGTCACCTCTCTCGCCTCAGCGTACAGCTGTTGAGTTTGGGGAGGTAACTCGAGATATTAGTCTCATCAGACTAAGTAATCGCTTTGAGAAGCCTGTGACACACGTTTATATAGATAACGTAAAATATCTTATAGTTCGCTCTGTCAAGTATAGAAGAGATACAGTTTTTTATATAGAAGAGGTCAATGAATGAGAATTACAGGCGTTAAAAAGATGATTAGAAAAATACAAAACAACCAAAAAACTATTGACGACGATGTCGATTACATCTTACAGCAGAATGCTAAAGAGTTTCGTTCAAACACAGTGCTAGAAGCTCGTCGTGTTATGGTTAAAGGTTATTGGACCGGTAACCTTGCGCGTATGGTCGAAGATACTAAAAGAGGTCAGATGAGTTATGTCATCACATCAAACGCCTACTATTCAGGTTTTCTTGAGTACGGTACAAGATATATGGCACCTGAGACATTTATGAAGCAGGTTTATGAAAGACAGGGTGCTCAGATAAATAAAGACCTTGAGAGGTTACTCAATTAAGGAGGGGTCGAAAATAAATGGCAAAACAATCAACAAAATTTGAGTTGTTCAATTATCTTTTTAAAGCTTTCAGAGCGTTGGAGGTTCCAGTAATAAGAGTTCAAGAGCTTCATCAAGAGTTATCATATCCTTTTATTGTACTTGAGGACACTGAGGATAGCATCAGCGTTATGAGCTTTGATAATTTCTGTGGTACACCAACAGTGAGAGCTCATCTGTGGAGCACTGAGGATGACCTAGCCAACGCTGACAGTATATATATGCAGATACAAGAAACTTTACTTAATGTTGAAATGCTTCCCTCTTACAGAGTGACTCTCGAGAATATAGATACTACAGACACCACAGATAAAACAACTAATCAAATATTACATCATACAGTTATTGACGCAACTTATAGAGCGTCATAAGGCAGGTCTCGTCTAAGGCTTGCCTTTTATTATGCTTAAAATTAGGAGGAAACTATATATGGCAATCAAACAAGGTTCAGATGAATTAGCGCTTATCCGTAAGTTAGGAGAAGCTAAGGAAGCAGATAAAATTATGTGGATTACAGAATTAGAACGTGAAACTGAAAGAGATACTGACAACGAGGCTACAGTTGACGGATCAGTTAGCTCAGGAGGAACACGTGAGTCTACAGTAACAATCACATCTTATATGGACGTTGATGATGAATTAAGTGATGAAATCGAGGACGCAGCAGAGGACGCTGTGCCATATGAATTATGGATTATCAACAAACGTGTGCAAAATGAAGAGGGTAAATACAAAGCTGAATATCGTCAAGGGCATTTCAACTCAATCACTCGTACTAATGAGGCTGACTCTATTGCAGAGTTCGAGACTGAGTTCGGCGTTTATGCTAAGAAACAAAGAGGTTTTGCTTCACTACCTGAAATTGTAGAGCAAAACAAAGCAGCTTATGGCTTCCACGACACTACAGCAGATGACCCAGCAAACGACGGACTTGCTGACTTACCTGACGAGGATATTCCACAGCCTGACGATGGTGCGACAGGCGAAGAAACTCCCTAAGGCTCCCGAAATAGCTGAGGTAACAACAGGCACTAATGAGATCAGCATTTCAGCAGAGTAGGGCTAGCTTCATAATGAGGGCGAAAAGCCCTCTCTTTTTTATTACTAAATTAAAACATACAAGCGAGGTTATTTTTATTATGGACATTCAATTCAAAGGCAAAACTATCGACTTATCATTCGGCTTTAAAGCATTATCTATCATCGACAAGCGTCTAGGTATGGAAATAGAACAAATGAGTATCGGACAAGGCTTGCAGCTTTTAGTTCCTAACTTAGCACAAGGAAATCCAATCACTATTGGCGAAGTTATTCTTGCAACAACAGCACATCACAAGAAAGCTCCTCAAGAGTCAGACCTTGACGACATTCTTGACGATATTGCAGAGAATGAGGGCTTTGAGGCGTTCGGCGAGCAAATCATTAAGGAACTGGGAAAGAGACCTACAACCCAAAACCTAGTACCCGACGAGTACAAACCGAAGAAACAGAGCAAGTAAGTGAAGAGCCTGACCCCCTCACGTATGACCGTGTTGTCGTATTGTGTATGAGCGAGTTGGGCATTTATGATATTGACTACATTGACACAATGACATTGCGAGAATTTAACTACCGCATGTATGCCCTTGAGTATGAAATGCTCAAAGAAGAGTATCAAACTTATAAACTAGCTTTTGCAATCAGAGATGTAGAAGCTAAACGTGAGGTAGGTACAGGCAAGAACAAAAAAGAGGAGTATATCCTCAGCTCTGTCAACGATTTAATAGATTATCAGAAAAATATTAAGCGCCTGAATAGAGGTCAGTCAATTGAACTTGAAAACTCTGACAGTAAGTCAGGTAAGAATAAACCGTCGCTTGATATTTTAAAACAGATCAAAAACCATAATAAAAATTAGATTGGAGGGTATAGCGTGGCTAAATCTGAATATAAAATAAGTACTGAGATAGACGCAGATACATCAAAGTTTAAAAAACAAATGAAATCAGCCGAAAAGGTTGCTAAAGACTTTAAACGAGTTGCTGAGAGCATAAAAGACGCTGACATCGGTGCGAATGTTAAAGAGTTTATGTCTAAAATCAGACAGGCTAAGAGCCAATTAAATGGCTTTGACGGCTCTGAGGCAGACGCAGACCTTGACTTGAACGCCTCTAGTTTCAATCGCAAGTTGAGCTCAGCAAGTCGTTCGCTTACAGACTTTAGACGACAAGCTGAGAGCATTCAAGACACCCGTATTGGTGCGAATGTCGCAGAATTTCAAGCTAAAATGGCAAACGCTAAAAGAAGTTTGAACAGCTTTGACGGTTCTAATGCAAGAGCTGATATTGACGCAAACATTGCAAGCTATGAGGCCAAAATGGGCAGAGCTAAAAGTATAGCAAATAGTTTCAAGTCAACAGCTCAAAGCATTAAGGACACGAAAGTCGGAGCTGACATTTCTGAGTTCCAACGTAAGATGGCCAGCGCTCGTAAGCAAATGGCGTCATTCAGCCGTATGAGAGCTAAGTCGACCCTAGACGTTGACAGCTCGGGAGCTATCTCGGCTATTGAGAGATTTAAGGCTATGTTGCGCTCTATCCCAAACAGACATCGCACTCGACTTGTAGTTGACTCAAGAAGTGCTATGAACGGAATACGTGCTGTTTCAAGCGCATTAGATAATTTTGAAACGTCTTTACATAACATTGCTAACAGAGTTAGAACAGTGGGAACAGTTGCAGCAAACGTGTTCAAAGGTATGTTCCTATCAAGTATCACAGCGTTAGTTCCAGCAATTGCCTCACTTGTTCCAGCATTAATGGCAGTTATGAACGCTATTGCTGTTGTCGGTGGTGGTGCAGCTGGACTTGCTGGCGCATTTGCAACGGCAGGCGCAGGCGCAGTAGGTTTCGGCGCTATGGCCATGAGTGCGCTACAAATGGTTGAAGATGGCACGCTAGCTGTTACGAGAGAAGTTGAACAGTATCGCTCAGCAGTCGACAGCCTCAAATCAGCATGGCAAGGCGTAGTTGCTCAGAACCAATCAGAAATATTTAACACACTTGCAAACGCAGTGAACACAGCAAAAGTTGCACTGCAAGGCTTAACGCCATTCTTAGATGGTGTGGCTCAAGGCATGGAAAAAACGAGCCAGGCCACATTGAAATGGGCTCAAGAGTCACAAACAGCGACACAATTCTTTGAGATGATGGGCTCAACAGGCGTGAACATATTCAATAACATGCTCAGTGCAGTTGGCAACTTTGGCTCAGGTTTTATTGCTCTAATCACACAACTAGCACCACTTACCGAATGGGTTTCTCAAGGTTTCGAGAACATGGGAAAATCATTCAATGAGTGGGCAAACAGTGTTGAGGGTAGTACAGCCATTCAGGACTTTACGAACTATGTGAAAACAAACTTGCCTATTATAGGCGATATATTCGGCTCAACCTTTAAAGGTATTTTCAATTTGATGAAAGCTTTTGCGCCTAACTCACAAGTCATATTTGAGTCATTAGCTCAAATGGCAAACAGGTTTGAGCAATGGAGTTCAACAATCGCAGAGTCAGACGGTTTCCAGCAGTTTGTGAAATATGTACAAGAGAATGGCCCAGTCTTAATCAGCCTAATTGGCAATATCATAAGCGTATTAGTCAATATTGGCGTAGCATTGGCACCATTAGGAGCGAAAGTGTTGCAAGTAGCAAATGCCTTTGCTGAGTGGCTAGCTCAACTAACAGCGACTCACCCTATTGTCGGCGTGCTCATTGGGGTTATAGCCTCACTATCAGGCGTATTTATGGCGTTATGGCCAGCAATTCAATTTGTAATACAGGTTATCGCTCCTTTAGTATCAGGATTTATGAGGTTCGTTGGCGTTGGCCAAATCGTTCAAGGCCTGTTATCAGTATTAGGTGGCGCATTTGGAGCATTGAGTGCTCCAGTGTGGGCAGTAATCGGCGTAGTTACAGCGCTTATAGGGATATTCGTAGCGTTGATGACAAGCTCAGAGCAACTTAGAACTCAAATGACTAATGCGTGGAATGAAATCAAAAACACTGTCATGCAGGCTGTTCAGGCTATTGTGCAGTTTGTTTCTCAGTTGATTTCAAGAATACAGGAAATAGTAGCACCCTTAGTGCCGATTTTCCAAAATACATGGAACCAAATTGTTACTGTAGTAGAGACAGCTGTAAACTTAATCGCACCAATCGTGCAGCAGGCGTGGAACACAATCAAAGCAGCTACACAGGTAGCGTGGGAAGTTATTAAGATGGTTATTACTGTTGCGATGGAGGTCATCGTCAGCACTATAACAGCATTACTTCAACTTTTAGCTGGCGACTGGCAGGGCGCTTGGCAAACTATCAAATCAGCAGGCGAGGCTATTTGGCAAGCCATTGTTACAGCAGCACAGAACATATTCGGTATTTTAAGAGATTGGCTTATGAATTTATGGAACTCAATCAAGCAAAATGCCATAACAACATGGAACGCCCTTAAAGGTCAGGCCTCTGCAATTTGGCAGGGCATTGTTACAGCGATACAGTCTGTAGTTCAGGGATTAGTTGGCATACTAAGCTCCATTTGGTCAACAATCACTAGCACAGCGTCGTCAATGTGGTCATCATTGGTTGGTATAGCGTCCGCAATTTGGGGTTCACTTGTCAGCACAATAAGCTCTATCGTTTCAAGTATCGTCAGTGCAGTTAGCTCAGCATGGTCGGCGATTGCTAGCACGACATCATCAATATTTAGTTCGGTTGCCTCTACGGTATCAAGCATTTGGTCATCAATCGTCAGCACAATAAGCTCAATCATATCAACGATTGTTAGTGTTGTGTCGTCAGGCTGGAGCAGTGTACTGAGCACGATTTCATCAATCCTTAGCTCAATAGCGTCGACCGTATCGAGCGTATGGTCGTCAATCGTGAGTGCGATTTCTTCATTTATCTCAAGTATCGTGAGTACGGTTTCGAGCGGTTGGAATAATGTGATGAGTACCATTTCATCAATCCTTAGCTCAATAGCGTCGACCGTATCGAGCGTGTGGTCATCTATTGTCAGCACAATAAGCTCGTTCATATCATCTATTGTCAGCACAGTCACATCAGGGTGGAATAGCGTACTAAGCGCAATTACATCAGCAATGAGTGGCATTATCAGTGCAGTAACGTCAGGTATGAGCAGTGTTGTCAGCGCAGTACAATCAGGCGTATCAAACGCAGTGAGTGCAGCTAAGTCATTCGTTGGCGCAATGGTGTCAGCAGGTGCAGACCTTATTAGAGGTATGATAAACGGTATCAAGAGCATGGCAGGCTCCTTAGTGAGTGCTGCTAAAGGCGTTGTATCTAACGCAGTCAACGGCGCTAAGTCATTACTTGGTATTCATTCGCCGTCTAAAGTGTTCAAAGAAATCGGACAATATACGATGCAAGGTATGCAAATTGGGCTTAATAACAGAGGCAGAAAAGTCGTACGTGATACAGGAAGAATTGCGCAACAAATGACTCAAGGCTTTAACCCTAACTTACAAGCCAAGCCTGCAGTTAAAGGCATTAATCGCGAACTTAACAATCTATCAACTAGAGGCCATGTTACGGCAAACCATGCGACAACAGTTAAGGCTGAGCCTAGCAAATTGAACTTACGCATACAGCTAGACACTGACGACGAAGTTCTAACAGCTAAGGTGAACGGCGTAAATGCACGTAATGACTCAGTAATCACATTCTAGGAGGTGTATTAATATCGACTTAAAAATCACACGACGAAACGGCGACACATTCACTCTAGGTGAATACGGTGTCGAAGTCAGTGATGTTGTGATTAGTGGAGTAGAAATGGAAGAACAAACTCAAAACATACAGGGGCTGCATGGCTCTTTTGATATGGGGGCAACTTACAAGGGGCGCGAGATAAGCGTTCCTTTTTCATTTCAAGGTCAGAATATGGCCTCTTATCCACTATTTAGAGATTTGATTTACAAGCTCACGACAAGCACTGAACCCTATTACATTCAAGAATTGCGCAGGCCTCAAGTGGCAGGTTACACTTTCAAAGATACTAAAGACTCAAACGCAATCTCAATAGACCAGTACGGGCGAGAGACTGTGATTGATAACCCTCAATCAGATAATGACGTAAACACAGGCAAACGGTATCTTGTGAGACTTTCAGGCGCTACTGAAATAGAGCAAAGTAAACATAATGCTAAAGGCAAAGGCGAGTTATCCTTTCATACGACGGAGTTGCCTTTTGCTGAAAGTGTAGGTACTTCACTAGATTTAGAACGGGAGGGTCTAACCTATGATGAAAGCTCTGTATGGGCTTATGGAATGGGTTTGAACCGTAACCCAGAAACAAGACGTTATACGTTCGATTTAAGCATTTCAGGTACCTTTGACGTTTATAATTTTGGCGATGTGCCTATAGATCAACTTAACCAATACTTTAAAATAAGCGTCACTTTTAACGAAGATATAGACGGTTACTTTAAATTTGGGTTTAATGATATAGGCGCTGAGATTGATAGCAGGATAGCCCCTTTAAGAGCTGGCGATGAATTAACGTATGAGAATGGAGCCTATTTCAGAAACGGGGAAAATATTACTCATGCTACAAATTATTATGAGCCTGAACTGAATGTAGGCTTAAACAAATTAAAACTCAATAGGCTATATGACGCTGAACTGAAAGTGGATTGCCGTTACTATTATTTATAGGAGGGAACATTATTGGTATTAAAAATTCTAACGCCTGACTTAGACGGGTCTAATTTAGAAAATCAAAACAAAATGAATGAAGAACTTTATGAAAGGACTAAAGGTATTGACTCAATTCAAAAAGACGAATTTAAGGAGGACTTACTGACGTATAGCAACATAGTCAATAATTACGTTGAGTCTAAAGATTTGTTTAACAAACCTCCTAAAGGCATTTCTTATGACAATTTCGCCGAGTCAATTAACGACCCCTATTACAACGGCATCACAGCTTCAAATAAAGTGTCACAGGGTAAAGATATTGTTGTTAAACAAGGGGGCTATTTTTTCTACTCTGTGAAAACAGATGATTTTAAAGAGAATGCTTTGAGTTTTTTTGCTCAGATACCTCAAAAGGTTGAGGGAGCTAAGATAGAATACAGACTCTTAGATGAAGAAAACCCTTACCCTAAACTTAATAGTATTGGGCTTTTTAACGATAAAAATAATGTTTATGGCGTTCTTAGACAACCTCTTAGCATAGGTCAAACCCTTGAAATTAGATTCGACAACAGAAACGGCTCAGGCGATTTAGTAATTAAAAACCCTGTTTTGTTTGAGGGAGGTAAAGTTCAGCCTACTAGCCCTGAAATCGGGGGGCTAGAGTATGACATAAACAACCTAAAAGAAACGGTAGGGGCTTTATCTAACAGTAGCTCAGAAAATTCAACTATTGAGGCAAAAGGCTTTGACGCTCCTGTTTACACCCCGCAAGGTTTTTCTATTAAGGACTACCCTCTAAAAGGTTTAATATATACTGACGGACAAGGTAAATTTTTAACTAAGTATGACGTATCACAAAATAAACTAGATAGCTCTAAAACGTATTATGTGGACTATGCTAACGGCAGTGACGATAATTCAGGTCTTGCTAAAGATACAGCTTTAAAGTCTTTTTCAAAAGCGTTTGAATATGCTAATACGAATGATACTCTTATCGTTTGTGAGGGGTACCACTTCAGGTCAGGTGGAAGTGTTATTCCTAAGAATTTTGATAAGAGTTTAAATATTATAGGAGAAAATGATAACGTTCATCTAATCATGGGAGACGAACCCGTTTGGACTAAAACTGAGGGCGCATCTAGTGTATATCAAACATCAAGAAGTTCGGTGGACAAAACTGTCAATCTTAAAAATAATAAAGCCTTAACTGAGGTCAGTTCCATTGAAGATGTAGACAAAACGGTAGATAGCTGGTGTACATTAGATGGAATTGTTTATGTAAACACAGGTGAGGAGCCTGATATAAACATAGCACCCCTTATTGGCGCTAACCATATACAATTATCTTCTTTAGAGTCAGACATATATTTAGAAAATTTAAAAATTTATGGAGGCAAAAATGGTATCGAGTTAAACCTCAACGCTGACAATAATGCCTACCTTAAAAATGTTAAAGCCTATCATTCAGCAGACATGTTTAACGGTATCGCCGCGAGTGGTGGCAACCTCATAATCTTACAAGAGTGTGAGGGTAGTTTTAATTCATATGACGGACTTAATTATCACGTAGGGGCTGACGGCTCTACCCCTTTAATTATAGAAATAGATTGTAAAGGTATTGAAAATGGTAGTGACAAAGGGCAAAACGGAGTTAAATCGAATAATGGTAGCACGACGCACGGCGGCATATCAATTATCCGTATTAACGGCGTATACGCAAGAAACGACGGAGGGAATGTAGCTGACGTAAACGAGGGTACTCAGTCATGGAATTTAGGCACAGTAGCCTATGAGAGCTATCAAGGGAAAGATTTCCAAACATCGTCAGGCAGTGACATGTGGCTAGATAACTGTGTAGCTTATGGCAGTGAAAATAGTATCAATTCATCTGATACAGACAGTAAAATTTATATCAGGTTTGGTAAGTACCAAAATAAACTCATTTTAGGCGAAGAAATTCAATATTAATCAGAGCCACCTTTAAAGGTGGTTTTTATGTATTAAGAAAAGAGGCGATTTAATGGCTTTAGTTCTATCAGATCCGCAAGGTAATTCATATAGGGCGCAGGCACCAACCCAAGAAGATGAAAACGCCAACGCTGACGGTATGTTACAAGTCAAACTCATAGAAAACGAGCAAACAAAAGACTATATCGATAAAATAGGTGAATTGTGGACTATAACCAATGTTACAGGCGAGAACGATAGACGTGAATATGTTGTCGTTCTTGTTGAGCCTGAGCGTTGGAAAGATAAAATGACAATTACACTGACAGCGAGATTAAAACATTTTGACTATTTAGCCACACACAGAGTCTATGAGGACGTGACAGGCAGTCGTACAAACCTACATTATTTTGAAACCGTATTTGCTGATACACCTTACAGTTTCACATTTTTAGACCATGCTGACGCAGTGGAATGGGAAAACGCAGGACAAGGTGCGGATAAGTTGTCAATGTTCCTGAAAGGCATTGAGCGTTATGGGTATGAATGGCGTTATGACTATCATGCCAAGCAGTTTATTTTAGGCAAAAACCTCAACAGACGGCCTGCCTATTACTTCTCTAAAAAATTAAATGCAAACAATGTGAAAATAGAAACTGACGCAACTGAGTTTTATACTTACGTCAGAGGTTTTGGCGATTTTGAAGATGATGCAGGGTATACTACTGCTAATCTCACAATGGATTACCCCGCTGGTGCTGAAAGCCCGATGATTGACCTGTTCGGTATCAGAGAGGCTGAGCCTGTCATGGACGGACGTATTTCTAAAAGGTCTACAATGGAACGCTATATGCAGGATAGAGTAGACCCCTCACTGAAATTCAGTATTGAGTTTGATTTCGTGTCTCTTATGGAACAGTACCCTTACGCACAACCTGAAATATACGACATTGTCCCTTTTATTGATAGTAAGCTAGAAATACAACAGGAGATGAAAGTCGTAGGAATTGTTACCAAAAGGGACGCTAAGCATAAGCCTATCAGCAAGAAACTCACGATAGGCGACCAACAACTAAGACAAAGACAACGAAAACAGCAGGCAGGTCTAACGAAAGAGATTAACTCTATCTTACACGGTGGAGGCTCTTTGCCTTATGATGTGTTGCCAAGAGCAGTGAAAGAGTCGTCAGAATTATTGAACAGTACCCGTTCCGAGATTGGCTGGTCTGAGGGTGGCTTATTACTTACAGATAAGTCCGACCCTAACTATGTGACCTTACTCAACTCTAGTGGTATAGGTGTAAGTGTTGACGGTGGGCAAACCTTTGAAGAGGCTATAACAAGAGGGCGAATAAATGCTAGTTTAATCACAACAGGCGCACTAAACGCTAATTACATTAGGGGCGGCGTAATAGATACAAACCTTGTAAGAATCGAGGGTACAAAAGGTTATTTTTCTATTGACGGCGATACTTTAATTGCCCAAGATCCTAATTCAAAGTCGCAAACTGAGATTGACCCTAAAGGAATGTCAATAACCAGACCTGACGGAGCTGTTTACATGCAAAACGGATTGCTTAGAATGTCATTTGATGTACAGTCTCACCAATATTATCCAGCTAGCAAGGTTGAATATGACGGAATGTTCTATAATACTTCGTCACTGGGTTTTGAAACATTTTCAGCTGTCTACACAGAACACGCAGCTAGATATATCACGTTTACCTATTTAATAGATTTTCACGCTGACAGTTTAGCCGCAGGTGGTTATGTGGGCTTTAGAGTAGAAGAGTTTAATGGCGGTAACCGCAACGCTGAAGAAAAAACTTATGCTTTAAGAGGCGATAATATAAAAGAGAGTAACATAACAATTGATTTAGGGGTGCCAACCTATAAACCTCTGTATTTCTACTTAAAATTTGCCAATAAAACAGGTAAATCACATAATAAAGTGCGTGTTAGAGATATGAGAATACACATGAGAGGATAGTGAGCGCAATGCATTGGAATTTATATTTGTTAAAGATTGACGGAGAGTTTGAAATTGTACTTGCTGGTTGTGACTTAGTGCCTAATAGGGCTTATGATAAAGTTTTGCCTACAACCGAAAAGATAGCAAGACAGTCTGATAAGGTTTATTTTGATGGGGAACGATTAAAATTGAAAGACGGGGAGGCTTTGTTACCTTTAGAGGAACTAAACACTCAAGATGATAATTCACGAGAATTGGTTTCTCAAAAAGATGAGCCTGTCGTTTTCGACATTGACTAGGCTGTAGATTTCTTTTACTTAGGGTGCTAGCCTATATTAAAACTATATACAAGACATAAATACAAATAATTGAGGAGTTTGCTCATTGCAGAATTTTGATACTAGGCTCACAAATGTAGAAACTGAGCTGAAACGAATTAAAGACAGTGAAATAACAGATTTGAGAAACCAAGATAGGCAGCTCGACAATAAAATCGAAGATTATTTCAATCGTATCGACAAAAAAATCGACAGTAACTTTCAATCGCAAAAGCAAAGCTCTGATAAAGTCAGTAATTCTTTAGACATAGTCAAAGAGGGGCAGTCCGAGCAGAAAGTCGTTAATAAAGAAATTACTTTAACGCTTGAGCGTTTCAACGACGAACTTACAACTCAGAAAAGAGAGAGAGACGAGAGCCGAAAAGAGATGAAATCGCAGCGCCGATGGGTTATTGGTATTGCTGTGCCTCTGATTGGCTCTTTTGTGATTGCAGTTATTCAAATGTTTGTGGGATAAGCATAACAACCCTTTGAAAGGAGGTGCTTATCATGATGAAAGCTAAGACATTCAAATTAGTTACTTTTGCAGGTTCTTTCTTAACTTGCATGTGGTTTAGTTACGGCTGTTAGTCGTATGTGGGTCATTGCCTGTCAGGCAGTGGCCTTTTTATTTTAATTATATTTAGGAGGCAAATTTTGGAACAGATAATCGCATTTGCTGGGGTAATCTCAGTTTTAACAATAGCAATAACAGAGGTATTCAAAAGAATTAAAGGTATTCCTAAAACAATCATACCTGCACTGTCTATGATTATTGGTGTAGTTATTGGAGGCGTCACTGTTTTCATTCCTGAAATCGTTACAGAGCTCTCATTCGGTGGCCGACTGTTAGCTGGTTTGATTAGTGGACTTATGGCTACAGGCTTATGGGAAACTTTCAAAAATCGCGATGGCAGAACGAAAGAGAATACTAAAATTGGTGGAGGAAGTGTTAAGTAATGACAGAAAAATGGAATGGCGTTCCAGTAAGATATGATTTTTTACCAATTGGAACACGTCGAAGTGGACAACCTATAACAAGTAAAAAACCTTTATTTGCAGTTGCACATGACACAGGGAATCCAGAAACCACTGCACAAACAAACGTCAATTATTATAAAAACACATATATGATTGATTGGTCACTAGTAGCAAGCGCCCATATGTTTGTTGATGATAAAGAATGTATTGTTTGTATTCCAGTTACTGAGAAAGCATGGCATGTATTATATGATACGCCTACCGATAATCAATGGTATAACGCTGATGCAAATGATGTAGCATTTGGTGTGGAAGGTAGTTACTTCCCTAGTAGCCAATCACGTTCTCGTAAGTCACTAGATAATATGGCACGTGTATTAGCTTACTTATGTAATTATTGGGACATTGATTACAAAACAGAAGTGCCAGGTCATCAAGATATTCAAAATGACAAAATCGACCCTGGCAATTTATTAGAAGCATGTGGTTATTCACGTAATATTAAAAATCTTGATAAGCAAATAGCAAAATATGTTAATGGAGTACAAAAAGAAACAAGCGAGAAACCTAGTGAAAAGTTATCAGAAAAAACAAAAGAAAAAATAACACCATCTCCACAAAGTACAGTTAAATATAAAGAAGCCATTGAATATATGCACAGTCTGAAAGGTCAGTTTGTAGACTTTGATAATATGTATGCTTATCAATGCGCAGATTTAAGTGTAGACTTCATATATCGCGTTACCGGTGGAGTTAGATTTTATGGTAATGCCAAAGAATTGCATACTTTAAATGCTATGCCTAAAGGTTGGAAAGTAGTTAAAAATACAAGAAATTATGTTCCTCCTATTTGCGCTATTGCAGTGTATACTGAGGGTATTTATAGAGAATGGGGGCATACAGGCTTAGTTTGGGACAATTCGGGTGGTACAAATACATTCACAATCTTAGAGCAAAACTATGACGGAAATGCCAATACACCAGCTAAATTGCGTGAAGATGATTATACAGGCTTAACCCATTTCATTGTTCCAGACTTTGCCGATGATAGCGTAGATTTAACAGATATTAAAGAAGTTAAAACAGCGACACGTAAATCAAATGGATCATTGACTATAAATGCAACACCTCCTAAAAAACTCACATGGAGTAACCAACCATACTTCAAAGCCGTTGCAGATAATGCTGGCGTAAGTATTTGTAGACCAAATCATAACAATGTCATGGTTGCTACAAATGAAACATACAAACCAGGTGAGGTATTTTATGTTTATGAAATTCGTGATGGTTGGGCTAGAGTATACAGTGCTAGCAATAACGGTTTTGTATGGTATGAACGTCTTATCGTTAAAGATATTTATAAAACTTCAGGTGGAAGTAAATTAGCGAATAAACCGAATAAACAAGTAGTTAACCAAAAAAACAAACTAGATAGTACTACTGGATTAAAAGTTGGTAGCATTCCACCAAAAAGTATGAATAAATCATCTAAGGCTAGATTTAGAGCAAGAGTTGACCATTACGGAGCCACTTTAGTTAAATTTAAAGGTAAGGAATGGTATACAACAAACGATGTTTATAGAGCAGGATATAGTCAATTTTATGTGTTTGAAGTTAAAGAGGGCTGGTGTCGTGTTTATTCAAAAAATAATAACGGGTGGATATGGCATGAACGTTTAAGAATTACAAAAGTATTCTAGTGTGTTATACTATGTATAGAACATTACCTAAGCACTCCAATTTAGGGTAGTCCTAGTGACTGCCCTATTTTTTTAAGTTATAATTTTCACATCAACTTATATATTAGGCACGTAAGAACGATTTTGTTATAATATGAAATCTATGTTTATGTCAAACAAACGTAAAAACTTTGCTTTATACTTTCAATTATAAATAAAAACAAAAACTGGTGGATTAGTATTTCACCTGATTATTAATAGAATGGATATGTTAATATGGAAAAAGAAATATTAAAACCGCTATTTAAATATCCAGGCGGTAAAAGCGCTGAATATAAGTATTTAAAAAAATTATTTCCAAGTTTCAAATATTATATAGAACCTTTTTTGGGAGGAGGGGCTGTTTATTGGGCAACGAAAGCAGAAAATTATTTAATAAATGATTTTTCGAAAGAATTAGTTTCAATATATTCTTTTACAAAATTTCAAGATGAAAAATTTCTAAATTTATTAAATGATATCTCCATCATTTGGGAAATGAAAAAAAAATACATTAATTTTATTAAAGAAATATTAATGAGCGAAAAAGATATTAATATAATTGATTTGAAAGAAGTGTCTTCAAGTTTATTATCATTATCTAAATACCTTCCCAAAAATGAAGAGGAGCTTTCACTATTCTTAGAAGAAAGTATTACTCGAAAAAAGAAATCGTTAAAACGAGTAGCAAAGAATGAAAATATAAAAAATTGGGAAGAAAATGCTCACGGCGTAATAGGAGCATCTATATATACTTATTTGAGAAGTTTATATAATCGTTCTTCTTATGATCAAGAGCCGCAGCTTAAAACAGTCTTATATTTATTTTTAAGAGAATATTCATATTCGTCAATGTTTAGGTACAATGCTTTGGGTAACTTTAATGTGCCTTTTGGAGGAAATACCTATGCGAAGAAATCTTTTGAAAATCGATTAGAACAAATAAAATCTCACTCTGTATACAAAAAACTTAGTAAGACTGAAATTAGGCAAGGAGATTTTTCTCAAGTATTTGTTGATGAAGAAGAAACATTTATGTTTTTAGATCCTCCATATGATTCGGAATTTAGTACATATAATTTACATATATTTGATTATAAGGAACAAATTAGATTACGTGATAATTTACTAAAATTAAAAAAAACAAAATGGTTAATGGTTATAAAATCGACAGAATTTATTGAAAAACTTTATGATAAAGACGCTTTTTATAAAATTCATTTCGATAAAAATTATTCTGTGAATTTTAAAAATAGGAATACGAAAGAAGTCAAGCACTTAGTGATTACGAATTACTGGATAGGAGAAATATAAATGGCGACGTCAGAAAGAGATATTCGAAAAGCAGTAGCTCTCTTATTAAATCAATATGGAAGATTAGAAACGTCAGAAGTAAAAAAATTACTTCAGACAGTCATGCCTTTTGACGAAGATGATAAAATGATGAGTAATACAAGGAATGAGCCCCTTATTATTCAACGTATTGGCAATATTGTTTCGCATCAAACTGAAAAGTATAAAACTTATTTAGATACATATGCTATTGATAAAAGTGATAGAAAAGCATACTGGTACTTATTAACTGGACTTAACTCTAACAATAGTTTAGACATTTTATCTGATAAAGATTTGAAGAGAAGACAGGAATTACGAAGTCGTTTTATACCTAAAAAAATTGATTGGCAAAGTCTAAATGAAAGTAGAGAAGAACTTGGTAAACATGGAGAAGAATTTGTAATAAGATATGAAACCAATAGAATTTTACAATTTGCTCCAGAGGATACGAATAGAATAATACATTTAAGCGAAGAACAAGGAGACGGAGCAGGTTTTGATATCATTTCGTTGAACGAAAAGGGTATGGAGGTATATATAGAGGTTAAGACTACAAAAGGAAGTCTAGATACACCTTTCTATATGACTGAGAATGAGCGTGCTTTTTTTGAGTTATATAAAGATGAAAATAATTTATTTATCTATAGAGTTTATAATTATGATGAGGCTCGAAAAACTGGAGATATAAAAATCATCTCAGCAGAAACTTTGTTTACACAATATCAATTTGACCCTATATCTTATAAGGTGACAAAAAGTTAATGGGTGAATTGTTTACACTTGGTAATTAAAAAACTATGGGTAGTCCTAGCGACTGCCCTATTTTTTTATGTTATAATTAGTTGACATGCACCCATAAATATTTCCTTTTATATGTATAACCGCCTAAGCATGTCACTGGGTGGTTGTTTATAATAATATTCAATTTAATTTACAAAAAGTAATATATATAGTATATAATTAATCATAGAGGAGGAGATCTTTATGCAAAACATCTTAAAAAAAGTAGCTACAGCATATATGATTTCTGGAGATATGATTGGTTATCATGGGAAAAGAAAAAATGAAATGCGTAAAATAAATATGCTTTATCGAAGTGATAGAGATCAAATTGAAAAAGATTGGTATACTACTGGTGTCGATATGCAAAATGCTTTGAATAGTTATTCAAAGAAAAAGGAATTAGGTCATGAATGTTAAAAATAATGTTAACGAAGACATTTTTAGGGTAGTCCTAGTGACTGCCTTATTTTTTTATGTTATAATAAGTATATGAAATGGTCATTCTTGAAATGACTCGGTCATTACTGGCACAGACTGCATAAAGTGCCTACATCACATTAACTGAGCATTCATATGTCGTCGCTGACGAGTGACAAGCACTGTGTCCTCGAATGAGGGTAGGTTATTGTGATGTATTTACCTACTAGATGGTACGGTCTCTAGTAGGCTTTTTTATGTTATTATTTACTTTCCCTTACCATTGCGGATTTGCTTCTTGTCTGAAGGTTGGATACGACTATGACTTTGACGGTAGGACAGAAACCGTAAAAATGGTACACAACCGTATAACCTATATTTTATAGTCGCGAATATAAGATATAGTAGTGGTTGTGTTTTTTTGTTATAATACATTCATTCCCTGGCTAGCAAAAGCGCAATCCCTAACAAGGAAGTGGCACGCGTTACAGGTTCAAGTGTCTTAACCGTATCTTAATTGGTACGGTTATTTTTATATGTTAAAATGATACTTAGCTCGTTCGTATTAATATTCTAAACCCGTCGATTTCGACGGGTTAATTTTTTATTTCACGTGTCAAGCACGTGTCAAAATAGTTCGATTTTATTCAGTTTTGTTCGAAAGATAAAGGGGCGAAAGTGCGATAAATAAGCCTTTTTCGTACTTATTATAAAGTTAAAGTAATCCCTTGCTCTCCATACTAGAGTCTAGAATGATTTTTTACCATTCTAGGCTTTTTTCTATAAACCTTGATATACCAATACTTTGAGATATTTTACTTAATAATAGTTCATATCCATTTAAAAAATTTTAGTCAATCGTTGACTAAATTTAAAGAAAAAATCCTATTTTGGTCAACGCGTTTAGTTATGATAAATAAAAAATGCTAATGTATCATTTATTACTTAAGTATTTATTATTGTTATTAAATTTATTATACATACATAAAAATAAGGGTAGGAACGCTACCCAGTATATTCAAAATTTATATTTTTTAATCTTGCGGGCCATACTGATTCTCAATAGCTTGATTAAATTGTTGTCCTGCCTGTTCTTGAATTTTAATGTTTTCTTCATCGCTAATTAAACCTTTTTCATTATCTTCTATCGCTTTTTGTTCAATTTGAGTTTTTTGGTTTAATGCGTCAGCGACATCTCCGGTTATATATTGTTCTGGTATTTCTGAGTTTTTAGGCAATTTTACATTCTCTTGTTGACTATTAGCGACAACTTGCTGATTTTGCTGTTGGTAATTTTGTGATTGATTTTGGTTGTTAATTTGTTGATTTTCGTGTTGCTTTTGATTATTAGTTTGTTGAAATTGTTGTTCTTGATTATTAGCTTGTTGAGGTTGTGATTGTTCTTGACTATTTTGTTCTATAAGATTTTGACTTTCTGTGTTTGGAGACACGTCTTTATCTTTATTATTTAATGATTTATTTGGTTTTTCATTTTCTTTCTTTTTATTTTTTGACTTATCTTTCTCCTTATCAAGATCATTAGTTTTTTTGCTTGAGCTAGTTTCAGACTTTTTATCAGAATCATCTTTATTAGGTGAAATGTTACTATTACTACATGCACCTAAAATTAGTAAACTGCTAAATAATAAAACTAAAATTTTTTTCATCTTTAATCTCCTTTAATCTAATCTTTTTATTTAAACATATGGTAATTCTCGAATTGAATTAGATAATTACCTATTTATTTGTAAATATCATGTTTATTTTTGTAATGTTCAATCCTTTATAGCGTAAAACCTTAGGTTCCTTCAAAAATTAGAAGTTCTTATAAGTTATGAATATATTGATTAAATGCAAATTATTTAATTAGTTAACTATATTATAAGGAAAAATTACGTTTTTTGCGATATCTTATTAAACTTTCGAAAAGCGCTAGAACACTTTTTTGTATTAATATTGTAGGATGATTATTTATATATTATGAAAGAGATAAAAGTACTGTTAATCGTTAAATAAGCTTTTAAAATCTAAAAGGACTCTATAAACGTATAGTATTTAAATTTTAATTAGATAATAGTAAAAAGCTTATCGACACATTTATATTGTTTATATATAATATAAATTAATTATATAATAGTCTTGAAGATAAGAGGTGCAACTATGAAATTATTTAGACAACGAAAGACGTTATTATTTATCGCATGTATGTCGCTTATAGTATTTATTACGGCATGTGGTAAAGATGACCCAACGCAAAGTATTGCAGGACATAGCTATAAAGCAATACAAGATGGTAAGGTAGAAGCAACATTTACATTTGAGAAAGATGGCACTTTAAAAATGGTATCTGCGCCGGGTAAATTTAATGCTGGAGAAGAAGCGAGAGCAAATTATGAGGTAGTCAAGGAGGATAATAAAAGCTATTTAATAGTTAATCATGAACCAATTGACTTCTTTACAAAAAAAGAGGGGTTTTCAACAGCTTATTATGAGAAAGACCATGATTTTTATAGCGTTTGTTTAATAAAATTTGATAAAGAAAAAATAACTTTAAAAGACTCATACAATAAGAAAAATAATGCTTTCTTAATGAAAAATAAAGAAGATATAAAAAATCTGGTGGAGTTACCGGAATCTAAAACTATATTTGACCTAGAACCTATTGAACAAAACTAATGCTTGACAATTGAATTCATTTAAGTATAAATTTACATTAATTAAATACCATTACTTTTTATTTGTTTATCACTAACTTGGTAGACAAATAAAAAAGGGGGAATAAAGAAGATAAATTGGCGTTTATCTTCTTTACATGATCTAACCACTAATGCGAGTAGTGACTAGACTTATCCCCATAAATAGAGTGTTTATTGGAGTGGTTTTCTAATTTATGAATAAAAAAAGAAAAATCTATTTACTTTTATTAATAGTTACTGCTATTGCTTTCTTTATCTTGCCTCAAATAACAGGTAACTACAATATTGTGACTAGATCGTTTGGTATTATTCCTTTCACTTTTTTTGCTCTGTTTATATTTAGCTCTGATAAAAATCATAATTAAGATTTCAACATAGTAGGATGCGACTTAACATTGGCATCTTACTATGTTTTTTAAAATAGTGAAACGGATTTCTTCTTCTCTTAATACTATTTAGAAGTAATTCAAAGAAATAAAAACTATAAATATATCACTAACTTAAATAGTTACTTATATTTTTACCTATGAATTTTAATATTCATCATTTTCTAAAAGGGGATTGTGTATTTCAAGAGTTAGTTCTTTTTTATCTTGATTAATATAAAAGTCACTATTGTAATTAATCTTATTAACTTTTAATATGCCGTCTTTTTCTCTAATGAAAAGAGCGAAATCATCGTCTTCATTTATAATAGCAAAGGTATTATTGTTTGTTAATACTTCACATTCTCCTTTATAAATGATATTGATAGTCCATCCGTTAAATTCCATTTCATCATTCTCCTTTATTATTTATATTAAGATCACACAAAGTCTCATTAAACTGTCATCTATTCATGACAAGTTATTAATAATAGTAGTGGATACTAATAGTATATCTATTTTAACGTTTGTGAATATGATTTGAACAATTGTTCCAGCGAAATAGTAATAAAAAATGAAGAAGATTAAAATTTTATGTTATAATTATTTTATAAATATATTATACTATATATAAGTAAACGACAATGCGTGGACTTCGTAAACCAAAATACATTGAACGATAGAAGCCGTTTTCTATGAGACTGGGCATTATAATTGAAAATCATAGGGATAAGTCGTAACTAGTTGATTAGTTATGGCTTTTTTGTGTTTTTTTATGTCTACACCAATATGGAAGGCGAAATTTATATAATATTTTATACTTTAATTATTTTATAAATATATTATACTATAAATAAGTCAACGACAATGCGTAGACTTTGTAAACCAAAATACATTGAACGATAGATAGTAGCCGTTTCCTATGAGACTAGGCATTATAATTGAAAATCATAGGCACGAGTCGTAGCTAGTTGATTAGTTATGGCTTTTTTTGTGTTGGTTGAGCTGCATATTTTCAATTATAGAGCGATTGCCAATTAATTCATTCACTCCATGCTTTTAAAATTCCCAATAAATAACCTAATTATCATCCCATTCAATCATAACCACTGCTAACTTCCTTAAAAATCGTTATAATTAATGTGTACAAATTATGGAGGAATGCGCAGTGGATTTTTGGTTAAAAGAACAAAGCCTATACAATGGAGATAAGATTGCTATTAGCGAGGGCGACTCGACAATCACTTTTAAAGATTTATACAAAGAAGCTTATTCACTTTCTGAGAATATACTATCTTTAAATGAGGATAGAGTAGGTCTATATATCAATAATGATCTTGCCTCAGTGATTTTAGTGAATGCTTGCTGGTTAGCTAATGTGGAAGTGGCGATGATTAATACACGATTAACACAACAAGAAATGATTAATCAAATGAATTCAGTAAACATTTCTACAATTATAACTACTACTCACTTTGATTTACCATCATTTAATGTCATTCAAAGTAGTGATTTACATACATATAAGAAACAACTGAATAATGAAGTATTCGATATTGATAACATTGCTTCAATTATGTTCACTTCAGGGACTACTGGTCCACAAAAGGCGGTGCCTCAAACTTTTAGAAATCATTACGCAAGTGCTATCGGCTGTAAAGAAAGCTTAGGATTTAATCAACAAACGATATGGTTATCCGTCTTACCTATTTATCATATTTCAGGCTTAAGCGTTCTACTACGTTCTATTATTGAGGGCTTTACGGTGCGTATTTTGAAAAAGTATCATACTGAAACAATGTTATCTATTATAAAACATGAAGAGCCTACGCATATATCGCTTGTGCCTCAAACGTTGAAATGGTTAATGGATGCTGGGTTAACGCAGCCATTTTCAATAGAGAAAATATTATTAGGAGGCGCAAAGCTATCATCTACGCTTATTGATCAAGCGCTAAGTTATCAATTACCAATATATAATTCATTTGGCATGACGGAAACGTGTTCTCAATTCTTAACGGCATCGCCTGAAATGCTTGCGGAACGTTATGATACGGTAGGGAAACCAAGTGACAATGTGAAAGTTAAAATTAAGCATCCCGATAAAAAGGGTCGGGGCGAATTACTTATCAAGGGAGAAAATGTCATGAATGGTTATTTATATCCTAGTCATTTAAGCTATACATTTGAAGAAGGGTATTTTAAGACTGGTGACATTGCCGAAATTGATAAAGATGGTTTCGTCATGGTGTATGATCGTCGTAAAGATTTGATTATTAGTGGAGGAGAAAATATTTATCCTTATGAAATTGAGACGGTAGCTAAGCGCTATGAGGCGATACAAGATGCGGTATGTGTACCACTTGAGGATAATACATGGGGCCAAGTACCGAAACTTTACTATGTATCTGATGTAGACGTGCAAGAGGAGCAACTTACTCATTTTCTACAACAAAATTTAGCGAAGTATAAAGTGCCGAAAGCGTATCAACGAGTAGAAACGTTGCCGTACACTTCGACTGGTAAACTTCAACGTAATAAAGTGAATCAGGGAGATTAATTTAATGAAAGTTCAAGATATTCATTTCTATTACTATAATGCTGAATTTAAGTCAGCGATTACGACTCCTAAGATAAAACTGACTCATCGTAAAGCACTTATTGTAGAACTGGTAACTGATACACACGACTCGTTTTATGGAGAGTGTAATGCGTTTGAAACAGATTGGTATGATAAAGAGACAATCACTTCAGTAAAACAGACCTTAGCACAGTGGTCAGAGAAGATTAAAAATAAAACGTTTACGACGTTTGAAGAATGGTTGCCTTATCTAGAATTATTAGATTATCAACCGGCAGCAAGATGTACGATAGTGATGGCTATTTATCAAATGTATCATTCGTTGCCTAGCTTTGAAGTGGAATATGGCGCTACAGCTAGTGGTTTAACCGAGCATCAGCTTGGTGCATTGCAAGCAACACAGCCATCTCGTATTAAATTGAAATGGTCTGAAACTCTTCTTTCAGATATAGAAACTTTGACTACAGAACTACCATTTAACGTTAACTTTGCACTGGATGCGAATGAATCACTCAATATTTCAGATTTTGAGAAAATTAAGAAACAAACACTGGCCAATATTTTATATATAGAAGAGCCGTTTAAAGACTTATCGACATTACACCAACTTGATTTAACAAATTATCCACCAATTGCTATAGATGAAAAAGCTATAGATGAGACTACAATTTTATCAATTATTGAGCGCTATCCCGTCAAGGTAGTGGTGATAAAGCCATTTAGAATAGGTGGAATAGATAAAGTGCTACGACTAATCACTCAATTAAAAGCGCATAATGTGAAATTTGTGGTCGGTGGAATGTATGAATATGGGTTAAGTAAGTATTTCACGGCTTTACTAGCTAAAGAGGGATCTTATCCAGGTGATGTCACGCCAGATGGATATTACTTTGATGAAGATTTCACACAAGGGGTAGGCAAATTAAAAAGAGGATTAATTTCATTTAATCCTCCTCAAGTTGATAAGTCTAAATTATTATATTTTAATTAATGTTTATGTTTGTCTTTATCTTTTTTTAAAGGGACAGGGTCAAAGCCACCTTTATGAAGCGGATGGCATTTTAATATACGACGAACGCCCATATAGCCACCTTTTAATGGCCCGTAAACTTCAATTGCTTCACGGGTATATTCAGAACAGGTAGGATAAAAACGGCACGTAGGTGGTGTCATAGGCGAAATATAACGTTGATATATATGAATTATTCCTAAAAATAATTTTTTAAGCATTTTAAGCCTCCAACTGATTTTCAATTATTAAATATTTTAACACATATAAAGGAGTAGTGAGCAATGTGGAGTTTATAGATAAAGATAATAGACGCGTAACAATGCAGTATAAAACAGACAATGATAGGCCAAATGGTAATCACGTTTTAGCTATTCCTATTTTTCAAAATCAACTCTTATTTACCCAACACAAAATAAGGGGGATTGAATTTCCTGGAGGTAAAGTTGAACAGGGTGAAGAAAGTAGATATGCGATTGAAAGGGAATTGTATGAAGAAACGGGTGGCATTGCTCAAGATGTACACTATATTGCTCAATATGACGTATCTACACAAGATCGCTCCATGTTCAAAAAAGATGTCTATCTTATAAATGTAGAGCAATTAGAAACCAAAGAAGATTATTTAGAAACAAAAGGTCCTTTGTTATATAAGCATATAAATGATATTCCTCATGATGAACGAAGTTATTTGATTCAAGATGATGCCATCTTACATTGTTTAGAAAGGGTGATAGCGCTTGGATATTATCAAGAATAAAAAAAAGCCTATTACTTCCAAAACGCATGATTTTGAAGAGATTACTTATACTGTAGATGAATTAAAGCTAAAAGCCTTACAAATGGTGCCTTCTCGTGAAGAAGTACAACGCATCGTGATATATTTACGTGGTGGTAAAGGGCAAGTAGGGCGTGTAAGAGCCGCGAGATTAATGCAGTTTGCAAATGAACAAACGTTAGTGGTTGGTCCTTATTATAGAGGCAGTAGTGGTAGCGAAGGACAAGATGAGTTCTGTAATGCAGATTTAAAAGATGTCACGTATCTTATTCGTATTTTAAAACAACAGTATCCGAATGCCTTTCTCCATATGATTGGTTTCTCTAGAGGCGGGTTACAAGGATTGCTCACATTTCAAGATTACCCAGTCGATAGTTATATTATTTGGGGTGGCGTTTC
This sequence comes from Staphylococcus sp. acrmy, assembly GCF_022690565.1. Lineage (NCBI taxonomy): Bacteria > Bacillati > Bacillota > Bacilli > Caryophanales > Staphylococcaceae > Staphylococcus > Staphylococcus sp. acrmy. The sequence continues at coordinate 68,494 of NZ_JALCVE010000006.1, read as the reverse complement.
AGATGTACGTTTAATGTATGAAGAACGTGTTGATTTACGTGGTATGTTACGTCGTATGGTAGGTCATCCTAAGAAAGATGCAGCCCAATACGATAAGCGAGATGCCGTTAAATCAATTGATAGTCAAAGTCCACCGATATTAATTGTTCACGGGGGAAAAGATAAACAAGTGAATATTGACCAGGCGCATTATTTAGAAAAGCAATTAAAAGTAAAAGATGCCAAATATGAAACGTTTTATCAACCCAATGAAGGCCATGTACTACGACCAGAAGCAATGAAAGATACATTAACTTACGTTAAAAACTGGATGAAACGCATTGAGAGCGACAATTAATAGGGATATAAATATCTTGGAAAAAAGAGAAGATAGTAATTACTATAATTATGAGATATTTTTTTAATATTATAATGTGAAATTACTTATAACTAATGTAGTATTGTAGGCGAGACTCCTGAGGGAATAGGATGAGCGTCGAGACCGTGGCTCGGCTTGGCAGTAGTTGTCTGAAATGAAGAGGCGTTCGAGCCTCACTTTCTTCATTTCTAGTCAACCTTGCCGGGGCGGGACTACGAAATCTTAGAAATTGCATTAGATTTCTGTCCCGCTCCCCCCTAGAAAATGCGAGCCAAACAATACGAAGTATTGATATAAATCGAAGAAAATAGACGTAGACATGATTCCATTTTGAATCATGTCTACGTCTATATATAGGAACTTTTACTCAGTATCTTGTTTTCATCTTATTAAATAGAAAACTCTAATATTATTTGTTAAATCCACCAGTTTGAGCAATGTCTTCTACTTCAGAACCAAATTTCTTGAAGTTTTCTTCAAAGCGTTTGATTAAGTCATCTGCTTGTTCACGATATTTATCTGAATCGCTCCATGCATTGATAGGGTTAAGGATTGTTTTAGGTACGTCTTCCATTTCAGCTGGAATGTTTAAGCCGAATTTTTCATCTTTAGTGAATTCAGCATCTTTCAATTTACCTGAAATCGCTTGATCTACCATATGGCGTGTATAATGTAGGCTAATACGACGACCTACACCATATTTACCGCCAGTCCAGCCTGTATTTACTAAATAAACATCTACGTCATGTTCATCGATAAGTTCACCTAATAAATCAGCATATTTAATTGGATTTAATGGTAAGAATGGTGCTCCGAAACATGTAGAGAATGATGGTTCTGGTTCTGTTACACCACGTTCTGTACCTGCTAATTTAGAAGTGAAACCACTTAGGAAGTGATACATAGCTTGAGCTTTCGTTAATTTTGAAATAGGTGGAAGTACACCAAAGGCATCAGCAGTTAAGAAAATAATTGTATTAGGGTGTGCTGCTTTAGATGGTAATACGATATTATCGATATGATGAATAGGGTAAGCTGCACGTGTGTTTTCAGTATGTGTATTATCGTCAAAGTCTACACGGCCGCGTTCGTCTACAACAGTATTTTCTAAAATTGTACCGTATTGAATCGCGTCATAGATTTGAGGTTCTTTTTCTTTAGAAAGGTTAATCGCTTTTGCATAGCAACCACCTTCAATGTTAAAGATACCGTTTTTATTCCAACCATGTTCGTCGTCACCAATTAATTTACGATCTGGTGAAGCAGATAATGTTGTTTTACCAGTACCTGATAATCCGAAGAATAAAGCTACATCGCCTTTATTACCAACGTTAGCTGAGCAATGCATACTCATAATATCTTGCATAGGTAATAAATAGTTCATAACTGAGAAGATACCTTTTTTCATTTCACCAGCGTATTCTGTACCACCAATTAAAATGACTTTATGTTTGAATGAAATAATAACAAATGTTTCAGATTTAGTGCCGTCTACTTCAGGGTCAGCTTTGAAATATGGTGCTGAAACGATAGTGAAGTTAGCTTTAATATTTTGAGCTTCTTCTTTAGATTCAGGGCGGATGAACATATTTTGTGCGAACAAGTTATGCCATGCAAGTTCATTGATCACTGTTAATTTTAATTGTGTATCTTTATCACTACCAGCGTAGCCGTTAAATACATAAAGTTCATCTTTTTGATCGAGGTAAGTTAAAACTTTATTGTAAAGTTTTAAGAATGTTTCTTCATCGATGGGTTGGTTAATATCGCCCCAAGCAATATTGTCTTTGTAAGAAGGTTCAGTTACGATGAATTTATCTTTTGGAGAACGTCCTGTGTATTTACCAGTGCTTGCGTTAACAGCACCTAGTTCTGTTAATTCGCCTTCGTTGTTGTTTAAAATCTTGTAATAAAGTTGAGTAGTAGAAAGTTGAAATAATGAACTTTCTTTTTCTAATAAGTGTTTAATTTTAGGTGTTTCGCTATATGTATCTACTGACATACCTTTCCCTCCAACATCAAATTATAAATATTTCGTGTAAGCCTTTACATTAAAGTAGTATAACACAATACAACGATTATTCCACATGGAAAAGACAAAAAATCATTAAAAAACAAAATTGACATTGATAAGTGAATTCGGTAGTATAGTTCTTAGCGGATTCTCTTATCCTGAGTGGTGGAGGGACATGGACCCAATGAAACCCAGCAACCTCTTTTTTATTAAAGAAAGGTGCCAAACCGTTTGCAGACAAATATGGTCTGAACGATAAGAGCGAATGGACGTATCTGAGCCTTCTCTCTATCTTATTAGTGAAGAAGGCTTTTTTATTTTTTTAGCTCATAATTTTAAAGAGAATTTTCGTAAATACAAGAAAAAAGGAGCCAATCATGACTTATAATAAACGTTTATTTACTTCAGAATCAGTTACAGAAGGCCACCCGGACAAAATTGCTGACCAAGTCTCTGATGCTATTTTAGATGAAATCTTAAAGGATGACCCAAATGCCCGTGTTGCGTGTGAAACTACAGTAACTACTGGCATGGCTTTAATTTCAGGGGAAATTTCAACTTCTACATATGTGGATATTCCTAAAGTTGTACGCGAAACGATTAAAAATATTGGTTATACACGTGCTAAATATGGCTACGATTATCAAACAATGGCTGTATTAACAGCTATTGATGAACAATCTCCTGACATCGCTCAAGGAGTAGACAAAGCATACGAATATAGAAATGATATTTCAGAAGAAGAAATTGAAGCGACTGGTGCAGGAGACCAAGGTTTAATGTTTGGTTATGCGACTAACGAAACAGAAACATATATGCCTCTACCAATATTCTTATCACATCAACTTGCGAAACGTTTATCAGATGTACGTAAAGATGGCATTTTAAAATATTTACGTCCAGATGGTAAAGTTCAAGTAACAGTTGAATATGATGACAATGATAAACCTAAACGTATCGACACAATCGTCGTATCTTCACAACATGCGGATGATATTGAATTAGAACAAATTCAAAGCGATATTAAAGAACATGTCATTTATCCTACAGTTCCAGAAGGACTTATTGATGAAGATACTAAATTCTTTATTAATCCAACAGGCCGATTTGTAATTGGTGGACCTCAAGGTGACGCTGGTTTAACTGGGCGTAAAATCATTGTAGATACATATGGTGGTTATGCACGTCATGGCGGTGGTTGTTTCAGTGGTAAAGATCCAACAAAAGTTGACCGCTCAGCAGCATATGCAGCACGCTATGTCGCGAAGAATATCGTAGCAACCGGATTAGCTGATCAATGTGAAGTACAATTAGCCTACGCGATTGGTGTAGCTGAACCCGTTTCAATAGCGATTGATACATTTAACACTGGTAAAGTGACAGAAGCACAACTCGTAGAAGCAGTGAGAACAAACTTTGATTTACGTCCAGCAGGCATTATCAAAATGTTAGATTTAAAACACCCAATCTACAAACAAACTGCAGCTTATGGTCATTTCGGTCGTACCGATGTGTTATTACCATGGGAGAAATTAGATAAAGTCAATGTACTGAAAGATGCAGTACAAGCTTAATTAATGCTTTAAGCAATTTGATATGCTAATTGTCGAAATTATAGATATTTTCTATTATAATGAACATAATTGACAGTTTAAAAGGAGCGTTGTTTTAATGAATTCATTCGGACCAGTCGAGATTGGTTTAATTGTAGCGGTAGTAATTGCTATTATCTGCCTAATATTATTCTTAGTTGCTTTGAAAAGTAAAAATAATATTCAACAAAAAACCAAAGAAGAGTATGAGCATAAAGAGAAAGAAATGAGAGCTACTCACGAAGAAGCTCTTGAAAAAGAACGAATTGAGAATAAAAAGCAAGTGACGAAACAAAAAGAAGATTTCGACGCAACCGTAAGTGGTAAAAACCGTGAAATCGATGCACTTAAAGTATTCTCAAAAAATAAAAGCGAATATATTACTGATATGCGTTTAATTGGTATACGTGATCGCCTAGTTAATGAAAAACGTATCAGACGTGAAGATATGCATATTATGGCGAACATCTTCTTACCAAGTAATGAATTTAACGATGTTCAACGTATTAGTCACCTTGTATTAACACGTACAGGACTTTACATTATTGATTCTCAACTGTTAAAAGGTCATGTTTATAATGGTATTAGTGGTAACCAATTCCAAGAGCTACCTTTAATGGAGCAAGTGTTTAATACGTTAGATTTAGACGCTACATCTCCACAAACATTAGTGCTAGATCAAAACGACGATAAACACTCATTATCATTTGTAAATTATTCCGACCAACTTGCAGCAATTGAAAAGTTAGCGACAGATTTACAAACTCAATTAGGTGCTAAATATACACCAACATCTATTTTATATTTCAATCCTAAATATGAAGGCGATGTCACTATTTCAAACTATGCACAAAGCTCAAGTGTCAAAGTATTAGTTGGTCCTGAACAGTTAGATGAATTCTTTAATAAGTTCGTCTTCCACGGACGTATCCAATATAATGTAGATGAACTACAAGATGTGATGGATAAAATTGAAACATTTAATTAAATAACTAATGACTACACATATGATAGGCTAAAGATGATTTCGAACAGAATTTATCTTTAGCCTATTTTTTATACAAAAAAACAGTTTTTATATACTATTATTTAGGGAATATGAAACTATAATAATGTAAGAAGAGGAGTGAATACTATGGAGACAATTGAATTCTATAATGGCCATAAAATGCCTAAGGTTGGTTTAGGTACATTTAGAGTTGCTAATAATGAAGAATGTAAAGAAGCAGTGAAACATGCTATTGAAGTGGGATATCGTAGTATTGATACAGCTAAAGTATATGGTAATGAAGAACAAGTAGGGCTAGGTATTAAAGAAGGACTCGAGTCTACTGGTTTAAACCGTGAAGATTTATTTATCACTTCTAAATTGTATTTTGAAGATTTCGGTCGTGAAAATGTGGCACAAGCATATGAAACGAGTATAAAAAAATTAGGCTTAGATTATTTAGATTTATATTTAGTACATTGGCCTGGAACTAACGAGGCACTCATGATAGATACATGGAAAGGTATGGAAGATTTATATAAAGACAATAAAGTAAAAAATATTGGTGTAAGTAATTTTAATGCTGACCATTTTGAAGCTTTACTCGCACAAGTTTCTATTAAACCAGTCATTAACCAAGTTGAATTTCACCCTTACTTTACGCAAAAAGAACTTCGAAAATATTTAGAAGTACAAAACATTTATATGGAATCATGGTCACCATTTATGAACGCTCAAATTCTAAATGATGAAACATTAAAAGAAGTGGCCGATGAACTAAATGTTTCTACTGCACAAGTGATTGTACGTTGGAACATTCAGCACGGTGTCATCGTCATTCCTAAATCAGTTACACCTAGTAGAATAGAAGAAAATATCAATGTCTTTAATTTTGAATTATCTGAGGAGCAAATGAAGAAAATTGATGATTTAAATAAGGATAAACGAGTGGGGCCAGATCCAAATACATTTGAAGGTAAATAAGTAAACGAAAACACTTCATAATTAGCGACGATGATAGCGTTAATTATGAAGTGTTTAATTTATCGAATATCCTATATAGCAAGCGATAAAGCCTACAATAAATTGCAATAGTGTATAGCTTATAAAGCGCAATGGCTTAAATTTCGATGTCATCATTTGAACAAGTTCATAAGACATCGTTGAGAAGGTAGTTAACCCACCTAAAAATCCTGTCACGACAAGCATACTGAACCATTGATAGTGTAGTGTCACGCCAACTACTAATCCAATTAAGAAACTGCCACACACATTCACTATTAACGTAGCAATAGGGAAGTTTGGAGACCATTTCTCCTTAATATAATCAGATAGCCATGCTCTCACCACTGCACCTAAACCGCCACCTAACATAACTAGTAAACCATTAATCATCATGTGCGACCTCCTAGTTTAACACCAAACCAACACATTACTATACCAGCGATATAACTCGTTAGCCCGTATATTAACAACAAACTAAACGACTCATGATGGAACATTTTCACAAGTTCAAATTGAAACGTTGAAAATGTGGTAAGCGCACCTAATAATCCAGTTGTCATTCCTTTTTTTATCAAAGGATATTTCTGAAATAATTGTATAGCAACAGTGGACAGGTAACCCATTAAAAAAGCACCTACTAAATTAGCAATAAGTGTGCCAATGGGTAAGGAAGATGTGTGATTAAGCGTAGATATTAAAAATCTAAGCAATGCGCCAACCATACCCCCTATAAAAATAAAAACGTACTGCATTTGTATTTCACCTTTACTCAATATTATGAAATAGTACTTACCATGGATTATGATAAAACGCCAAATGTACTAATAGAAGCGTAAATGTGGAATAAAATCACTATAAGAATGATAAAAGGTAATAGTTTGCTACAAATTCTAAGCCAACCACGTTGTTGTTTATCTAAATGTTTAATTGCTTTATCTGAAAATATAATTGCAACGATTAAAATAATGACATTGACGATACTACACGCTATTAATAGGTATTTAACAGATGTAATTTGTTGACTTAAAAATGGATTAAATGTATTAAAGTAAAAACTAATGATTAATAATACGACTGAAATAAAGAAGTATTTTTTTGATTTCGACATATATATCCTCCTACTCGATATCACTAAACAATATTACCATATTTAGAGAAAGATATAATAGTGTCATTAAAGTTTCTTTTCATAGGGAATTCATTTTCAAAAGAGCAAAACATTCGCTAACAGTCTTTAAGAATGATATAAATAAATTATAAATGTTTAATTTATACGGAATAGTAAATACATCATGTGAGACAGGACATTATATACAAAGCAATTTAATTCCATGGTGATGGAATTTGACTATATTCGTAATACATATAGGAGGAAATTAATATGGCTAAAGGTAATCTTAAAGTAGAAGTATTTGCAGATGGTGCAGATATCGAACAAATGAAATCAGCTTATAAAAATAAAGAGGTTGATGGTTTCACAACGAATCCTAGTTTAATGGCTAAAGCAGGTGTGACTGACTATAAAGCATTTGCTGAGGAAGCGGTTCGTGAAATTCAAGATGCTTCAATTTCATTTGAAGTCTTTTCAGATGATTTAGAAACAATGGAGAAAGAAGCAGAAATCTTAAAACAATACGGCGATAACGTATTTGTTAAAATTCCTGTGGTTAACTCAAAAGGTGAATCAACAATTTCATTAATTAAAAAATTATCAGCTGATAATGTACGTTTAAACGTTACTGCAGTGTATACAATTGAACAAGTAAAAGAAATTACTGAAGCAGTTACTGCCGGCGTACCAACATATATCTCTGTATTTGCTGGTCGTATAGCTGATACTGGCGTAGATCCACTACCATTAATGAAAGAATCTGTTGAAGTGGCGCACAGTAAAGATGGCGTTAAATTATTATGGGCAAGTTGTCGTGAATTATTCAATGTCATCCAAGCAGATGAAATTGGTGCCGACATCATTACATGTCCAGCCGACGTTGTTAAAAAAGTAAATAACAACTTAGGACGCGACATTAATGAATTATCTGTAGACACTGTTCAAGGTTTCGCAAAAGATATCCAAAGTTCAGGTTTATCAATTCTATAAATTTTATAATTCATCTCCGTGAAGGGAGGTATTAAAGCATGTTTTATGTAGCGCTTTACTATCGCTCCTTTCACGGAGTTTTTATTTGGAAAAATATATACTTTAAACGCTTGTGTCTGTTAACAAATCTCATTAAGATTTACTTTAAGAGAGAAAAAGGAGAGACAACACGGTATGAAACAAGCAGCGTTTGAACAAAAAGTAAAAAAACAACTGTGGTTTTTAAATAAGAAAGAAAAGGCATTATTGCAAGATAAATTATACGAGTATAGTCAAAATGACCATGTAGAAGAGAATACTAAGAAATATAACAAACCTATACAATTTGCCAACAACTTTTTAAAACAAAATATTTTTAAAGAAAAGAGTGTATCTAGTACATCTTTACTCATTTTGTTAATAGGCATGGTGCTTATTTACGCATGTTTAATGGGAGTGTTTCTGGTAGGTTTTATTACAAGTCTGACAGCCATTCATTACTTTATAAATCCCCAAGTATCGATGTCAGTTATTAACGTAATCTTAATTTTAATCGGGTCAATACTCCTAGCATTAGTAAGTCTATTGCTCATCAAATCGGTAACCGCATTATTTACTAAAAAGCTACTTGAATATAAATTTAATAAAATGAGGTAGTTTTTTGGACTAAATGCATTAAGAGTAAGCATTCTTGCCATTTCTTATATACTAAGGTATAAGGCTCAGTCACGTAAAACGACAAATTATTTTCAAAAGTAATGAGCGTTCCATCCTTATGTGAACTTAAACCTATCACGGTAAAGGCATTAATATAAACTTGTAGGGGAGCGCGTTGATGTTTAACAGGAAATAACACAACTTTTTCAGAAATATATAAAGGTACTAATTTATTAATTGTGAGCAGACGTTTCGCCAATTTTACTTGTTGTAAGTAAGATTTATGATGTTGCTCCAAATAATAGATAAGTACTTTTTTTATAGGAAAAGGAAGAACCATGTCATAAGTGGTAAAGCAGCACTTAGTCTTAAGCGAACTACTTTTTAAAGTTTGGAGATATAATAAATTATAGGAATTATGAGGTAACATACTATACACCTTCATGATAGTAGTTACGGAGTTTCATAAGCGCATTCGTTTTATATTTTTTAATCATCGACACTGATACATGCATAAATTGAGCTATTTCATATTGTTTGTAACCTTGAACATAATAATTAAGCCATCTGTATTCACGAGGCGTAAGAAACAGTTTAACATCGTTCAAATAGCATGCATGATAATCGTCGGAAGAGATAGGTAAAGTGGACATCATTTGAGTATCCATAGTCATTGCTTCAAGCTTTAAATTTTCTTTTCTGAAAAGGTCAATAAGATAGAATTTTAAGCGAGTGTAGAAAAAGGAAGCCATTGTAATGTGTGAAGTGGGATGATATAACGTGGATAAATGCCATAATTTAATTAATAACAATTGATAAAATTCATCATAATTATACTTGATGTGATATTATTTTAACAAATAGTGAATAATTTTATGATGTTTAAGATATATTTCTTCAAAATTCAATGCTAAATTTTAATTCTCCTTATTTATGTACATAAATTAAATTTTCCGGATAAGAAGATATTAAAATAAAAACAATGAAATATCATTTGCGTAATTTAAAAAATAGGTGTTAAATAGTAAACATAGAATAGCTAATATTAGTGAAAATTTGTCTAAATTCGTTTGTTTGAACGTGATTCGACATTTATATAGAATTGAACCTAACATTGGTAAATTAATTGAAACTATAGGCTAAAGGCCAATCTAAAATATGGGAGGTATAGCGTTGGATTATGCACACTTAAATCTTGAGCATTTTTTTGCAAGAAATGATGAGTTAGACATTATTAGAGATCGTTCAGAATTTGTAATGATTAATAATTTTACTAATGAAATGATGTACCGTGACGGTGAAATCGAAGGAACTATTGATTTGAATCAATATTTTTACAAGAATAGATCACAAGCAGCGAGTTTCATCATGATGGATTATCGCAATGAAAATAAGTAAATTTTATAAAATCGACGGACTCGTATTAAAGTAATGAAATTAATCTTGTTTCATTACTTTTTATTTTATTAAGTTTCAATTTGATTACTTTTATTTTATGAATTTGTAACATTGTAACTATAAAATTGTTTAAAGGTATTAATAATGTTAAACTTTATTATCATGAAAGACTTTAAATAAGATTACAACAATGACCTAAGAGGTGTGAATATGACAAAGCACAAGAAGGGCTCTATTATAAGTTTAGTAGGGTTGCTTATTGTTTTAATAGTAGCGGGTTTTGTCTTTTTCTCAATGATTTCTGATCAAATATTTTTCAAGAACGTTGATGAAGAAGAAAGTGTAGAACATTTAGATGTTACATTAAATAAAGCTGCTGAGAAACAAATCGATAACTACACAAGTCAACAAGTCTCAAATAAAAATAATACAGCGTGGCGAGATGCGTCAGCTGGCGAAATTAAATCAGCAATGGATAGTAGTAAATTCATTGAAAATGACAAACAAAAATACCAATTTTTAGATTTATCAAAATATCAAGGTATTGATGAAAATCGTATTAAACGTATGTTATTTGATAGACCTATGTTGTTGAAACATACTGATGCATTTATCGAAGCGGCGAAAGACAAGCATGTTAATGAAGTATATTTAATTTCTCACGCATTATTAGAAACAGGATCAGTTAAAAGTGAACTTGCGAATGGCGTAGAAATAGACGGTAAAAAATATTATAACTTCTATGGTGTCGGCGCTTTAGATAGTGACCCAATTAAAACTGGTGCAGAATACGCTAAAAAGCATGGTTGGGATACACCTGAAAAAGCAATTAAAGGTGGAGCCGATTTTATACATCAACATTTCTTATCACATAATGACCAAAATACATTATATAGCATGAGATGGAATCCTAAGAACCCAGGTGAACATCAATACGCAACTGATATTAAATGGGCAGAAAGTAATGCTCAAATTATCGCAGATTTCTATAAAGAAATGAAAACTGAAGGTAAATATTTTAAACTTTATGTTTATAAAGACGATAACAAACATAAATAACACAAAAATCAACGCGTCTCTTTACTATAAGAGACACGTTGGTTTTTTTAGGCTCTCTGTCATATCGGACTGCTGGGCTCAATTAAAGAGATTAAGTATATAAAGTATAGAGTATATAATTATATGATTATCTAAATGACTATAGTCTTATAATCATAAGACATTTCTTAATTTATTTTATTAATATTTATTAAATGATGAGTAAGTGTATTATTTTTTAGTATTTTAATATGAAATTATGTATAACTAATGTAGTATTTTTGGCGAGACTCCTGAGGGAATAGGATGAGTGTCGAGACCGTGGCTCGACCCATCCCCTAGGAAATGCGAGCCAAACAATACGAAGTGTTGATAAAAAGAGAAACGTAGAGGCGATTCATGATTGAATCATCTCTACGCTATTATTTTGGGATTTATGTCCCAGACTCTTGGTTTTTTAAATGTTTATAGTTATTCGGCTTTATTTTTTCTACTTAACCAACTAAAAGCAATCACAAAGACTAAAGTAACTTTAATTAAAAATTTCATTTATCTCACCTCAATATCTAGATAATAACATATCCTAAATGGGTTAAAAATTATATAGAAAGGCTATATATAGTAAGTATAATTCATTTTATAGGTATTAAGTTATTGATATAATACTAGAATAGTTAAATAAATATAGAGTTCAACTGAAGGATGATGTTAAATATGCGTGTTGCAATTATTGGAACGGGCACAGCTGGAGTGAGTGTGCTTAGACAACTGGTGAAGTATGATGAATTTAAAAATCTACAAGTAGATGTATACGATAATGCTAAAAACATGGGACAGGGCGTCCCTTTTCAAAATGATAGTAGTCAGCTCTTGATTAATCTACCTACCAAAAATATGAGTTTAAATTTAGATGATGATGAAGAGTTCTGGAAGTGGTATCAAGACCAAACTAAATTTAAATTTGACAATCCTCAATACTTACCACGATTTGTATTTGGGCATTATATGAAATCGTATCTTTTAAACTATGAACATATATATAATAATCTCATTATTATCAATAAAGAGGTTGATGAGATATTTACGAAATCAGATGTAGATGAAACGACACTCAAATATTACGTGTGTACGTCAGAAGATATGAATGAATGGAAAGAATATGACTATATCTTCTTAACAACTGGCACATTTGCATATCATGATCCATATGAATTGAAAGGTAAAAAAGGATATATACCAACGCCTTATCCTACATATAATACATTGGACGATGTATCTCAATCTGATGAGATTGCAATTATTGGCACGGGCTTAGCAAGTCTCGATGTTGTACGATATGTGACTGCACATCATTCGAAATTACCTATTACAATGACGAGTCGTTCGGCTCATCTGCCTAGTGTTAGAGGGAAGATGATTCCTATTACTTTTAAACACTTAACTAAAAAGAATTTTAACAAATTAAAAGCGCAACATTATGGCAATGTGCCACTAGAACGTGCGTTTGAACTGTTTCAGTTAGATTGTGAGCATTATAAAATTGATTTAGAACATTTAGCACATCGTCGTACTGGAAATGCGATTGATGATTTAGAGTATGATTTACAGCACCCTGAAGAAGTGGGGACTTTCCAAAGCTTAATTGAAAATGTTAAAGAGAATTTGAATTGGATTTGGAATAGTTTGAGTAACGAAGACCAAAAAGAATTCGATCAACGTTTTACAAAGATTATTCAATTAAATTCTAATCCTATGCCACCGAGAACTGCAGAATTGATTATTGAATTGATAAATAATGACTCACTTATTATAAAAAGAGGATTAGAAGATATTTCACATTATGATGGTCATTTTAACTTGAAATTTAAAGACGATGATACAGAATATCAATATGATGTTGTTATCAATGCTACCGGTGCAAAAACGCATTTATCAGATTTAGATGAAGATGATCAACTTATTTTAAATCTTGAAAATCATCGTATCGTACAACCTCATCCAATGGGCGGTATTCAAATCATTCCTGAAACGAACCAAGTTATAAGTCTGAGATATGGCACGCTTAATAATATGATTGCTATTGGCCATGTTACGAATGGTGTTAACAAATTACGTAATGGTGTGAAAATGATTGTTGATCAGGCTGTTAGTACAGTTGACTATCTATACAAAATACAAAGTCATTTTGACCACAAACAGTAAATCTTTACACTTATTTAGCTGAATTATCCATTAAATAGCGAACTCTCACTTTTACATGGTTTCTACATTTGTAATTTATAAAAATTAAGGGTATGATTATTTTGTAGTAACTAATCTACATTAACTCAATAATCACAATTTCATAGTAATTCTTTCGGGGCGGGGTGCAATTCCCAACCGGCAGTAAATCAAGCCTGCGACCCGAGCTTGTTGGTAACGACATGCTCGGTTGATCTAGTGAAACTCTAGAGCCGACAGTAAAAGTCTGGATGGGAGAAAGAATGAAGACGTCATTGAATAAAGACGTTTGTTAAGCGTGCACATTTACAAAATGTCGTAAGCTTATTTAAATATATATGTAGACTCCTTATGCCTAATAATTACATTACGGTATAGGGAGTTTTTAGTTATAGAGGTGATAAGTTGAGTAATTTTATGCAATACGCAATACAACTTGCGCAAATGGTTGAAGGTCAAACTGGTATTAATCCTCCAGTAGGTTCAGTAGTAGTTAATGATGGACGCATCGTAGGTTTAGGTGCACATCTGATGCAAGGCGATAAACATGCCGAAGTTCAAGCATTGGATATGGCTCAAGACAAAGCAAAAGGCGGTACAATTTATATTTCATTAGAACCTTGTACGCACTATGGTTCAACACCGCCATGTGTCAATAAAATCATTGAATTTGGACTTAACAAAGTAATATATGCAGTCAAAGACACTACTTTACCTTCTGAAGGAGATGCAATCTTACAGAAAGCTGGAATTGAAGTTGAATATCAACATTCAACTGAAGCGGCACAGTTATATGAAGACTTTTTCAAAGCGAAAAATGACAAAATACCTGAAATAACTGTAAAAGTATCAGTAACCTTAGATGGTAAACAAGCGACTGATAATGGACAAAGTCAGTGGATTACTAATCCTGAAGTTAAACAAGATGTCTATCGCTTACGTCATACTCATGATGCAGTACTCACTGGCTATGGCACTGTTGAAGCGGATGATCCACAGTATACAACGCGAATTCAAGATGGAAAACATCCAACGCGTATCATCTTATCAAGAAAGGGAGACATTGATTTTTCGAAACAAATCTTTCATGATAATTTGAGTGAAGTTTGGATTTACACTGAAAATGAATCGCTATCAAGTCCAGATAATCATATTAAAATTATACATTTAGCAGATTGTAAATTAGATAATATTTTAACTGATATCTACGAACGAGGCGTAGGTAAACTATTAATTGAAGCAGGTCCTCGTGTTACTTCAGCATTTCTCCAATCTAAATACTTAGATCAACTTATTATTTATTACGCCCCGAAAATAATAGGTGGTCGTGGAACACATCAATTTTATCAAACAGATCATGTCATTGATTTAGACCAGGCCACACAATTTGAAATTATTTCTACTGAGTTAATCAATCAAAATATAAAAATGATAATGCGAAAGAAGTGAATAACAATGTTTACAGGTATCGTTGAAGAAATAGGTACTGTGAAAAACATTCGTACACAACAATCCGTAAGAACGCTAGACATTGCATGTCATAAGATTTTAGAAGATATGCAGATTGGTGATTCTATTAGCGTCAATGGCGCATGTCTAACTGTTATCAACTTCCAAGATACTTATTTTACTGTACAAGTAATTAAAGGTACGGAGGATAAAACATATTTATCTCAAATTAAGCAACATGATGAGGTGAATTTGGAGCGTGCAATGGCAGGAAATGGACGTTTTGGTGGACACTTTGTATTAGGTCACGTCGATCAAAAGGGTGTGGTATCGCATATTAATGAAACCCCTAACTCTCGAATTGTGACAATCAAAGCACCTGATACGATTATAAAACAGTTGGTGAAGCAAGGATCTATTACGGTTGATGGTGTAAGTCTCACCGTTTTCGACTTACATAGTAATAGCTTCGATATTCATTTAATCCCTGAAACGAGACGCTCTACGATACTCTCTGCCAAGAAGATTGGTGACAATGTGCATCTTGAGACGGATGTTTTATTTAAATACGTAGAAACTATACTTAATAGAAATGATTCAGAATTAACAGTTGATAAATTAAAAGCGTTTGGATTTTAGGAGGCCTAACCGATGAAATTTGATGAAATTAGCGAAGCAATTGAAGCTTTAAAACGCGGTGAAAGTATTATCGTTGTAGATGATGAAGACCGTGAAAATGAAGGCGACCTAATTGCAGTTACTCAGTGGATGAATGATAATACAATAAATTTTATGGCACAAGAAGGACGTGGCCTAATTTGTGCGCCAATCAATACGCATATTGCTCAACGTTTAAACCTTATGCCAATGGTTGAACATAACACGGATGGCTTCGGTACTAATTTTACAGTTAGTATTGATCATGTGAAGACTTCAACAGGAATTAGTGCTTTTGACCGTATGGCCACTGCTCGTGCCTTAATTGACTCAGAGTCTACTGCGGAAGATTTCCATAGACCGGGCCATTTGTTCCCATTAATCGCTAAAGATAAAGGTGTGCTTGAAAGAACAGGCCATACAGAAGCGGCAGTAGATTTAGCTAAATTAAGTGATGCTGAGCCAGCAGGTGTGATTTGTGAAATTATGAATGATGATGGCACTATGGCTAAAGGCGAGGAACTTCAACACTTCAAAGAACGTCATAATTTAAAAATGATTACAATTGAGAGTTTAGTTAAATTTCGTAAACATAATATGAATGAAGTGAAATTAAAAGCACGTGTACAAATGCCGACTGATAATGGTGACTTTGAAATGTATGGTTTCCAATCAGAATTTACTGATGAGGAAATAGTTGTACTTGCGAAAGGTGAACCACGTGCCACTGAAAATGTTCGAATTCATTCAGCGTGTTTAACAGGCGATATCTTTCATAGTCAACGATGTGACTGTGGGGCTCAATTAGAAGCCTCTATGGATTATATTAATAAGCATGGTGGCTTAATTATCTACTTACCTCAAGAAGGTAGAGGTATTGGGTTAATTAATAAATTGAAAGCTTATGAATTAATCGAGCAAGGTCATGATACAGTTACAGCAAATTTAGCTTTAGGTTTTGATGAAGATTTAAGAGATTATCATATAGCTGCTCAAATTTTAAATTATTTTAATGTACAACAAGTTAATTTATTAAGTAATAATCCAAAGAAATTTGAAGGCTTAACAGAATATGGAATTAAAGTAGCGCAACGCACAGAAATTATTGTGCCGGAAACTGCTCATAATCATGTATATATGATGACTAAAAAAACTAAAATGGGACATTTATTATAGGAGGATTTTAATATGAATTTTGAAGGTAAATTAGTAGGTACGGATCTAAAAGTTGCAATAGTAGTAAGTCGTTTTAATGATTTTATAACAAATCGTTTATTAGATGGAGCGAAAAACACATTAATTAGACATGGTGTAGATGACAATAATATTGATGTTGCATTTGTACCAGGTGCTTTTGAAATTCCATTAGTTGCTAAAAAACTAGCTCAAAAAAGCGAATATGATGCAGTAATTACTTTAGGATGTGTAATTAGAGGTGCTACATCTCATTATGATTACGTATGTAATGAAGTAGCAAAAGGTGTTTCAAAAGCGAACGATGTATCTGATACTCCAGTTATCTTTGGTGTAGTAACTACTGAAAGTATTGAGCAAGCTGTTGAAAGAGCAGGTACTAAAGCAGGTAATAAAGGTGCAGATGCTGCAGTTAGCGCAATTGAAATGGCGAACTTGTTAAAACAATTTTAATTTAGAAGAAAATGATAAATGAATAGCCCTAAGATGGTTTCTTAAATTAGAAATCATTTTAGGGCTTTTTTAATAAGAGTATTATTAATTTATTTTAAATTTAGCGTCTAAAGAATTTTACGGCACCTGAAATCGCTGCGAGCGCACCTAAACCAATTGCACTAGTTAGGCCAACTTTTTTAAGCGTTTCAGTAGATACAAACTCTTGATATGCAAGTGCTAAGTTTTGAGGACGTTCAGCAAGTCGACGCATGAAGTAACCAAACCAGTCATTACCATATGGTACATAGACTGTGAAATGATAACCTTGATGTGCAATTTCTTCTGCTAATTCACTGCGGAAACCATATAACATTTGGAATTCAAAGGCATCTTTTTCAATATTATTATCTTTCACAAATTGTTTGACGTGATTAATAATTTTATCATCATGTGTAGCGATTGATGTAAAATTCTTCGCGTTTAGAAGACGTTTTTCGATGATTTTTATGTAATTAGCATCGATTTCTTCTTTCGTTTGATAGGCAATGCTTTCATCTTCTTTATAAGCGCCTTTTACCAAACGTAAGCGCAATTCAGGATATCTATCAATTAAATCTAGTCCATCGTATAAATAGGCTTGGATTACGGTACCTACATTTCTGAATTCACCTTTTAATCGATCTAGTACTTTGATGATTTGTGGTAAACTGTCATATTTTTCAGTATCAATATTAATATGCATCTTATCAAATTCATCAGCTTTTAATAAAATTTCTCTTAAGTTTTGATAGGCTAATTCAGTATCAAACTCTCCACCTAATGAACTTAATTTAACTGACATATGTGCGTCTACATCATGATCTTTAACGGCTTGCATAACTTCGAGAATTTCGTTTTTAGCTTGAGTTGCTAAGGCTTCAGTGCCTACAAACTCACCAAGATTATCTACCGTTACTTCAATATTTTTATCATTAAGATACTCAATTGTATCAATTAATTGTTCGATTGTGTTACCCGCTACTACCTTATTTGCGCCCATTCTTGGACCTAATTTTCGAGCAGTTTCATTTAAATAACTGCTATTAGATAAGGCAATAAAAAAGTTTCTGAAAAGTGACATACTAAATTCCTCCATCTTCCCCATAATCTATTATTTATTAATAAGTTTAGCACGAAAAAGCGCTATAAGAAAGCGTTTCCATTACTGTATACCCTAATTAAATAGGTAGAATTACAATTTAATTTCAAAATCTCTAGTTTTAAAATGTAAATTCCTCTGAATCATACGTACGCATGAGTGCCAATTAGATGTAATTATTTGATATAATACTTGTGTTGAAATATAAGTGAGAAGGGATTAATAATCATGTGGAAGTGGGAAACAGAACACGACGCTAAAGGCGTTGTCGTTATATTACATAATATTTTAGAGCATACGGGTCGATATGCTTATGTCATTACAATGTTAAGACGCAATGGCTATCATGTTATTATGGGTGATTTGCCAGGGCAGGGACAAACTTCTCGTGCCAATAAAGGTCAACTTAAAAATTTCGAAATCTATCATGAAAAGCTTATCGAATGGGTAAGTGTAGCTAATGAATATAAAATCCCGACTTTCGTTATGGGGGTAGGATTAGGCGGGTTAATTGTGTTAAATATGCTTGAAAAGACAGAATTACCGATTGAAGGCATGATGCTAATTTCTCCAATGCTTGAATTAAAGAGAAATAACAAAACTCGTAAAAACATGTTTATTTCAAATATAGGCAAAGGAAATAAGGATGCACGATTTAAATTAGGTATTGATTATAGTGATTTAACACGTAACCCTGAAGTGATTGAAGAAACAGAACAAGATGGCTTAATGCTTAAAAAAGTCACATATAAATGGTATAACATCGTGATTGAAACGATGAAAGAAACGTCACAACATATCAAAGACATAAAACCGATGCCGACGTTACTAATGTACGGTACTGAAGATAAATTATTAGACGTTAGAGCTATCGCTAATTTAAAAACTCAATTAGCAACATCAGAATTATACTTTAAAGCTTGGCCCGGTTTATATCATGAAGTACACAATGAACCTGAACGTGATCAAGTGATGCGCTATGTCTTAACTTTCCTTAATAATAGCGTTAATACTATGGGATTTATCGTTAAAGAAGATGAAATTGAGGATATTTTATAAATGTATTAGGGTCATCTTTTAAATCATACAGTTTGGAACATACATCCATGTTCTGAACTGTTTTTTATTTTAACTTTTGCTTAATAACTGACATGCATCGATAATTAATTGAATTAATATATTCAACCTTTTAAATGGCTAAAATTATCGGGAAAATCAGGAAAGTTGAATGTAAATTGTGATATTGGTATATTCTAAATATAAAAAATTATAAATTTATTTAGTTCTATTTAATTATAATTAAATAGAATGAGTAAATAATTAATATATTATGGGTGATTGATTATTTAAACAGGTGTCTAAATCGTAAGGGAGGGGTCAACATTGAGTAATCAAGCTGAAGAAAGCGTCACTATGATATTACAATTAGAAGAATTGTGTAAAGAAATCAACTCTATTTTCAAAGTCATTTATGAATCGTATGATTTAACTAAGGAAGAAGTACTTATTTTGCTTACTTTATGGGACAAAGGGTCCATGACGTTAAAAGAAATGGATAGCTATGTGAGCATTAAATCATACAAACGTACCAGTACATATAACAATTTAGTTCATGCAGGGTGGATAAATAAAGAACGTCCACTTGATGATGAACGCACAGTAATTATTCATTTTAATGAAGAAAAGTCTCAATTTAAAACTGAGTTATTAGAATTTATTTCTAAAATGATTAAGAAAAAATATGAATCCTTAGAGAATAGCTTAAATTCTTTAATGGGCGTGTAAATGTTTCCAAGTTAAACTGAATATATATTTAAAGCTCTGATGAAATTTTAAAATTCAATCAGAGCTTGTTTAATATATTATGATTTAGTACGATAGGGCATTTAGCTTGAAACCTATATGTTAGTCAATGGCGATGTCTTAACGTTTTTCAATTGCACATATAAAAGGGGCATGATTCACTTGATTAATAAATTGATATTTTAAGATATGCGCCTTATTTTGATCAAATTGCTCTAAATAATCGAGAATAGCATCACGTTCAACTTGTCCTTCTTCATGACCGTGATAAATGACTAAAACGATAATACCTTCTACATTAAGCACATTAAAAATACTGTCAATTGCTTTAATAGTAGTTTCAGGACGAGTAACGATTGATTTATCACCTTTAGGTAAATAACCAAGATTAAAAATCGCTGCATCTACCATGCCACTTTTAGTTACATCTAAGTGCTCGACTATATTTTCATGTCCATCTTGAATTAATGTGACATTACTATAGTTTTTAATTTTTTCTGCCGTATTTTGAATAGCACTTTCTTGAATATCAAAGCCATACATGTGACCATGTGGTACGTGCTCGGCTAAAAAGAGTGTGTCATTCCCATTGCCACACGTTGCATCAATAACAATGCTATCTTCCTGTATATGACTGGTTATTAATGTTTTTGAAAATGGAAGAATACGTTCTAATTTCATGATTTAACTTTTGACTCCGCTTTATAGAATTTACCTTGATATGACTCTCGACGTGCTAATTCATTATCAATTTCATTTAAAACTTCCCATTTATTGACACTCCACATAGGGCCGACCATTAAGTCTATTGGGCCGTCTCCGGTAATACGATGAATAATCATTTCAGGTGGTAAAATTTCAAGTTGATCACAAACTAAGTTTGTATAATCATCTTGAGACATAAACTCAAGCATACCTTTTTCATATTGTTTAACCATAGGCGTGCCTTTTAATAGGTGGAGTAAATGAATTTTAATGCCTTGCACATCCATTTGAGCTACTTCTTTCGCTGTGTCCATCATCATATTATAATCTTCGCCAGGTAGGCCGTTAATAATGTGTGTACATACATTAATGTTATGTTTTCTTAATTTAGCTACACCTTCGTAATAAGTCTTCATATCGTGTGCACGGTTAATTAAGTCTGAAGTTTCTTGATGTACGGTTTGTAAGCCTAGTTCGACCCATAGATACGTACGTTCATTTAGTTCAGCTAAATATTCCACTACGTCATCTGGTAAACAATCTGGACGTGTTGCGATAGATAAGCCTACAACGCCTTCTTCTTTTAAGACAGGTTCATATTTTTCTTTTAAGACTTCAACTGGGGCATGTGTGTTAGTAAACGCTTGAAAATACGCGATATATTTACCTTCGCTCCATTTTTCATGCATGCGGTCTTTAATCTGTTGGAATTGCACTTCGATAGGATCTGCTCTATTACCCGCAAAATCACCGCTTCCGGCTGCAGAACAAAATGTACAGCCACCATGTGCTACAGTGCCATCACGGTTGGGACAATCAAATCCTCCATCGAGTGCAACCTTAAATATTTTTTGATTAAATTTATTTTTCAAATGGTAGTTCCATGTATGATATCGTTTGTTTTCAAAGGCATACGGGAAATAATTACCCATAAGACATTTTCCTTTCTATCTAACTTAGTTCTAAGTAAAGATTTTAACATACTTTAATGTTATAGTGTTTATTGTACTTCGATAAATATATAAAGAGGGGACATTAAATATGAATATACCTAGATCAGTATGGTGGCTAGTTATTGGTATGGCACTAAATATAACTGGCTCTAGCTTTTTATGGCCTTTAAACACGATATATATGAAAGAAGAACTTGATAAAAGCCTGACAATTGCTAGTATCGTTCTAATGATTAATTCATTTGGTATGGTAGTCGGAAATTTACTAGGTGGCACGTTGTTCGATAAGTTAGGCGGATATCGAACAATTATGATAGGTACTGTTACATGTTTAATAAGTACTACGTTGTTAAACTTCTTCCATGGATGGCCTTGGTATGCAGTATGGTTAGTATTATTAGGCTTCGGTGGCGGAATGATTGTTCCCGCAATTTATGCGATGGCTGGAGCTGTTTGGCCAAACGGAGGAAGAACGACATTTAACGCTATTTATTTAGCACAAAATATTGGTGTAGCTGCAGGCGCTGCTTTAGGAGGGTTTGTAGCTGAATTTAGTTTCAACTATATCTTCATTGCTAACTTAGTAATGTACGTATTATTTGGTATAGTAGCTACTACGCAATTCAATTTAGAGTATCATGCTAAAGTGAGAGTGCCAGATAGCCTTGATATTCATGGTAAAGAGAATAAAAAGCGTTTCGTAGCACTTCTTTTATTATGCGCTATGTTTAGTATTTGTTGGATAGCTTATATTCAATGGGAAAGTTCAATTGCATCATTTACACAAGAACTTAATATCTCATTATCTCAATATAGTATATTATGGACTGTTAACGGTATTATGATATTAGTTGCACAACCATTAATCAGACCTATAATTACATTATTAAAAGGTAACTTGAAATCTCAAATGATAGTTGGGATTTTTGTGTTTATGTTATCTTTTTTAGTAACAAGTTTTGCTGAACAATTTTCAGTGTTCTTAATTGGTATGATTATTCTTACATTTGGTGAAATGTTCATCTGGCCAGCTGTACCAGCAATCGCTAATTATTTAGCCCCAGAAGGTAAGCAAGGCCAATATCAAGGCGTAGTCAACTCCGCTTCTACAGTAGGTAAAGCGTTTGGTCCACTTATTGGTGGTATTTTAGTTGATGCCTTTAATATGAGCGTCATGTTCATTGGAATGATCGTACTGTTATTCGTAGGTTTATTCTTTGTATCAATTTTTGATAGAGGACTTCCAAAAGGTAAAAATAGACAAAATTCTTAGCACACGGCTAAAAGTTAGCTCAACCACTTGCAATTAAGACGCGAATCTCATAATATTAAAATGTATTGGAGTAGTAGCTTAAATACTTTTCGAAAGAGAGCTAGTGGTGGTGTAAACTAGTGTTAAGAATTAAGTGAACTTACCGTTAAATAATTAAATTTCAAACATCTCTTACTATTATAAAGTGCACATCTTGATGTGAAATAGGGTGGTACCGCGGCTCTGAGTCGTCCCTACACAAATTGTAATAGTTTGAGATGTTTTTATATTTTAGGAGGAAAATGCTTTGGGTTACAATCACAATGAAATTGAAAAAAAGTGGCAAGCTTATTGGGCTGACAACAAAACGTTTAAAGCCAATGACAATTTAGGTCAAAAGAAATTCTATGCGCTAGATATGTTTCCATATCCATCAGGTGCAGGGTTACATGTAGGACATCCAGAAGGTTATACAGCTACAGATATTGTCTCACGTTATAAACGTATGCAAGGGTATAACGTTTTACATCCAATGGGGTGGGATGCATTTGGTTTACCAGCTGAGCAGTATGCATTAGATACTGGTAATGATCCAAGAGAATTTACAAAACAAAACGTACAAACATTTAAACGTCAAATTCAAGAATTAGGCTTTAGTTATGATTGGGATAGAGAAGTGAATACTACTGATCCTGAATACTATAAATGGACGCAATGGATTTTCATCCAATTATATAATAAAGGTTTAGCTTATGTAGATGAAGTAGCAGTAAACTGGTGCCCAGCTTTAGGTACTGTACTATCTAATGAAGAAGTCGTAGATGGTGTGTCTGAACGTGGTGGACATCCAGTATATAGAAGACCAATGAAACAATGGGTACTTAAAATTACAGAATACGCTGATCGACTAATTGAAGATTTAGAAGAACTAGATTGGCCTGATTCAATCAAAGATATGCAATATAATTGGATTGGCCGTTCTGAAGGTGCGCGCGTGTCTTTTGAAGTAGAAGGATACGGCGAAACAATAGATGTCTTCACTACACGCCCAGATACAATCTTTGGAACAACATTCTTAGTATTAAGCCCAGAGCATGCATTAGTTAATACAATTACAGCAGATGAAAAACAAGAAGAAATTAAAAAATACCAAGAAGATGCTTCTAAAAAGTCTGATTTAGAACGTACTGATTTAGCTAAAGATAAATCTGGTGTCTTCACAGGTGCCTATGCGATTAATCCTTTATCTGGAGAAAAATTACCAATTTGGATTGCAGATTATGTATTATCTAGCTACGGCACAGGAGCAGTAATGGCCGTCCCTGGACATGACGAACGCGACCATGAATTTGCTACTAAGTTTGAATTACCTATCGTTGAAGTAATTGAAGGTGGCGATGTTACCAAAGAAGCTTATACTGGTGAAGGCGCACATATTAATTCTGGAGAACTTGATGGCTTAGACAATGAACAAGCGATTGCTAAAGCAATTGAGTTATTGGAAGCTAAAAATGCTGGTGAGAAAAAGGTTAACTATAAACTAAGAGACTGGTTATTTAGTAGACAACGTTATTGGGGCGAACCAATTCCAGTTATTCACTGGGAAGATGGTACTATGTCAACAGTGCCAGAAGAAGAACTTCCATTATTACTACCTGAAACGGATGAAATTAAACCTTCAGGCACAGGTGAATCACCACTGGCAAATATCGATGACTTTGTAAATGTCGTTGATGAAAAGACTGGTATGAAAGGTTGTCGTGAAACAAATACAATGCCACAATGGGCAGGTAGTTGTTGGTATTACTTAAGATATATCGATCCACATAATGACAAAATGTTAGCAGATCCTGAAAAATTAAAACATTGGTTACCAGTTGATTTATATATTGGTGGGGTAGAACACGCAGTACTTCACTTATTATATGCAAGATTCTGGCACAAAGTATTATATGATTTAGGCGTAGTACCAACAAAAGAACCTTTCCAAAAATTATTCAACCAAGGTATGATTCTTGGTGAAGGAAATGAAAAAATGAGTAAATCGAAAGGTAACGTGGTCAACCCTGATGATATCGTAGCATCACACGGTGCCGATACGTTACGTCTTTACGAAATGTTTATGGGACCTTTAGATGCTTCTATCGCATGGAGTGAAAATGGCTTAGATGGTTCTAGACGTTTCTTAGACCGTGTATGGAGATTACTCATTAACGAAGATGGCACGTTATCTAGCAAAGTTGATGACACTAACGATAAATCTCTTGATAAAGTCTACAACCAAACAGTTAAAAAAGTTACGGAAGATTTTGAAACACTTAACTTTAATACAGCTATCAGCCAACTAATGGTCTTCATTAATGAATGTTATAAAGTAGATAGTATTTATAAACCTTATGTTGAAGGCTTTGTGAAAATGTTAGCACCAATTGCACCACATATCGGTGAAGAACTATGGAGTCGTCTTGGTAATAATGACACAATTACTTACCAACCATGGCCAACATATGATGAATCATTATTAGTTGATTCAGAAGTAGAAATCGTAGTTCAAGTGAACGGTAAAGTGAGAGCCAAATTACAAATTCCTAAAGACTTATCTAAAGAAGAAATGCAAGATTTAGCATTAGAAGATGAAAATGTTAAACTATCTATTGAGGGTAAAGAAATTAAAAAAATAATTGCAGTACCTCAAAAATTAGTGAATATCGTTGCTAAATAATTAATAAAGGAGTTTTATATATGGAAAGTATTTCAATAGATCAATTAAAAGAAAAATTATTAGGGTCTAATCCTGTGAATGTCATTGATGTGAGAACTGACGAAGAAACTGCATTAGGTATCATTCCTGGTGCGAAAACAATTCCAATGAATGAAATTCCTGATAACTTAAACCACTTCAATAAAAACGAAACATATTATATTATCTGTGCAGCTGGTGTACGTAGTGCTAAAGTTGTGAACTATTTAGAAGACCAAGAAATTAATGCTGTCAATGTTGACGGTGGTATGAATGCATGGGGTTCTGAAGGAACTGAAATAGAAAGTATTTAATAGATTCTTCGATTAGATGATATAGTATTTAAAATAATAGCTCGACGATGACTTCAAAATTAAATTTGAAAACATCGTCGAGCTATTTATATTTATCACCCAATTTGAATTTAACTTTTAATAACAATAACTTAATCTTCTGGTTTGAATTTACCCGCTTCATTTCCGGCTACATGTCCCGTTACTAGCGCACTTGTGATATTATAGCCGCCAGTATAACCATGAATATCTAGTACTTCACCGCATAAATATAACCCGGCTTGTTTCTTAGACATCATTGTTTTTGGCCATAATTCTTTAAGAGACACACCACCACCTGTAACAAAAGCTTTTTCAATAGGAAGGGTACCATTGACGGTAAACGTAAAGCCTTTCAAATTATCAATCAAGCGTGTAAATTGTTGATTTGAAAGATGATGGTATGTGGTATCATTGTCGATTTCTGATTGCTCAAGCATAAAGAGCAAGTATCGTTCTTCTAACAATCCTCTTAAACTATTTTTTAAATATTTATCAGGTTCATCTTTTAATAATTTTAAGATTTTTTCTTCTAATTGAGCACGTTTCAAATCTGGAAACACATCTAATTGCATTTTTATATCTTGCTTCTTTTGATTTTTTTGTTCTTTATATACGAATTGACTGCATCGTAAAGCGCCAGGTCCACTTATACCAAAGTGTGTAAAGATCATATCCATTTGATGACTTATACGTTTTTTACCATTTTTCTTTAAGACAGATAACTCAACGTCTCTTAAACTTAAACCCTTGAGTTGTTTAGATTTAATAAAGGGCTCACTAGAAGTAATAGGTACTTCAGTTGGGAAAAGTTCTGTAATAGAATGACCAAATTGTTCAGCAAAAACATAACCATCTCCGGTTGAACCAGTTTGAGGCACGCTAGTACCACCCGTGGCAATAACTAATGACGTGGATTCAAAAGTTTCATTTTGAGTGCGAACTATGAAATGATCATTTTCCGCAATAGCAACATCCTTAACAACTGTTTCTTCTTTAATTTCCACATTATTTGATTTAATCGTATTCACTAATGTATCGACCACGTCTTGAGCCTTGTTGGACATAGGGAACATACGTCCATGATCTTCTTCTTTAAGTTTTACTCCGCGCGATTCAAAAAATTCAATGATTGATTCATTATCAAAAACTGAAAACGGACTATATAAAAATTTGCCATTACCTGGTATATTTTCAATAATTTCTGCATAGGGGAGACGATTAGTAACATTACATCTGCCACCACCTGAAATTTTAAGTTTACGACCTAGCCCTTTTTTCTTCTCTAATAAAAGGACTTTATCACTATGTTCACTCGCTGCGAAAGCGGCCATAAGACCACTTGGCCCTCCGCCAATTATAATTGTTTGATACATTGCGTGACCTCCGTTTGCAATTTGTCTTCATCGTCAGTATTTAGTATTAATTTGAATTCTAAATAAAATTAGTTATAATTTAAGATTGGTTCTGTAAATTAAATTATATATGTATATTCGATATAGTGTTAGTTAATAATTTTAATGAAACTGTTAAAGATATGGGAAACAATAAGTATTTTGTGATATATTTTATATTAATGCAAGCCGTTAGAATATGCAGATTGTAAATTAATTATATCGATTATTAAAAAGGTAGGAAGATTAAATATGAGTGAAAATAAGGAAATGGTACGTGGCACCTTTCTGATTACATTGAGTATTTTAATTACAAAAGTATTAGGCGTACTATTTGTAATACCGTTCTATGCGATTATGGGCGCCAATGCTGAGGAAAAATTAGCTCCATTTAACTATGCATATGTTCCTTACAATATTGCTATTGCCGTTGCAACTGCTGGGATTCCATTAGCAGCTTCTAAATTTGTAGCTAAATATAATGCGTTAGGAGCATATAAAGTAGGGCAAAAGCTCTATAGATCGAGCTTTATTATTATGAGTATATCAGGGGTTATAGGGTTTTTAATTTTATTTGTGCTGGCACCTGATATTGCAAGAATCACCTTAGGCCAAAAAGAAGGTGTAGGGGGATGGACTATCCAGGATATCACATGGATTATTAGAATCATAAGTGTAGTTGTAGTCTTTATACCACTATTAGCTACATGGAGAGGTGTCTTTCAAGGTTATGAATCCATGGGTCCAACAGCAGTGTCTGAAGTAACAGAACAACTTGCAAGAATTATCTTTATTTTAATTGGCAGTTACTTAGTTATCAATGTATTCCATGGTTCTTATTTAAGCGCAAATGGCGTAGCAACATTTGCAGCCGCCATAGGTGCTATCGCCGGGTTACTTACACTTTGGTACTATTGGAAGAAACGTAAACCTCATATAGATAAGATGGTTGAATCAGACCATACAAGTTTAGAAGTTTCCTATACCAAAATGTATAAAGAAATTATTTCATATTGTATTCCTTTCGTTATTGTTAGTTTGAATTTCCCACTATTCAACTTAGTAGACCAATTCACACATAATAATGCGCTTGATGCAGTTGGATTCCATGTAAATAAAGACTATTTCTTTACTATCTTAAACTTCACAACTAATAAAATTGTGATGATTCCAACTTCATTAGCAGCTGGGTTTGCGGTAAGTTTAATTCCATTTATCACAAAAACATTTGCCGAAGGACGATTAACAGAAATGCATCGTCAAATTCAAACTTCAATTGGCGTATTAATGTACATAACTGTGCCAGCAAGTTTAGGAATAATGGCGTTAGCTTCACCGTTATACACAGTCTTTTATCAATATAATCCAGATGGTAACAAGATCTTATTTTACTATGCGCCAGTCGCTATCTTAATATCTTTATTAAGTGTTACAGCTTCAATGTTACAAGGTATTAATAAGCAAAAATTAACCGTATTTATTATTCTTGGAGCAGTATTAGTGAAATTGATTTTAAATATTCCTTTCATCATGTTGTTCCACACGCCAGGCGCTGTGTTAAGTACAGCAATTGCCTTATTAGTAGCGAATATTGCAAATTTAATGGTTTTAAAAGTTCACGCAAAATATCATTTTACAGATACATTTGTTCAAGTCGCTAAGATATTTATTTATAGCTTAATCATGATGATTAGCGTTGAAGTAGTATATCTAATCTTAAGTTTATTTATTCCAGTAGAACGTAAATTTGGCGCTTTAATCATCTTAATCTTAGGTGTCATTGTCGGTGGCTTAATTTATGGCACAATCACGATTAAGAATCGTTTAGCAGATGAATTTTTAGGGGACTTACCTGGTAAAATTCGTCGTAAAGTTGGGTTCTTACGATGAGATTAGATAAATTTCTGGCCAATATGGGTGTAGGTACGCGCACTGATGTTAAACAAATTTTAAAAAAAGGTAGCGTAACCGTTAATGATAAAATAGAAAAATCACCTAAAACTCAAATTAATCCAGATATTGATGTTATCTACGTGAATGGTGAAAAAATTGCGTATATCAATAATGTTTATGTGATGTTAAATAAACCTAAAGGATATATCTCTGCCACACACGATAATTCAGCTCAAACTGTTATCGATTTGATTCCGGAATATCAACATTTAGATATATTTCCAGTTGGACGATTAGATAAAGATACTGAAGGATTACTTTTAATCACCAATGACGGCCAACTTAATCACGATTTGATGAGCCCATCTAAACACGTGTCGAAGACTTATGAAGTTGTATCAGCAACTCCAATTACCGATGATGATATTCTTGCTTTTGAAAATGGTCTAGAACTATCAGACGGGCCGGTTAAACCAGCAGAATTAGTTAAAGTTAACGAGAACCTATCACATGTGACAATCTATGAAGGTAAGTACCATCAAGTAAAAAGGATGTTTCATGCTATCGAAAATGAGGTATTAGAATTAAAACGTCTTAAAATCGCTAATTTAGCGTTAGATGAAAAACTTCAATCAGGTGAGTATAGATTACTCACTGATGAAGAATTAAAACTATTACAGCAATAATAAAGGAGAAGGTGTTAACTATGGCTAAAAGTACAGGTTTATTAAGAATTGTTGCTGGAGTTGGAGCAGCAGCTGCAGCTGTCGTGTTATCTCGTAAAGAAAGCAGAGATAAATTAAAAGAACAATATAATAAATATAAAGAAGATCCAGAAGGTTATAAAGAAAATGCTAGAGGTTTAGCAAATCAAATCGGTTCAAAAGCGAATGAAACGATTCAAGAAGTAAGAAATAATCCTCAAGACTATGCTAACCGTTTAAAAAATGATCCTAAATCATTTATAGAACAAGAAAAATCAAAATTTACTGATTTAAATTCTAATCCTAATAAAACGGATGATTTAGA
Organism: Staphylococcus sp. acrmy; assembly: GCF_022690565.1. NCBI lineage: Bacteria > Bacillati > Bacillota > Bacilli > Caryophanales > Staphylococcaceae > Staphylococcus > Staphylococcus sp. acrmy. The sequence goes on along the minus strand of NZ_JALCVE010000006.1, from coordinate 38,170 downwards.
AGAAGGTAAATTTGATGATGAAGGTGGTACAACTGTTAATAATAATTTAAGAGTTGTCACTGAAGAAGATTTAAAAAATAATAAAAATGCATTAGAAGATAAAGATTAATCTTATTATAGCGAAGATGTTTTTGAGTGAGAACGTAATGTTCTCGCTCTTTTTTTATAAAAACTAATAAATATTCTGACATCTCACTGTAATTTATCGTCATAGTTATGTAAAATAAAGTGTAAATCTATTGAAAAGGAAGTTGATCTCGAATGTGGAAAGAAAAAGTTCAAGAATATGAAAGTCAGATTATTGATGACTTAAAAGGTCTACTTTCAATTGAGAGTGTTAGAGATGATTCACAAGCTACTAGTGAAACGCCAGTTGGCCCAGGACCTCGTGAAGCACTTGACTATATGTATAAAATTGCCGAGAGAGACGGTTTTTCTACACATGATGTAGACCATATAGCAGGAAGAATTGAAGCGGGCAATGGGGATGATGTTTTAGGTGTATTATGCCATGTCGACGTGGTGCCAGCTGGAGACGGATGGGATTCTGATCCATTTACACCAGTTGTCACAGATGACGCTATAGTTGCTAGAGGGACACTTGATGATAAAGGTCCAACAATTGCTGCATATTACGCAGTTAAGATTTTAAATGACATGAATGTAGATTGGAAAAAACGAATTCATATCATCATAGGTACAGATGAAGAATCTGATTGGAAATGTACGGAAAGATATTTCCAAACTGAAGAAATGCCAACATTAGGTTTTGCACCTGATGCAGAATTCCCAGCAATTCATGGGGAAAAAGGTATTACAACATTCGATTTAGTCCAAACGTCTACGTTTGAAGATTCTAATGAACCAGATGATGAGTTATTATCATTCGAATCTGGTCAACGCTATAACATGGTGCCTGATCATGCCAAAGCACGTGTGCTTGTAAAAAAAAATATGACAGATGTAGTCCAACACTTTGAACAATTTTTAGATGAACATAAATTACAAGGTGAAGGCGTCGTTGATAGCGGCGAATTAGTATTAACAGTTGAAGGTAAAGCCGTACACGGTATGGACCCATCATTAGGTGTCAACGCCGGCTTATACTTATTAGAATTCTTATCAACATTAAATCTAAATCAAACTGCCAAATCATTCGCAGAATTCAGTAATCGTTATCTACACGAATCTCATTTTGGTGAGAAAATGGGAATGAAATTCCATACTGATATTATGGGAGATGTGACTACTAATGTAGGCGTCATTTCTTATGACAACAAAAATGGAGGCAGATTCGGAATCAACTTACGTTATCCTCAAGGTTTTGAATTTGAAGAAGCCATTGAACGTTTTACTAAAGAAATTAAAGAACTAGGCTTCGATATTGAATTAGGTAAAGTTCAACAACCACATTACGTTGATAAAAATGATCCATTTGTACAAACACTAGTAGAAGTGTATAGAAATCAAACAGGAGATATGTCAGAACCTTATACTATCGGTGGTGGCACATATGCTAGAAACCTTGATAAAGGTGTAGCATTCGGAGCAATGTTTGCAGATTCTGAAGATTTAATGCATCAAAAGAATGAATATATTACTAAAAAACAATTATTCAATGCAACAAGTATCTATTTAGAAGCAATTTATGCGCTATGTGTGGAGGGTTAAACTATGACAAAAGTATTTATTAACGGTGAATTTATTAATCAAGAAGACGCTAAAGTATCGTACGAGGACCGAGGCTATGTATTCGGCGATGGTATTTACGAATATATTAGAGCCTATGATGGCAAATTATTTACAGTTACCGAGCACTTTGAACGTTTTATTAGAAGTGCAGGAGAACTCCAAATAGACCTTGGATATACAGTAGAAGAATTAATCGACATTGTGAGACAACTCTTAGAAGTTAATGAAATTAAAAGTGGTGGCGTTTATATTCAAGCTACACGTGGGGTTGCACCACGCGAGCACAGCTTTCCGACTCCAGAAGTGAAACCAGTGTTAATGGCTTTTGCGAAAAGTTATGATCGACCATATGAAGATTTGAAGAATGGCATTAATGCTGTAACTGTTGAAGATATCAGATGGTTACGTTGTGATATTAAAAGTTTGAACCTTTTAGGTAACGTACTTGCTAAAGAATATGCCGTAAAATATAACGCTAGTGAAGCAATTCAACATAGAGGCGAAACGGTCACTGAAGGTGCTTCAAGCAACGTATATGCGATTAAAGATGGTAAAATCTATACTCATCCCGTTAATAATTACATTTTAAATGGTATAACTCGTAAAGTGATTAAATGGATTACTGAAGACTATGAACTTCCATTTATCGAAGAAACATTTGACGTTGAATTCTTGAAAAATGCAGATGAAATCATCATTTCTAGTACCTCAGCAGAAGTAATGCCTGTGATTAAATTAGACGGTGAAACTGTTGGGGATGGCAATGTAGGACCTATTACTCGTAAATTACAAGAAGGGTTCGATAAATACATTGAGACTAGAAGTAATTAATTAAGCATATAAAGATTTGGACAAAAGTTTTTAGGGTTTAGGCAAAACTCAATAATAAGCAAAAACTTGAATGTAATTTCCTAATCTATAATTATACTTTATTCATTTTCAGCCAACGTTACAGGAGCGAAACGAAGACATCTTCGAAATTACTTTGGATTTTTGTTCCGCGCCCATAATTATGAATAAATTTTAAAATAATCATCTATTTAACTTTTTGATTTAACTAGCGAGAGACTAAGCTTTTGCTGCTAGTTTAAATCGAGTTGAATAAGATGATTATTTTTTATTGGTTTTAAACGAAAATTGTCCGGCAAATAGGGTAATAATATGATATACTGTTACTTAAAGATTTAACGGAATTTTAGCCATCTCAGACTAGTAAAATGTATCTTTTTGTTTCTCATTTTCAGTTGAAAAATAAGGCTAAAAATTATAAAATCATCAATGAGTGATTAAAGAGACGTCATTAATATTTAAACGTCTAAGGGACAATAAAAACTAATTATTTTAAAATTAATATCTATGAAAACATAGTGTAATCGCGTTATTCCAACAACGGGATATAACAAATTAGAATATATGGCTCTTGAAAACTATATTTCTCGAGCCATTTTCTAATTGAAAGTGAGGTGAACGAGTTGGAGCAGTTTTATCAGTTAGGGTGGACGCTTGACTCAGCTGGCGGAGCTTCAGGTGAAGCATATATGGCTGAACAAGATGGTCAGAAGTTATTCTTAAAACGTAATTCTAATCCATTTATAGCAGCGTTATCAGCAGAAGGCATTGTACCTAAATTAGTATGGACGAAACGTATTGAAACAGGCGAAGTCGTTACAGCTCAACATTGGAAGAACGGTAGAGAGTTAGAGCCTTCTGAAATGTATCAAACTAGAGTAGCTGAATTATTGAAGAAAATACATGGTTCTAAACCATTACTTAATATGCTAAAACGCATGGAAATGGAACCTATTACGCCGACAATTATGTTGAAAAAAATTAATACTTCATTATCCAGAGAGGTGTTAACTCATCATATCGTGCGTAAAGCTTTAACTTATCTAGAAGAGCATATACCAAATTTAGATCCACGTTTCTTTACAGTAGTTCACGGTGATGTTGATCATAATAATTGGTTGTTATCTGACAGAGATGAATTGTACTTAGTGGATTGGGAAGGCGCAATGATTGCTGACCCTGCGATAGACATAGGCATGTTGCTCTACAACTACGTTCCCAAGAAGAAATGGTCTCAATGGTTTAGCACGTATGGTGTCGAAGAAACGATTGATTTAAACAAACGTATGAAATGGTATACAGTTATTCAATCTATTGGCATGGTGCAATGGTATGAAGAACAAAAGAGATTTAAAGATATGAACACTTGGTTAAAATTTTTAAATGAAGTTATGAATAGTAACTTATTTATTTAAGGAGATATCACGTATGAGAGTTCGCTACAAACCATGGGCGGAAGATTATTTAAAATCGCATCCGGATTTAGTGGATATGGACGGTACACATGCAGGAAAAATGACGGAATGGTTTGATAAACAACAACCTATCTATATTGAAATTGGCTCTGGTATGGGACAATTTATTACGACGTTAGCTGCTAAATATCCTGAGATTAATTTCGTGTCTATGGAACGAGAAAAAAGCGTTATGTATAAAGTTCTAGACAAAGTGAAAGAACAAAACCTCACAAATTTAAAAATGATTTGTAACGATGCAATTGAATTAAATGAATATTTTAAAGATAATGAAGTATCTCGAATTTATCTAAACTTCTCAGATCCATGGCCTAAGAAAAGACACGCTAAACGTCGCTTAACATATCATACGTTTTTAGCGTTGTATCAACAAATTCTTGAAGAAGATGGAGAAATTCATTTTAAAACAGATAATCGAGGATTGTTTGCCTTCAGTTTAGAAAGTATGTCGCAATACGGTATGTATTTTACTAAATTAAATTTAAATCTTCACGATGAAGATGACGAAGATAATATCTTAACTGAATATGAAAAGAAATTCTCTGATAAGGGCTCACGTATTTATCGTATGGAAGCTAAGTTTCATGATAATATTAAACGTTAGTTAAGCTAGACTCACATTAATTACATTGGAAGACGCCAATGATTAATGTACTAGCTTATTTTTTATAGTTTTAAGAGAACAAGTAAAAGCACCAAGCAACTATAGATCGTTGCTTGGTGCTTTTTGATTGTTTAGCATTTCTCTCTATATTTTGCTTTTAAAAGATATCGATAATTATAATTCTTGAATATTTAAGATTTCACCTGTTTTAGCGTCTGCGTAGAACACGTATTCAATAATCTTATTATGTTTGTTTTGTGTAATGCCACCTTGGTAAATTAATCTTTCTGAATAGAGGTTATCGTCGACAAATGGCTGATGAAGAATGTACGAGCCTTTTATGTCCATGAAATAAGATTTCGCTTCTTCTAATATTTTGCCAGGGTCTTTAACTCTGTTATTTTCAAAAAGAAAATAAAACACAATCGCTGTAGATAAACCAAGTGTTAGAGCTACAGGAATGGAGATGTATTTATAAGTTTGACGTGTCATAATCCTTACCTCTCTATAATTAGTTCATATCATTAGTTTACCATAATCAAAATGATATAATACATTTAAGGAGCGTGTTTATAAGATGCAAAATGACAAAACTTTAGAACGTATTAAAACGTTAACAGAATTGCATGGCGCACCAGGGTTTGAAGAACAAGTGCGTGCGTTTATGAAAAAAGAAATGACACCTTATGTAGATGAGTTTGTGACGAATCACATGGGTGGTTTTTTCGGTATTAAGAAGTCTAAGAAGGCAAATGCGAAACGTGTAATGATTGCTGCACATATGGATGAGATTGGATTCATGGTGACGAATATTACTTCTAATGGGATGTTACAATTTACCAATCTTGGTGGCGTAGCAAATGATATTTGGCAAGGTCAACGATTACAGGTTAAAAATAGAGAAGGCCAAAATGTAATTGGAGTGGTTGCTAATATTCCTAAACATTTTAGAACTGGTAACGAAGCAGCGCCAGAAATTAAAGACTTAATGTTAGATATCGGAGCTGAAAGTGATAATGAAGTAAGAGAACGTGGTATCGAAATCGGTGACACGATTGTACCTTATGCGCCATTCACACAATTAACTGAGCATCGTTTTAGTGCTAAGGCATGGGACAATCGTTATGGTTGTGTCATTGCAATTGAAATATTAGAATTACTCAAAGATGTTGAGTTAGATGTTGATTTATATGTAGGAGCTAATGTTCAAGAAGAAGTAGGTTTAAGAGGTGCTAAAGCTGCAGCTGAATTAATTCAACCCGATGTGGCATTTGTTGTCGATTGTTCTCCAGCGAATGATATTAAAGGTAAACAACAATTATCTGGAGAATTAGGTAAGGGGACATTAATTCGAATTAAAGACGGTACAATGATTCTTCAACCTACGTTCCGAGATTACTTATTAAATCTTACAGAACGCTATGATATCAACCATCAATATTATATTTCTCCAGGTGGTACAGACGGCGGAGAAATTCATAAAGCAAACCAAGGTATTCCAACAGCTGTTATCGGGGTATGTGCAAGATATATTCACAGTACCAATGCGATTTTTGATATTCGAGATTACTTCTCAGCCCGTCAGTTATTAAAACAAGCAATAATTAACTTAGATGATAATCAAATTAATACATTACAATTTCAAAATGAAGGAGAAAATTTATGATTAAATTAGAATCTGAACAACAATTTGAAGATTTAAAACAGGGTCACACAGTATTTGAATTTACTGCGGGATGGTGTCCAGACTGTTGCGTAATTGAACCAGATCTACCTAAATTAGAAGAAAAATACACAGATTTTAAATTTGTATCAGTTGATAGAGATGAGTTTATAGATTTAGCTATTGAAAATGATATTATGGGTATTCCAAGTTTTTTAGTATATAAACAAGGAGAACTTGTAGGAAGTTATATTGGTAAAGAACGTAAATCAATTGAACAAATTGATGAATTCTTAAATCAATATAGTTAACTTTCATTCGAAATAGTATTGTTTTATTTCAGAAATTATATGCGATAAACCTTTTAGTACTTTAATTGATTAAAATGAATTCGTATATTAGATGAATTTTTCTGTAATTGAATGCTTATTTATTGTAAAATATGATAAGGTGCGAATATAGGAGTGTTGTTAATTATGAACGTCTTTCAAATGAGAGATAAATTAAAGCAATGTTTAAGCCATTTAAACGTCGATTTTAAGTTCGACCGTGAGGAAGAAACCTTACGTATATACAGACAAGACAATCATAAAGGTGTAACAATTAAGTTAAACGCGATTGTTGCTAAATATGAAGAACAAAAAGAAAAAATCGTTGATGAAATTGTGTATTACGTCGAAGAAGTTGTAGCTCAAATGGATGATGAGGGACTTTCACGCATGAGTGATATCCAAGTCATGCCTGTTATTCGAGCAACTAGTTTTGATAAAAAGACGCAAGAAGGTCACAAATTTATTATAGATGAGCATACTGCTGAAACTAACATTTACTACGCACTTGATTTAGGAAAATCCTATCGTTTGATTGATGAAAGTATGCTTGAAACACTTGGATTAACTGCGCAACAAGTGAAAGAAATGTCTTTATTCAACGTGCGCAAATTACAAAATAAATTTAAAACAGATGAAGTAAAAGGTAATATTTTCTATTTTGTGAATTCGAATGATGGATATGACGCGAGTCGTATTTTAAACACTAAGTTTTTAGATGATATCTATCAACAATGTGAAGGTGAAATGCTAGTAGCCGTGCCACACCAAGATGTGTTAGTCGTTGCAGATATTCGCAATAAAACAGGTTACGACGTGATGGCCCATTTAACTATGGAGTTCTTTACTAAAGGACTTGTACCAATTACTTCCTTATCATTTGGTTATGAAAAAGGTCATTTCGAACCTATCTTCATCTTAGGTAAAAATAATAAACAAAAACGTGATCCTAATGTGATTCAACGTTTGGAAGCGAATCGTAAAAAATATAATAATAAGAAATAAAGCAAATAGAGGAGAATAACAATGAATTTATTTTACAATAAAGAAGGCGTAGGCGACGTTGCGTTTTTACAAATTGAGCCTACTGATGGTCCATTTGAGTACAACACTAAAAATGATGTAGTTACAATTACCCATGAAGATAAAATTGTAGGTTTTAACATTTTTAATTTTTCTAACTATCATCAAATTGAAAATAACGGCCATATTAAATTAACTTCTGAACTTGTAGAAGCATTACAACAAGCAATTTCAAAAGCCGGTATCGACTTTAAACTTGATGCAGACTTATCACCAAAATTTGTAGTTGGATATGTGAACACTAAAGAAAAGCATCCAGATGCAGATAAATTGAGTGTGCTTAAAGTAGATGTAGGTACTGAAACATTACAAATTGTATGTGGTGCACCAAACGTAGATGAAGGACAAAAAGTAGTCGTCGCTAAAGTAGGTGCTGTAATGCCAAGTGGGATGGTGATTAAAGATGCTAAACTACGAGGCGTTGATTCAAGTGGTATGATTTGTTCAATGAGAGAATTAGACTTACCAAATGCACCTCAAGAAAAAGGTATTATGGTTTTATCTGATGACTATGAAGTCGGCAAAGCATTTTTTGAATAAAAAAGGAAGGGGGTAAGTGTATGAGTTGGTTTGACGATTTATTTAACAACAATAATGATTCTGATGAAGAATTACTAAGACGTAAGAACAAACGACGTCAAGACTCAAAAATGCAAGATGATGATGCACTACTTCCTGAAAATAATGATATTTATGATCGTCCTAAGGGCAAGTTTCGCTTTCCGATAGATATCGGTAGAGATACTGAAGATTACGAAGATGCTATTTATTATGATAGTGAAAGTGAAGAACCAGATTTTACAGAGTCACATCAACGTACTGATGATTATGATAATAATTATGCTTCTCATCATTCGAGTAAGGATAATGATATTAGTCATTATGACAATGATTCAAATGAGACGCGTAGACGACGTAGAAGAACACACACTAATCATGATGATACTGGCATACCTTCATTTAAAAATAGAACACCTCAAAGTCGTACTTCGTCTTCACGTAGGAGCGATTATAATACTCATACAACTAGTACAAGTGCATCGAAGACAAAAGATACAAAGCACTCAGGAAGTTCTCAAAATCATAATCGTTTTAAATTACAATCAGAGCGCTTTAAATCAGATTATAAAATGAATTCTGATTTTACATATCATCGACCAAGCTTTAAAACGTCTGAAGTACCTTCAGCGATATTTGGAACTAAAAAACGACGACCAATTGAAAACGGAGTTATTCCTCCAGCTGACAATGACATCAATAATGAGTCAACATCATCTAAAAAGGATGACAATGTAACGTTATCTTCTTATAGTCATAATTATGAAAAGAATAACGCACAATTGAACGAGGACTCTACGTCTTCTACACAGGAAAGTAATAGTAGTAAAGTTGAACATCAGAATGATGTTAACAATGAAATTGAGTCATCTAAAAGTAAAACACCAAGTTACTCTCAAAGAGATAACAAGGTTAATATTGAAAATATCTATGCTTCCCAAATTGTTGAAGAAATTAGACGTGAGAGAGAGCGTAAAGCTCAACAGAAACTTAGATTTAAGCAAGCGTTACAACATAAGCGCCAACAAGTTGATGAAGAAGATGGTATTCAAAAAGCTATTGATGAAATGTACGCGAAACAAGCCCAACAGTACATTGGTGAAAGTTCTCTAGATCATGATGAAGATAATGCGAGTCATTTTGATGAAGAACATGAAAATGCATTGGGTACGGATACTGAGCAACTCAATGAAAATAACCACGATGAAAATTTACAACAAGACAGTGAAGATGACGCACACTATAATTATGAAGAAGTTGATTTGAATCAAGTTACTAGTGTACAACAAGTGAATGATGAAGATGTAAAAGTTAGTGATGTCAATGCAACTGAATCGGCAGATGAGCATAATGAGGAATATAACTCACTTGAAACAACTGACTCAGTATCTGATGACGTTGAAGATAATCAAGATATTGTTGAAGCTACAGATTTTGATAATGAAACAAATCAACATGAACAGTCCCACAGTGATATCGATGAGGCGAACTATCGTGAAATTGAAAATAGCGAAGAGAATAGGGATGAAGATATAGAGGTTCAATCCCATCCTTCATCTACTGATACTACCGATACTAACGTTGATTTTGTGCAAAATGCGGTTGAATCAGATACTGAATATGCACCTAAACACCGTGAAGAAATGAATCATCAAGAACAAGCAGCTGTTACTGAAGATAGACATCAACCTAAACATAGTGTCGATAATCGTGAATATCATGATGAAGCGGAAGACGATTACTCACAAGACGCTGATATTAACCACGCAACATCTAGTGCTGAACTTAATAAAGAAGAAAGTATTAGTGTAGATAGCGAAGAGAATATGGCAAATCAAAATGAAGATAGCGAGTCTAACGACATTAAAAATAATGAGTCTGAAGTAAAAGAACAAACAAGTACACCTAAACGTAATATTAAACCAGGAAGTAAACCATTTAATGTCGTGATGACACCATCTGATAAGAAAAAAATGATGGATGCAAAAAAAGATAAACGAACACGTTCTAAAGTTGATGTACCCGAGTTAAAACCAGAAACTAAATTTAATTCTACTCATGCATCTACAGATACTAAATCACATTCTTCATCTTCTGCTAAAGATGATACTGCAGACATCGACACACAATCGTTAAATAATGAGGATAATCATATATTAAATGATCAGTTAGAAACATCACATGAAGATAATCATTTAATGGATAATGATTCTAATATTATTGAAAATCACGTTGAACAAGAAGATAACAATGAGGGAGAAACAATCTCAGATACGATTGCTCAACCTCATGATGAAGTTGAAGAGAGTCATTTTCAAAATGAAAGTGAAGAGACATCTATAAATCATAGTGAAACAGGTCAACATCAACAACAAGATTCTGTCCAAACATCACCTCAAACTGGTGCTAAAAGTATAATTAGAAGAGGGCCTAATATTAAATTGCCAAGTTTAGATTTATTAGAAGCGCCTGAAGAATATGATGTCGATGAAACATGGATAGATGAGAAAAAACAAGAATTGAATGACGCGTTTTATTATTTTAACGTTTCAGCAGAAGTTCAAAATGTGACTAGAGGACCGAGTGTAACAAGATTTGAACTCGCAGTGGAAAAAGGCGTAAAAGTGTCGCGTATTACAGCGTTACAAGATGATATTAAAATGGCTTTAGCAGCTAAGGATATTCGAATTGAGGCGCCAATCCCTGGAACGAGTCTTGTAGGCATCGAAGTTCCTAACCAGAACCCGACTAAAGTTAATTTGAAGTCGATACTTGAAACTCAGAAATTTAAAAATGCCGATTCTAAATTAACTGTAGCCATGGGTAACCGTATCAATAACGAACCACTATTAATGGATATTGCGAAGACACCACATGCCTTAATCGCTGGTGCCACAGGTTCAGGTAAATCAGTGTGTATCAATAGTATCTTAATGTCATTACTCTATAAGAATCACCCTGAAGAGTTAAGATTATTACTTATTGATCCGAAAATGGTGGAACTTGCTCCTTATAATGATTTACCACATTTAGTATCACCTGTGATTACTGATGTAAAAGCAGCTACGCAAAGCTTGAAATGGGCTGTGGATGAGATGGAGCGCCGTTATAAATTATTTGCGCAATATCATGTTAGAAATATCACAGCATTTAATAAGAAAGCTTCATATGAGCAAAGAATGCCAAAAATTGTTATTGTAATTGATGAGTTAGCTGATTTAATGATGATGGCACCTCAAGAAGTTGAACAATCCATTGCACGTATTGCACAAAAAGCACGTGCTTGTGGTATACACATGTTAGTAGCTACACAAAGACCTTCAGTAAACGTTATTACTGGTTTAATTAAAGCTAACATTCCAACACGTATAGCATTTATGGTTTCATCTAGTGTTGATTCTAGAACTATATTAGATAGTGGCGGCGCTGAACGCTTATTAGGTTACGGCGATATGCTTTATCTTGGTAGTGGAATGAACAAGCCTATACGTGTACAAGGCACATTTGTTTCTGATGAAGAAATTGATGATGTAGTTGACTTTATTAAAGATCAAAGAGAGCCGAATTATTTATTTGAGGAAAAGGAACTATTGAAGAAGAACCAAACTCAAGCACAGGATGAACTTTTTGATGATGTGTGCGAATTTATGGTTCATGAAGGACATATATCCACTTCATTAATTCAACGACATTTCCAAATTGGTTATAATCGTGCTGCACGCATTGTGGATCAATTAGAACAACTAGATTATATATCTGGCGCTAATGGGTCTAAACCAAGAGATGTATTTATTACTGAGGCAGATTTACAGAAAGATTAATTTAAAAGGAGTTTATGTATATGACGCATTATCATTTTGTTGGTATAAAAGGTGCAGGAATGAGTTCTTTAGCACAAATCATGCATGATTTAGGGCATGAAGTGCAAGGCTCAGATATTGAAAAATATGTATTTACAGAAGTAGCATTAAAAAATAAAGGAATTAAAATTCTACCATTTAGTGCTGATAATATTAAAGAAGGCATGGTAGTTATTCAAGGTAATGCGTTTCCTGATATACACGAAGAAATCGTTAAAGCTCATGAATTAAAATTAGATATTATTCGTTACCATGATTTCTTAGGTCATGTTATTAATCAGTACACATCTGTAGCCGTAACTGGCGCACATGGTAAAACGTCAACAACGGGATTGTTGTCTCACGTTATGAACGGAGACAAAAAGACTTCTTTCTTAATCGGTGATGGTACTGGTATGGGATTACCAGCGAGTGATTACTTTGCGTTTGAAGCATGTGAGTATCGCCGTCACTTCTTAAGTTATCACCCTGATTATGCGATTATGACTAACATTGATTACGATCATCCAGACTATTTTAAAGATATAGATGACGTAGCAAGTGCTTTCCAAAGTATGGCGCACAATGTTAAAAAGGCAATTATTGCATGGGGCGATGACGAACATTTAAGAAAATTACAAACAGACGTACCCATTTATTATTACAGTTTAAATAATAAAGACGACGTTTACGCTGAAAATATTCAAATCACTGATAAAGGTACAGAATTTGATGTTTATATTGATGGAGAATATTACGATCATTTCTTAACACCTCAATACGGTGATCATAATATTCAAAATGCATTAGCCGTGATTACAATTAGTTATTTAGAAAAAATGGACGTCAACAACATTAAAGAAGCACTTGAAACATTCGGCGGTGTAAAACGTCGCTTTAATGAAACATTTGTGTCTAAACAAGTACTTGTAGACGATTATGCTCACCATCCAAGAGAAATTAGTGCTACAATTGAAACAGCACGTAAGAAATACCCTAATAAAGATATTGTAGCTGTCTTTCAACCGCATACATTTTCTAGAACACAAGCTTTCTTAGACGATTTTGCTGAATCGTTAAGTAAAGCTGACCAAGTATTCTTATGTGAGATTTTTGGTTCAATTCGTGAAAATAATGGAGAATTAACTATCCAAGATTTAATAAATCGTATTGACGGATCTACTTTAATCGATGAAAATAATATTGACGTATTAGAAGAATTTGAAAATGCCGTAATTTTATTTATGGGCGCAGGAGACATTCAAAAACTTCAACGTGCCTACGAAAAAAAAGTCGGCATGACAAATGAATTTTAATATGTTTATATATAATTATGCTGGGTATTTATAATTAATGACTTTTATATTAAAAGGTAATTAGGAGGCGTTTTTAATGGATTGGATTTTACCAATTGCTGGAATTATTGCCGCGATTGCATTCTTAGTATTATGTATTGGAATCGTAGTGGTTTTACTTTCAGTTAAAAAGAATTTAGATCACGTGGCTAAAACACTTGATGGTGTTGAAGGTCAAATACAAGGTATTACTCGTGAGTCAACGGATTTACTTCACAAAGCAAATCGCTTAACTGAGGATATCCAAGGCAAAGTTGAACGTTTAAATTCAGTTGTTGATGGTGTTAAAGGTATCGGCGACTCAGTTCAAACTTTAAATGGTTCAGTTGACCGTGTAACTAACTCAATTACACACAACATTTCTCAAAATGAAGATAAGATTTCTCAAGTAGTACAATGGTCAAATGTTGCAATGGAAATTGCTGACAAATGGCAAAATAGACACTACCGTAGAGGAAGTGCAAACTACAGAAGTGGTTCTGTAGGTAATGATGCAAATCATTCAACACAGAATTACACTACTAACGTAGATAAAAACTTTTAATACGATTTAAACATATGCACTTAAATGAGGTTTGTACTTGTTTAAGTGCATTTCTTATAGGAGGAATTAGCATGAGTAAGAAATATAATAGAGATGCATATGAATCAAATAACTCAGGCAACGACTTGCATGGGCAAGGCGCAAATCAACAAGATGATGCAGCACAGTCAAATGCCACAAAACGTTATGATAGAGATGCATTCGAAACAAATAATACAGGCAATGACTTACATGGTTATGGTGCCAATCAACAAGATGATGCAGCACAATCAAATGCCACAAAACATTATGACCGAGATGCATTCGAAACAAATAATACAGGCAATGACTTACATGGTAGAGGCGCAAACCAACAAGATGATGCAGCACAGTCAAATGCCACAAAACATTACGACCGAGATGCGTTTGAAACAAATAACACAGGTGAAGATTTACGTGATAATGGCGTTAACCAAGTTAATGGAAAAGCACGCCAAGGCTTAAATACAAAACATTACAATAGAGATGAGATGGAAACAAATAATACTGGTAAAGATTTACATGGCAAAGGCGTAAATCAACAAAACAGTAGCCATGTTCAACATTCTCAATATAGCCAACATAGAAATAGCTCTCATAGCTCACGTAAAGACTTTGTAGTTAGCTTTATAACAGGTGCTTTAATTGGTTCTGCAGTAGGCTTATTTTATAAAAATAAAGCTGAAGAAAAAGTAGACCAAGCTAAAGCAAAAGAAGAAGAGTTTAGAACACGTTATAACGACATTAAACAACAAGCTGAAGGTAGCATTGAAAATGTTAAACAAAAAATAGAAGATTTTAGAAATAAAAAAGATGCTAAAGTTTCTTCTGAAGAACTTAAAGCACAACAAAATGCAATTAAAACAGAAACATCAGATGATTTAGCAGACCAATCACTGCAAGCGCAAGAAATTCAAGAAGCTAAAGCAGAAGCAATAACTGACAACAGTCATTTAAGAGATAACCAAGAAAATAGCGCAGAAGAAATTGTTGCACAACAAAACGCGATAAAAGCAGAAACATCTAGTGATTTAGCGGATCAATCACCACAAGCACAAGAAATTCAAGAAGCTAAAGCAGAAGCAACAGAATCAAATAATCACCAAAAAGATAATCAAGAGAATAGCGCAGAAGAAATTGTTGCACAACAAAATGTAATAAAAGCGGAAACATCAGATGATTTAGCAAATCAATCACCACAAGCGCAAGATATCCAAGAAGCTAAAGCGGAAGCAACAACTGATAATTCTAATGACACAAGTGCTACAGAATTAGCTGCACAACAAAATGCAATAAAAGCAGAAACATCAGATGACTTAGCTGATCAATCACCACAAGCACAAGAAATTCAAGAAGCTAAAGCAGAAACAGCTTCTAAAAATAACACTCAAAATGCTAAAGATTCAAAAGAGGTAAGCAAATCTGAATTAACTGCACAACAAAATGCAGTGAAAACAGAAGCAGCTGAAAATAACTTAGCAGACCCATCAGTAACTAATGAAACACCAGGAAATGCTAAACAATCATCTGCTGATAGATTAGCTTCAGCAGCAAAAGCTAAACAAGAAAAATTAAGCAATGATAAATCAGTAGCTAGTAAAACAAAATCTTTATTAGCAGAAACACCAATTGCGAAATCTACTAATAAAAAAGTGCCAAATTTAGTTACAAAAGAAACAAAAGATTTTAACAAAGGTGAAGTTAAATCTAAGAATAATCAAGCACATTCTTCAGCTAAATTTGACAATGGTGTTGTTACTCATGATACTAAAGATCAAGCATCAAAGACTAAATCTCAATCAAACAATAAACAATCAAATAGTAACAAGCCAAAATCTCAAAATAAGAAAAATGTTCAAAATAATAAAACAGCTAAGCAAAAACAAAGAACTGAAAAAGCTAAAAGTAAAATAGACAAACGTACGTTTAATGATTAATCACTAATATTTAGAGCAATGCGATTGAATTTGCATTGCTCTTTTTTCAATTTTTAATGTAAAATAAGATTTATATAAAGATAGAATTCTCAAAATTCTGAAAACTAAATGCGTTGAACGGTTGAACATTCGGAATGTAATTGTTAAAATATTATCTAAATACAATTATTTTATCGCTTTAAAGTAATATAAATAAGTAAGTAAAATTTATTGAGGTGAGCAGTAGTGTCAACAAAGTTAGAACAATATAGAAGTGAAATCATTTCTATTAATAATCAAATCTTAGATTTACTCTCTATAAGAGGGGAACTAGCGCAAAAAATTGGCGAAGAGAAGATTAAACAAGGTACAAAAGTTTATGACCCACAACGCGAAAAAGAAATGATTAATCATCTAATGGATCGTAACCAAGGTCCATTCAATGATAATGTCATTAAACAATTATTCAAAGAGATATTTAAAGCCTCCACTGATTTACAGAAATCAGAACATGAAAAACATTTATATGTATCTAGAAAACTTAAACCTGAAGATACAATAGTTAAATTTGACAATGGTGGAATAATTGGAGATGGTAATAAATCGTTTGTATTTGGCCCATGTTCAGTTGAATCTCAAGAACAAGTAGATGCTGTAGCAAAAGATTTACAAGCTAAAGGAGAAAAATTCATTCGCGGTGGTGCATTTAAACCACGTACATCTCCGTATGATTTCCAAGGTTTAGGTCTTGAAGGACTTAAAATACTGAAGAATGTAAAAGATAAATTTGGCTTAAATGTGGTTAGTGAAATAGTTAATCCTGCAGATTTTGAAGTGGCAGATGACTATTTAGATGTCTTCCAAATTGGGGCACGTAACATGCAGAATTTTGAATTATTGAAAGAAGCAGGACGTACCAATAAACCTATTTTATTAAAACGGGGCTTATCAGCGACTATTGAAGAATTTACATTTGCTGCCGAGTACATTGCATCTCAAGGCAACAAAAATATTATTCTTTGTGAACGCGGTATCCGTACGTACGAAAAAGCGACACGAAATACCCTCGATATTTCAGCTGTACCAATTCTAAAACAAGGCACACACTTACCTGTTATGGTCGATGTGACACATAGTACTGGACGTAAAGATATTATGCTCCCAACAGCTAAAGCAGCTCTAGCAGTAGGCGCAGACGGAGTAATGGCAGAAGTTCATCCGAATCCAGCAGTAGCACTAAGTGATAGTGGTCAACAAATGGATTTAAATGAATTTAATGAGTTTTATAGTGAATTAAAGCCACTCGCTGAATTATATAATTCAAAAAAATTAAAATAACTCACGCTAAAATTATTATAATGACCAATATCAAGCTATTCATTTTACTGAAAGAGATAAATGTTCTATACTATTATTTCTGGGAAAATGGATAGCTATTTTTTATTTCTATAGTTTGAAGACTATAATTTGATTATATAAATCTAATTAAATTTAATTATGACATAAGTGAGTTTGCGACTAAAACAATTATTTAGCGTAAAATATTGACATAAATGTGAATTAATAATTAACGTATTTCGTACGAATAGATTTTATGATAAACTTTGAAAATAAAATGAAAACACTTTATAATAGATACTAAAGCGCTTACAAGGAGGAAATTATGACAGTAACTATATATGATGTTGCTAGAGAAGCTCGAGTGTCAATGGCAACTGTCTCACGAGTAGTCAATGGTAACCAGAACGTGAAACCTGAAACCCGTAAAAAGGTTAATGATGTAATTAAAAAATTAAATTATAGACCTAATGCTGTGGCAAGAGGACTAGCTAGTAAACGTACGACAACAGTAGGCGTTATTATTCCAGATATTTCTAATATTTATTATTCTCAATTAGCGCGTGGTATTGAAGATATTGCGACAATGTATAAATATCATTCAATTATTTCAAATTCAGATAATGATCCTGAAAAAGAAAAAGAAATCTTTAATAACTTATTAAGTAAGCAAGTGGATGGCATTATCTTCCTAGGCGGTACTATTTCTGATGAAATTAAAAGCTTAATTAATCAATCATCAGTACCTGTTGTAGTATCAGGCACTAATGGTAAAGATGATAACATCGCTTCTGTAAACATTGATTTTAAAGAAGCAGCTAAGGAAATTACCGAAGAATTAATCCAATCTGGTGCTAAAGAGTTTACATTAGTAAGTGGTGATTATTCTAAAAAAGCACAAGATGATGTACTTAGTGGCTTGAAAGAAGTATTAAATCAACATCAACTTAAATTAAATGATACCGTTCAACTTTCAGGTTCAGAAAGTTATAAAGATGGTATTAGAGTATTTGAAGAAATCAAAGATAATTTACCTGATGCGATTCTATCTATTAGTGATGAACAGGCTATAGGAATTATGCACAGTGCTTTAGACGCTGGAGTTAAAGTGCCAGAAGACTTGCAAATTATTACTTTTAATAATACACGTTTAGTAGAAATGGTTAGACCTAAATTATCAAGTGTCATCCAACCACTATATGACATTGGTGCAGTAGGCATGCGTTTATTAACTAAATATATGAATGATGAAGAAATTGAAGAACCAAACGTTATATTACCTCATAGAATTGAATATAGAGGTACAACTAAATAATTTGATAATAATAGGCTAACTTGAAAAAGCATGAATATACTTTTTCATTTTTAATAACAATCGTAGGAGCGTAATGATAAAATCTTGAAATTAAATAAGATTTTGTCGTCGCTTCTTTTTTATGCAATTATCCTACTAAAATTAGTTAAATTTTACACAAATCATTGGAAACGCTCTCAAAAATTCGACATCGCTTTCATAGTTAGTTATTATTAGTATGTAAGATTTAAAGAAGAGGTTAAGACATTAACCGAATTTGTCACAACCTCATTCTTACATAAAAATAATAACTAATATTTACAAGGGGTTGAAATAAGTTGGCACATTTATCAGATTTAGATATTGCTAATCAATCAGAACTAAAACCTATTGGAGAAATTGCTAAAAACGCTGGAATTCCAGAAGAAGCACTTGAACAATATGGACATTACAAAGCGAAGATTGATATTAATCAAGTTAAACCTAAAGAAAACAAAGGGAAAGTTGTATTAGTCACTGCAATGAGCCCAACTCCAGCCGGAGAAGGTAAATCAACAGTAACAGTAGGTTTAGCTGATGCATTTAATGAATTAAATAAAAACGTTATGGTTGCTTTACGTGAACCAGCGTTAGGACCAACTTTCGGTATTAAAGGTGGCGCTACAGGTGGCGGTTACGCACAAGTGTTACCTATGGAAGATATTAATTTACACTTTAACGGTGACTTCCATGCCATTACAACAGCAAACAATGCGTTATCAGCATTCGTTGACAACCACATCCACCAAGGTAATGACCTAGGTATCGATGTTCGTCGTATCGAATGGAAACGTGTATTAGATATGAATGACCGTGCTTTACGTCACGTTACAGTAGGTCTAGGTGGACCAACAAACGGTGTACCACGTGAAGACGGATTTAACATCACTGTTGCATCAGAAATTATGGCTATCTTATGTTTAGCACGTAATATTAACGACTTAAAAGATAAAATCAGCCGTATTACAATTGGTTATACACGTGATCGTAAACCAGTTACAGTTGCTGACCTTAAAGTTGAAGGTGCTTTAGCAATGATCTTAAAAGATGCTATTAAACCTAACTTAGTACAAACAATCGAAGGCACACCAGCATTAGTTCATGGTGGACCATTCGCTAACATTGCACATGGTTGTAACTCAATCTTAGCAACTGAAACTGCTCGTGATTTATCAGATATCGTAGTTACAGAAGCAGGATTTGGTTCAGACTTAGGTGCTGAAAAATTCATCGATATTAAAGCACGTGAAGCAGGCTTTGAACCATCAGCAGTCGTTTTAGTCGCAACAGTTCGTGCCCTTAAAATGCATGGTGGCGTAGCTAAAGATGACTTAAAAGAAGAAAACGTTGAAGCAGTTAAAGCAGGTATTGTGAACTTAGAACGTCACGTTAACAATATCCGTAAATTCGGCGTTGAACCAGTTATCGCTTTAAATGCGTTTATTCACGATACAGACGCTGAAACTGAAGCGGTTAAAGCTTGGGCTAAAGAAAATAATGTACGTATCGCTTTAACTGAAGTTTGGGAAAAAGGTGGTAAAGGTGGCGTAGACCTTGCTAACCAAGTACTTGAAGTTATCGAACAACCAAACGACTTCAAATTCTTATATGATTTAGATCAATCATTAGAAGAAAAAATCGAAACAATCGTTAAAGATATCTATGGTGGTTCATCAGTTACTTTCAGTAAAAAAGCTAAAAGACAACTTAAAGAATTCACTGATAACGGTTGGGGCAAATATCCAATCTGTATGGCAAAAACACAATATTCATTTAGTGATGATGCCACAGCATTAGGTGCACCAAGTGGTTTCGATATCACTATTAGAGAATTAGAAGCTAAAACAGGTGCAGGTTTCATCGTAGCGTTAACAGGTGCAATCATGACTATGCCTGGTTTACCTAAAAAACCAGCAGCATTAAACATGGACGTTACAGATGACGGCCACGCTGTAGGTTTATTCTAATTAGGATATGTTATAAGAGTAGTAGGGTGATAAGCTCTACTACTTTTTTTATTTTGAAAAAAGTCCAGAGATATATCACCACATTTTATGCTGATTGTTTAGCATGACCCTTTAAATTTGGATTAGTAAGTAAATGCTTATAAATATTAAATTGCTTAGCTTGTTCATATTCTTTTTTACTAATAACTTCTTCAATTAACATTCTCTTTAATACATAATGTTGACGATAAATACTTAATTGAACTTCACTAGAAGATTTTAAACTACCATCCATATCATATGGTGTATACATATAAGGACTTTGCAATAATCCAACAAGATAGGCCGACTGAGCCACATTTAATTGAGAAGGTGGCATACCAAATAAACTGTAAGAAGCAGACGCTATTCCAGTAATATTGTTTCCATTATAATCACGGCCAAAAGGAACGATATTTAAATATGTATAAATAATTTCATCTTTTGATAATAAGTTTTCAAGACGCATAGCGAGTATAAGTTCGTTTGCTTTACGACTATAAGTCTTTTTACTAGATAAAACTTGGTTTTTCACTAATTGTTGCGTAATGGTACTGCCGCCGGTACTTTGGTCTAAATTGAACACATCTTGAACCATAGCGCGAACTAACGCCTTTGGAAGAACACCATTATGTTTGAAGAATAATGTATCTTCAGATGAAGTGAGCGCTTTTATAACATTAGGACTAACGTGGTGAGGGCCTACAATTAAAGAGTTTTCAGATTGATCATACTCTTGTAAGACATTCTTGCTATCGTGATTTAATACATTATCACCTGCAAAGTGTAAGACCCTTTCCTTCAATTCACTATCAGATAGTTGAGAAGCTTGTTGCGTTAAGGAATGAAAATAAACGACCGATGCTACAAAGGCAATCAGTGTAATAAATAAGCCAACGCCAAATAAGCCCACAAGAATATACTTGATTCGTTTGTAGACTTTTTCAAAACGATTTAATTTGTTATCTGATTTATAATTGGTTAGTTTGTCGTTCATCTTAATCCTCCTGAAATTTAAATATAGTATATCATATTCGGTAAGTTGACTTTTAATGAAGTGTTACTTATAATTAATACCAATTCAATATATATTGGATAAGAGGAGAAGTAGTATATCTGTGATTTATAGAGAGTTAGTGGTGGTTGTAAACTAACAATTGCTTTTATATGAATACACCTCAATAGTATTTATCCTACGTTTAATTAATGAACGTATCATTAAGAGAGCGAATAACTATGATGAATTGAGTAGTTGTTTAAGTATGGTGGTAACGTGCACAAGCGCCCTTACATTGATTAGCGATGTAAGGGTGTTTTTTATTTTCTGAAAATTAATATATTAACTATCTTATAAATTACACAGGAGGAATTGATTATGGCAAATGCATTATTAGATGAATTAAAATGGAGAGGGTTAATTTACCAACAAACTGATGAGCAAGGTATCGAAGAATTATTAAATAAAGAACAAATCTCTTTATACTGTGGCGCTGACCCAACGGCTGACAGTTTACATATTGGTCACTTATTACCATTTATGACATTGCGTCGTTTCCAAGAACATGGTCATCGTCCAATCGTTCTTATTGGTGGAGGCACTGGCATGATTGGTGACCCTTCAGGTAAATCTGAAGAACGTGTATTACAAACTGAAGAACAAGTTGAAGCAAATGTACAAGGTATCAGTGCACAAATGCATAAATTATTTGAATTTGGGACTGATAAAGGCGCAGTATTAGTTAACAATAGAGATTGGCTAAGCCAAATTTCTTTAATTAGCTTCCTACGTGATTATGGTAAACATGTCGGCGTCAATTACATGTTAGGTAAAGATTCAATCCAATCACGCTTAGAAAACGGTATCTCTTATACAGAATTTACTTACACAATCTTACAAGCGATTGACTTCGGTCACTTAAACCGTGAATTAAATTGTAAGATGCAAGTAGGTGGTTCTGACCAATGGGGTAATATTACGAGTGGTATTGAATTAATGCGTCGTATGTACGGTCAAACTGAAGCTTACGGTTTAACTATTCCATTAGTCACTAAGTCAGACGGTAAAAAGTTTGGTAAATCAGAATCTGGTGCAGTATGGTTAGATGCTGAAAAAACTAGTCCATATGAATTTTATCAATTCTGGATTAACCAATCTGATGAAGATGTAATTAAGTTCTTAAAATACTTTACTTTCTTAGATAAAGAAGAAATTGATCGTTTAGAACAATCAAAAGAGGGACAACCTCACTTACGTGAAGCTCAAAAAGCCTTAGCTGAAAATGTCACTGAATTTATCCATGGTAAAGATGCTTTAAACGATGCTATTCGTATTTCTCAAGCATTATTCAGTGGTGATTTAAAATCATTATCTGCACAAGAACTAAAAGAAGGCTTTAAAGATGTACCTCAAGTCGAATTATCATCTGAAACAACAAATATTATTGAAGCCTTAATTGAAACAGGTATTTCATCATCAAAACGTCAAGCTCGTGAAGATGTTAATAATGGTGCGATTTATATTAATGGCGAACGCCAACAGTCAGTAGATTATGAACTAAGTGACGCTGATAAAATTGACAATGAATTTACAATCATCCGTCGCGGTAAGAAAAAATACTTTATGGTTAACTACAAATAATTCTTATATAAATTAACTTATAACAAATCAAAACGTATGATGAATGTAGGCTATAATAGAATTAATTTTCATAATTAAAAGAGTGATAAGATGGCTAAAAATAAAGAAGAAATACTTATGAGTAGTTTTAGAGATTTATTTAATAAGATTGGATGGCTTAATAAGGATAAAATGGAAGAAGCGCTACAAGGTTATAAACCAAGCGAAGTCCATTGTATTGAAGCAATTGCTGAATACCATCAGCCTAATGTACGTTATTTAGCAGATACACTTTATATGACACGTGGTGCTATTAGTAAGTTGACTAAACGCCTCCAGCAAAAAGAACTCGTGGAAAGTTTTAAAAGTGAAGAAAATAAAAAAGAGATTTACTTTAAATTGACTAATAAAGGTAAAGAAGTTTATCAAACGCATTCACGATTACATCAACAATTTCAACAACGGGATCAAGAAGTTTTTGATAGTATGACTGATGAGGAATTTGATAATATGATGGCTTTTATTAATAGATATAATCACCACTTAGATTATCAAATTCAAGTTGAACAACGTATTCCATAAAGGCTTGAACATGTGTGAATTGTCATTCTAGAGTACTAAAATTCCCAATTAAATTATAGTTGGGAATTTTTTATAACTTATTATTGTTGACAAGGAAACAAAATGAGGGTATATTTTGTTGACGAAGAAACAATATTAAGGAGTAAGATTTTGACAGATACAGATAATACTCAACTTTCAAAATCAACTATGACGGCTGCATGGGCTATTGCGCTTGGAGCTATAGCACCAATGCTTGATTCTACAATGATCAATATAGCAATTAAACAACTTAATCAAACCTTTGGGACAACGTTAGATAGTGTTCAATGGGGGATTACAGGTTATGTACTTGCCTTAGCAATGATAATTCCAGTTGCTGGATGGTTAATTAATCATTTTAATGGTAAACAAGTTTTTATTAGTGCCTCTATATTGTTCGGCGTAGCTTCATTATTTGTAGGTGTAAGTTGGAATATTGAAACATTTATATTATTTCGAGTTATTCAAGGATTAAGTGGGGGCATTATAACTACCGTTATGTTTAGTCTGTTAATTAAAACGACAGGACAAGAACATATTGGGAAGGTCATGGCAATTGTGAGTACACCTATGATATTAGGCCCTATACTCGGCCCAGTCATTGGCGGTTTTATTATTCATTATGCTACATGGCGTTGGATGTTCTTTATTAATATAGTAGTTGTGGTTATAGCCATCATGCTACAAATTAAATTTCTACCCAATTTTAAGCCACTTAATAAGGACAAATCACTCGATGTAATAGGTGTCGTAGTTCTCGCGTTGATAAGTTTGGTTTTTATTTATGGGTTGACTAAAGCTACCGATTATCATCATTTTCTAAATACTGAAACTATCATTTATGTAAGCGTAGGTCTCGGTTTAGTGATTATTTATTATCTTTATAATCGTTAAGAATGACACTATCTTACCATTATCTTTATTTAAGAAAAGAAATTATACCGCTTCATTTATCGGTTTGTTTCTGTTTAATGTAGGTATTATGGGACCTATGGTTATCATACCTTTATATTTTCAAACCTTTAAGCACTATACAGCAATTGGCGCTACGTTGGCACTTATCCCTCAAGGACTTGGTATGCTTCTTACACGTCCTTATATAGGTAAAGCTATCGACAAATATGGCGCTAAATGGGTTGTTATCATTAGCTTAGTTATCGCAATGTTTGGTTCAATCCCTTTACTATTGATTACTCAACATACCAGTATACTTTGGTTGGCGCTTATTCTATTTATACGTGGATGTAGCGTAGGAGGCATTAATCTAGGATTAACTACCGATGCGTATATGGGACTTGATGATAATGAAATTGCCGAAGCGGGTGTAGGGGTAAATATGATTGAAAATATTGGTTCAAGTTTCGGTACTGCATTTATTGCTACAATCTTAGTAATGGTAGTTCATCAGTTAGATTCTTCAGTTGAAAATAATCTTACGGCATACCATGCAGGGTTCTTAGTGTCGGTTATCGCATTAATCATTATTGTGATTCCATCACTCTTTCTTACTCATAAAAGAAAAGATTTAGCAAAATAATAAAAATGCACATCAGGCTATGAAATATAGCTAGATGTGCATTTTCTGTATTGGTATTATTGTATAAATTGACTACTACCATTACTACCAAATTCTGAGTTGGATGATGACTCTGAATTTATAGAAGTGGATTTTTGATTTTTCAAATTAACTGTAACTTCTTTTGTTTTACCGTCACGTTCCACTGTTAATTTAGCAGTTTCGCCTGGTTTTTTATTTTGATATAAATAAGTTCTTAAATCAGTATCTTCTTCAACTTTTTCACCGTCAATTTTAGTGATGATATCGCCAACTTTTAAATCGCTTGAGCTATCAACTTTTCCAACGTAAACGCCAGTTTCACGATCAGTGTTGAGTTCTTTCTTATATGAATTTGGAATATCACTTAAGTTTAGCAAGCCGATACCAATTGATGCACGTTCGATTTTACCGTTTTTCACTAACTGTTCTATGGTAACTTTAACTTCATTACTTGGAATTGCAAAACCGATACCTTCCACCTGTTCGGCAGCAATTTTCATCGAGTTGATACCGACTAGGTTACCGTTAATATCAATCAGTGCACCACCAGAGTTACCTGGATTAATAGCAGCATCCGTTTGTAGCACATTGACTTTCGTACCACCTGAAGTTGTATTAGACTCAATCGTACGTTCATTTGCGGAAATAATACCAGAAGTAACTGAATTCGCAAACTCTAGGCCGAGTGGGTTACCCATCGCAAATACGCTATCGCCGGTTTGAACTTTTGAAGAATTGGCAAATTTAATCGCTTTGATTCCTTTAGTATTATCAATTTTTAATACAGCAATATCAGATACCGCATCTTTACCAATGAGCTTAGCTTTGACTTGCTTACCACTATGTAATTGAACTTTGATTTCTGAAGCACCACTAATTACGTGATTATTAGTTACGATATAAGCTGAATCATCATTCTTTTGATAAATCACACCAGATCCAACCCCAGCTTGTTCAGCTTTAGAAGAAGATTTACCTTGTAATAAGTCATTGAAGCTAGTAGCTTTTTGCATATTAATCACGCCTACAATAGCAGGGGATACGTCTTTAATCATCGCATTGACGGATTTATATTTCTCACTTTTACCATCAAGCACGTTGCCACCTTTACTATTAGTCGCTTCTTGAACTTGTGAGCCATTATCATTTAAGCCAAACATTCCCAACATTTTACTTGCACCTAACACTAATAATGCGCCTATAATACCTGCAATTAGAGCGACCAAGATAGTTTTAAACCATGGGAATTTAGGTTTCCTTGGTTGAGATTGTTGGTAATTGAAATGTGCTGATTGATTATCTTGATTGTAGTCAGACATTTTAAACCTCCATTATTAAATAAATTATTACCTTAATTATGAATATTTTTTGGAAAATTTGCTAGTAAAGTACTATCAGACTTTAGATGTATCTTTGTGAAATCTTGTTCAAAAATGTGGATAGTGATAAAATCAAGAAAGCGTAGAAAACAAGAAGCAGGTGGCAGAAAATGTATAAATTAGTAAGTGGATTTTTAGATATTATTTTAGTGAAAATGGCTAAATCTTTATATGTATTAGGTAAAGAGAACATACCTAAAGATAATAAGTATGTAGTAACATGTACTCATGAAAGCTATAACGAGGTTATTATGTTAGGTGTCGCACTTTACCCAAATGAAATTCATTATATGGCGAAAAAAGAATTATTTAATAACAAATGGTTCGGTAAATTCTTAACGTCTTTAAATGCATTTCCAGTAAACCGTGAAAATCCTGGACCAAGTACGTTAAAACGCCCAGTGAATTTATTAAGAGAAAATAAAACTGTAGGGATTTTCCCAGCAGGACATCGTACATCTGTTGAAGGTGCACCTTTAAAACGTGGTGCCTCAACTATCGCATTACTTGGTAAAGCACCTATTTTACCAGCAGCATACGTAGGTCCAAAAAAATTACAAGGCTTAATCACAGGCCAAGCTTTAATTAAATTTGGTAAACCTATCTATCCATCAGATATTCCAAAAGAATTAAAACGTAATGAAAAAATCGATTTCTTAACAAAAGAAATTGAAACACGTACAGCTCAATTACAAAAAGAACTTCGTCTTATTCAAGATGGATTGAATGACTAAGTTTAATCAAAGAAGATTTCTCACGTTAGAAGTCTTCTTTTTATATGAATAAATATCTATATAACAACAACTAAATTAGAAAGAAGGTGAGGATTTGCGAGAGTTAGAGAAATACGCAAAGGTTACATATATTTCAATTTTTGTATTGATATTATTTTGACTATTAATGAGTATTGTTATTCAAGGTATACTATATCCACCAACTAAAAATGTGAGTTCAACTTTTGATGCGTTAATTTACTATTCACATTTAAAAGGGTACTATGGCTTGACCACGTAACTAAAGGTATAAGTTATTTGTTGGGGTTGATTATACCTATATATGTCTTTATTAAATTTAAATCTAAAATTGGATACATAAACAGTAATACTATCATAATGTTAGTATTTGGATTAGTATACTTTTTGATAAATGGAATGTCTTTAATAGTGCAAGGCATTACTGCTGAATATACTATTAATAGTGTAAAAAATAATAACATACATTATAGTCATGATTTTGCTGTAAATTTATTTAACTGGGTGATTAAAGACGGTGGTATTTCATTCAGTACATACATAACGTGTAGTATATGTCTTTTAATATGGATATATGCTTCATCATCATTTTTGAAAAGTAGTAGAAATAAGGTTTTATCAATGATTGTTAATGTAATCAAAGTGGTGATTATACCACTTGTTATCATCGCCATAATATCTAGTATTTATCAAAACATTAGTTTAACTAATACTTTCTTTTCAATAATAGATATATTGGCACTAATATGGATATTTATCTTGTTATTTAATAAAAGCGAAGCGGTTGAGAATAGTTTAAAATTTGAACGTAGCTAGAGTAAGTTTTTTATAAAAACTAAATCGATTAAAATTATTAATTTCCCTATCTTTTACGAGGTTAGGGAATTTTTTTATGTTTAAAAACTAAAATAAGTTAATTATTTTATGTAAATAGACATGATGTGTCACGCTTGTTTGGTACTATTAAAGCGTACATCAAGATTACTTTTTATATTCAAATAGGTGAATACTAATTTAATTGGAGGCGTTTTTATGAAAACAACAAAAATCATAGGATCTACAACTTTAGCAGGCACATTATTATTTACAGGCTTTGGTGCGACTCATTTTAATGAAGCACATGCAGATTCACAAGATAAAGAAACACTTACTTTAGCTACTCCTGAAAAATGGCAAAAGAAACATGATGAAATGCTAAAAGGTCGACTTGCAAATCCAAATCATGGAGGAGAAGGTGGCGGACCTACTTCAATCAATAGTTATGATAAGAGTTATGCAGAATATGTAAAAACATAATTTAGATTATGCTAAAAATAGTAACTGGGTAGATATAAAAGTTCCTCAAGAAGGTAAAGATTATTTGAATGGTAATCAAACTCAAGCAAATAATAACGCTACTCAATCATCACAAGCTACAAACCAAACAGTAAACAATAATTCTAACAATCAAGGTATGGCTCAAAATAATGAACAACCTACTCAAGCTACAGATAATACAGTAAACAATAATGCTAATAACCAAGCTATGACACAAGATGGCCAACAACAAACACAAGCTATGAATAATACTGCAGTAGCTAATCATAATGCTAATGAACAACAAACAAATCAAATGACACAATCAGATGCCAAAGTATTACCGGAAACTGGTGAAACAGCATCAAACGGAACTTTAGTAACACTAGTTGCCTCAGTATTACTAGCAGCTGGATCTTTATTAACATTTAAACGCTTTTCAAAAAATAATCAATAATTAAAAATTATTAAGAAGATTACGACGTATCGTCTACGTTGTAGTCTTCTTTTTCTTTCATTTACATTATTTATGCAAAATATTTATATAATTTACGTCTAAATAGACATGATGTGTCTTTGGCGTTTGATATTATTTTAGGTGTATTACATGTTTGATTTGAAGAGATATAAATATACCTTAAGTGGAGGCGTTTTGATGAAAGCAACGAAAATTGTAGGAGCAACAACTTTAGCAGGTGCATTATTATTTAGTGGGGTAAATGCACATGCGGCGGAAAGCGAAGTCAATGCAAATAATGCTGTGAATATTGCATCCGATGTGATGAAAAAAGGTGGCAGTGCTCCAGAAAATATTGATTTTCATAGTGCAAAAGATAAAGGAGATTACTACTTCGTCGATTTTAATAATAAGTCTGGTGTTGGTTCAGGAGGAGTAAGAGTATATAAAGATGGTACTGTCGAGGTAGGATCGGGATATTTCGGCTCTTCTGATAAAGGCGATTTCAATGTAAGCGGACAATATCAATTTGCTGAAAATCAAAACAATACTAACGAATCATCACAAGCTACAGATAACACTGTGGATAATAACCAAACTATGACACAGGATAGCCAACAACCTTCACAAACTTCAGATAACGCTACAATGACTCATAAAACTAGTGAAGAGAATATGAACCAAATGACACAATCAAATGCTAAAGAATTACCAACAACAGGTGAGACTTCTAATAGTACTCTAATCACGCTAGTCGTCTTCACTATTTTTACATACGATTAATTTTAAAATCATTCAAAATTTCACATATCGAAAATATTATTAAAGTCTCTACATAAATCATTCAAAATAAATATTTTAGGAAGAAAATATGAAAAAAATAGCTATAGAAATTCTAAGTTCTGCTCTAATTCTAAGTGCATGTTCTTCACATAAAGACGAAAATGAGAACAATAAAACCAATAACACGAATAAATCAGAAAGCACTAGCAAACAAGAAAATAATAAAAGTGAATCTCATAAACAAGAAATGAAAGAAACAACTTTTAGTGATGTATTTAATGATGGGAAAGAACATCTAGTTTATAAATTAAACGAAAAAAATTACAACAATGATATATATACTAAAGAGCAATTTAAAAAAGAAGCAAAAAGAATTATGAAAGATGATTTTGAAGTTGAAAGAGTATTTAATATTAAAGATAATAAAGGGTTTGAATATACGTTTAGTCCGGATTCGGTAGATGATAAATTACCTGAGGGAACAACATTTAATCAATTATCTAAAAATAGTATAAGTGAAAATCATAGAAAATTTGAAAAATTATTAAAAATAAATATTAAAGAGAAAAATGATAATTTAATTGAAAAAGAGAATATAGGTATACCTCATAGTCCTAAAGGTTTGAAGAAAATTTACTACACTAAGAATAATAAACTATATTCTGAGGATTATGAAATAGTTAAGTATACGCGTGAACAAAAAGATGACATTGATATTGATTTTAAGGATATTTGGAAACCTAGTTATCAACCTATGCTTGCTGATACATTTTTCCCTAAGAAAAAAAATTCTCTGTAGAACCCTTCACATTAAATGGTAAAACATATGCTGGTATAGCTGAAGGATCATATGATTCGAATGAGCCTAAGGAATTAAGCTATTCATATATGTTGATTACTGAGGTCCCTAAAAACACTAAAATCGTTCTTGATAAAGACACATCCGATGGCAAGATTAAGAAATACGAAGACACAGATGAGTATAAAACAAAGAAAGAAAAAGAAAAGAAAGAATTTGACAATCTTTAATTAAGGAATGGATGCTAAGATGGATACAAAAAAATTCGGAGATTACACAAAAATTCGGAGCTTACACAAAAACAGATAATAATCAAAATAATCAATTCCATGATGATTCAAAAGAAACTAATGATAATTTAGAACAAAATCAGAGCTATGGACATCATACTCAAAATAGTAATGAAGATTTAGCTAACAAGTTTGGAGCTAATTCTAATGCGTCCTATACTGACTATCAATCTAGTTCATCATTTGGTGCTCACACAAATGATAATAATACAGAGTTTGGTACGGAAAACTTTGGTGCCTCTTCAGAAAAGAGTTCAAATTCATTTGTGAAAAATTTTCTCAATATATTTAAACTTGATTCGACGGGCAAATGGATTCAAAGAGGCATAATTTCATTAATATTCTTTGCCTTTTTCTCACTTATGGGTGGACTCAGTGCATATGGGGTCGTGGTTATACTAAATCTTATATTATTCCCATTTTTAATGTGTGTCGTGGATCATTTACTAAATAAACTTATTAGTAGTTCAAGTTTTGTAAAAGATTTAAGTGAAATGGGAATAAAATCTTTAGTCATCAAAGTAATAATTAAATATATGTTCTATTACTTTGTATGGGGATTCTCATGCTTTTTAGGTATTATAGCAATTATCTATTTATATGCACTGGCAAAAAAATTAGGTTAGGAGTCGTATAAGATGAAGAAACCAATTCTCGTAGGAAAAGGGTTTAGAAGAATTAGTTTTGCTCATTTAATAAAAGAAACGAATATACCAAATGATAGTGTAATAGTATTTGAAAATATGGGAAATGAGCCTCATATCTTTGAAAATGGTGTAAGTATAACTAATTTAGGAGTTACATTGAGAGGGGAAAATAATCCAGAAGATGTAGTTTTGAAAACAGGACTAAAATGTAAAGATAGTAATATTCTTATCGAAAATTTAACTATTGATGCTAGGGATTATTTAGAATATGGCTTAGGGTTTGAAAGGTGCAATGTTACTTTAAGAAATATTATTATAAAAACAAATCGGCAAGTAAATTCTATTATAGCTACTGCATATAGTAATATAAAAATTGAAAATGTCACGATTCTTAAAGAACCTCACTCTACGGAAATGAGTTCAGATATATTTATCAATTCTAATTCAAAAGCTTTAATAATTAATTCACTATTAGATACGGTTACAGCATATAAAAATTCTTATATAGAAATGAAAGAGAATATGTTAAAAGGATATTTAAGTGTCCAAAAAAGTAGTGAGGCACAAATCACAGGATTATATTTTGATAATCCTAAAACAGAAAGTGATATTAAAGTATTAAGTGATAGTCAAGTATATATTAATGAAATAAATGTTATATCAGGTACTTCTAAAGCGTTAGTTACTGGTTCATATTTATCTTTAAACGGAATAAATACTGATAATGTTAACGGTTATAGAGTTTATGTAAATGACTTTTCAGATGCAGTTGGGGAAGGATTTAGCGTTGTAACCCCACATTCAACACAAATGAGTCATTCAACTACAGGAGAAACACTCGCGGATGAAGTCAACTATACTGAAACAACGGAATCTTATAATCAAACTTCCGAATCCTATATTGAAAATGATTACTCCACTGAGGACAACGAATATTATATAAATAATGAATCAATAACTAACTCAAATACTCAGAAAGAAAATACTCAAAATGCTACAAGAGCAATTGATGAAATAAATGAACTCATTGGTCTAGACACGGTTAAAGACGGTATTAAGAAATTTATAAATATTGCTAAAATAAATAAAGTTAAAGAAGAAAAAGGGCTACAACAAAATTCTCCAGTGATGCACTCATTATTTGTCGGTAATCCAGGAACCGGAAAAACTACAGTAGCTCGTTTAGTTGCAAGAGCTTTATATGAAGAGGGAGTAACCCAAAGTGATTCTTTTATCGAGGTAAGTAGACAAGATTTAGTGTCTGAATTTATTGGTAAAACAGCTATTCAAACGGAAGAAATTTTAAAAGATGCCCTAGGTGGTGTCTTGTTCATTGATGAAGCTTATACGTTGGTTGGTAACGAAGGAGATAGAGGTGTTGGCCAAGAAGCTATCAATGTAATCCTAAAATTTATGGAAGATCATAGAAATGAAATTATGATTATATTTGCAGGTTATACTAATGAAATGATTGAGTTTAAAAATTCAAATCCAGGATTAGCTTCTAGAATACCTCATACATTTGATTTCGAAGATTATAATTTACCACAATTACAAGAAATTGGAGTTAAATCTTTATATAAGAATGAATACAACTTCGATTTAAACGAGTACTATAGAGCGATGTCTAGCGAATATAATCTTAACTTCGATAATAGTAATGGCCGTTGGGTAAGGAATTTTAATGAAAAATTAACCTCTCAACAAATGCAAAGAATTGCTGAAAGTGGAGATTATGAAGATGAAAATGCATTAATGGAAATTACTCACGAAGACTTAGCAATATTCCTAAACCAAGATAACGACTCAAATCAATCCTTACAAAAACTAATAGATGAATTAAATAACTTAGTAGGTTTAAATTCCGTAAAAGAAACTGTAAGCGCAATAATTAACGAAGTTAAATTTAATAAAATGCTTGAAGATAAAGGGCAAATTGTTCCTAATAGTAATTACCATATGATTTTTACTGGCTCACCTGGTACAGGTAAGACTACAGTCGCGAGATTAGTATCTCAAATATTTGGTCAACTAGGCATTCTGGCTAAAGGACACTTAGTTGAAACGGATAGAAGCAGATTAATTGGTAAGTATATCGGTCATACAGGGAAAAATACTAAAACAGCAGTGGAACATGCTATGGGAGGCGTGCTCTTTATAGATGAAGCTTATCAATTAGTATCCTCGAATGAAAATGATTTTGGTGAGCAAGCGATTGAAACGCTTATAACCGAATTAGAAAATAATCGAGGGAAATTTATCGCAATTTTTGCAGGTTATGAAGATGATATGAAACGCTTTATTGAAGCGAATGAAGGTCTTCAATCCCGAGTTCCTTATGAAATACATTTTGAAGATTATACGCCACAACAAATCGCAGATATTGTAATTTTAACCCTCGAAAAAGAAGAATGGACATTTAACGAACAATTATTAAGAGAAAAAGTTATTAGCATCTATTCTAATGTAGAGGATTCTAAAAAATCTAATGGTCGATGGGCTAGAAATTTTGTACAAGATCTTTTAATTAAACACAAAAATAAAATTATCAACACAGCAAACCCTAATAGCGACATAACTCATATAGATGATGAGACGATTCATGACTTGATTAGTAATTAAATATACTGAAAAAGACGACTATGACGTGATATTTTAACGTCATAGTCGTCTTCATTTTTCCTAAAACAAATAATTAAATTTTAGTTCCACGTATTGATTAAAGTCTCACTAAATTCTTTCGGCGAATGCACATAACCGAAATGACCACCAGGTGTACGCACCACGTTGATGTTAAGTTGTTCAGCGATATAATTGTTCACTTTATCTACAAACGTATCTTTAGATTCTGCTCCGCTTAATAAAGTAATAAGTGATTTGTTTTTAGCTAAATCTTCAAGTGTAATATCGGAATGGGTATATTGTCTAATCTCATATTTTGCCCAAAATAATGTTTGTTCATATTTTTGCTTTTGAGCTTCGCTATCTTTAACGTTAAATTGAGATGCAGTTTCCATATCTTCTGAAGAAGCATTATTCTTTTTGGAAAAGGTCTTCATTCCTTCTTCAAGTCCCTTATTAAAGATGTCATCTACAATATCTTCATTTTTCTCTTTCCAATACGTCGCGTCAGGTAAAAAAGTGTTAATCGGTGGTTCATGGAAGGCAATTTTATTAATTATTTCAGGGTAGTCTTTGAGTAAGTGCATCGCTACGATAGCACCAGAGCTAGTACCTAAAACATATATTGATTCATCAGTTAGATGTTTAGCTAATTCGACTATATCCTTTACGTCTCGTTTAATTCTATAGTCATCGTAAGCATTCTTCGCACGTTCTGGTAAAGTCTCTGTGAAATTACTTTTACCATAGCCACGACGATCGTATGTCACTACGCTAAATTGATGCTTTAATTGCTCAACGAATGGTTCGAAGATATCTCCCGTACCATTTGCCCCTGGGATTAAGATTAATAGGGGACCATGGCCTTCAATATTATAATTAATATTCGCTCCATTTAATTCTAAGGTATTCAAAACATAATTCCTCCATTTTAATAGTCTTTTATAGCATCATTAATTTTAAAACCATTTAGTAAGCTCTTTTTGAAAATCTGAAGCGTTAAATTTCTCAGAACTAGCCCAAGCTACATGACCATCAGGTCTGATGAAAAGTGTAGAGATGCCTTTTACATCTTCATGTTCTGTTACACTTCCAGAAATGCAGTGAATATAATTTGTCACGGATTCTGGAACTTCAGGAGTTTCAGTATTAGTTAAATCAATAAGTAAAAATTTCTGATCTCGTAATAATTCAAAGATTGTATATTTTTCTCCGTTGTTAGAGGTAATGTCTAAATTTCTCATCGGCTTGCCAACGAGTGTTTCCTCATTTTCCCCATAAGAAAAATTTAGACCAGCTAATTCACTAGAAAGTCGTTTATTAACTTCATCCATTGGAATAAAATAAGTTTCAAAATAGCGTTTAAATGAAATCATATCTTTTGAAAAGTTTAATTGAATGGCCGTCTGATGATTAACGCCATCTAAATGTGCAATAACGGCCGGTTTACGTTCATCTTCGTAACTTTCTAATAAGCCGTTTGATTTACCACGCTTAACGGTATAAGCTAATTTCCAACCTAAGTTAAAAGCGTCTTGTAAACAAAAATTCATTCCAACGCCTGCAGCAGGGTAGTGTATACGAACTGATTCTCCTACTAAAAAGACGCGTTCTGTTTGCATCTTTACAGCCATATACATTGCATCATTAAATCTTAGTGAAGATTTAACATTATCTAAGTCGAAATCTCTATCCCAAATATTCTTAATACTTGTTTTAACTTTTTCAAGATCAACAGGTTGATTTTTATGAAGTTCAGTCGTATCTTCTGCATCAATAACAGTAAAACGTGTGAGATTTTTACCCATTGGAATGACTAAACACCAACCATGTTCATTGTCAGTTACTCTTGCCTGACGTTCTGACCACGGAAATGGTATTTCAACTTCTAAATTAACGATAGAATGTGTAGGTTCATAGCCATTCCATTGAATACCTAATGACTTTCTCACCGTACTATTACCACCGTCAGCTCCAACTACATATTTACAAGTTAAAGTTTTGTTATGACTATTTTCATCTAATATATCTACTTCAACATAGTCCTCTTGTTCTCTAACATCTGTTACTTCTATATTACGTTTAAAGTTAGATCCTAATTGTGTTGCTCGTTCTGCAAGTATTTTTTCAGTTTCAACTTGAGTTAACAGTAATTTATACGGAAATGAACTGTCTAATTTAGAATAATCTAGCCCAGATAAACCAGCCCAAACGCCACCACTTGATTTTGGATGTGGGTTGAATTCTTGTGCTCTATTGATAAACGTTTCCACAAATCCTCTAGAATCAAATATCTCTAGTACTCTCGGTTGTATGACCCCTGCTCTTGAAAGGGAAGGCTCTTTACGCTTTTCAAGAATTAACGTATCTACTCCAAATTGCGCTAATTCATTACCTACCATTAAACCTGATGGACCTCCACCGACGATAATAACTTCAGTATCTAGATTCATTTAAATTCCACCTTTTTTTCTTTATCTTATTTAAAACTAATACAAAACAGCCCCTCGAACAACAATCAAAATAATCCAGATTGTTTAGTACTAAACATATATATTTAAAACGTTCTTTATATGATTAATAAGAAAGTAATTTAACGGACATTTAATGTCTTATTTATTTGATAAAGTTCAATTGTACATCATACAAAGTACGAAATATTAAATAACTTAAATATGTATATGGAGGTATTTTTTATGAAAATGAAAAAACTTATGGTAACAACAACATTAGCTAGCACATTATTATTTACAGGTATAAACATGAACCAAGCTAAAGCTATGGGTACAGAAACTAATGTAAATGAAAATAATGCGATTCAAGTAGCCAAAGATGTTTTTACAGATTATGG
Organism: Staphylococcus sp. acrmy; assembly: GCF_022690565.1. NCBI lineage: Bacteria > Bacillati > Bacillota > Bacilli > Caryophanales > Staphylococcaceae > Staphylococcus > Staphylococcus sp. acrmy. The sequence goes on along the minus strand of NZ_JALCVE010000006.1, from coordinate 935 downwards.
TAATGAACCTACGCTAACAAACTATTATGGTACTTATGATAAAGGCGATTATTATTTTATTCAGACGACTAATAAATCTGGCATGGGAGTAGGCGGTGCACGTGTCTATAAAGACGGTACAGTTCAATACAACAGTGGTATTTACGGAGAACAAGATCAAGGTGAATTCAATGAAGTAGGTAAGTATGAATTTGCTCAACAAACGGAAAATAACAACACTGTAGATAATAATACTAATGATGAAAATGTAACTAACACAAATGCTCAAGAAAATACAAATTCTCAACAACAATTAGAAGCTCAATCATTACCAGAGACTGGAAAGGAATCAACTAATACTGATATAGGAGTGATGGTTGCTTCAGTATTATTAGCAATGGGAAGCCTATTAGTACTTAACCGTCGAATAAGTTATAAAAAATAAAGTTAATTAAGATTAATAACTTCTTTAAAAATTTTAATAAATATTTATGAACGATAAAACAAAAGGAGTAAAATTATGAAAAAGATTTTTATATTATGTATTGGAGCGCTTTTAATTTTAGTAGCATGCGGTAGCAAGTTAGATGGTACATATAACAACAGTGAGATGAGTGTAACTGTTAGCGAAGATAGTAATGACGCTACAATGCACTTGGATTATTTAGAAAATGATGGAGGTATATTTGGTGTTGAAAAAAATGATGGTAATGTAAAAGGACATGTTGATAAAAGTAAAAAAACAATGACTTTTAATATGGAAGAAGGAGATATAAAATTTGACTACAAAGTCAAAGGTGATAAATTAATTCTTCAAAATCCTGATAAAAGTGATGAAAAGTTTGAATTAAGTAAAGAGTAAGCAATTAAAATTACAAAAATAAGCTAAATGGTAATTTCTATTAAATAAGATAGAAGTTACCATTTTTCTTTGCCCGAAATAATTTGTACATAAT
>NZ_JALCVE010000005.1:0-229821 GCF_022690565.1 Staphylococcus sp. acrmy | reverse complement strand
GAAGTATTGATAAAAAGAGAAGCGTAGAGGTGATTCATGATTGAATCACCTCTACGCTATTATTCTGGGATTTATGTTCCAAGCCCATACTTAGCGTTTTATTTTACGATAAAACGTTTTTTATCAAGATCTTTTCTAAATGCTTTTTGATCGGCTCTTGATTTTTTCTTGAAATCTTTTAAAAATTGTTCATATTTAGGTAGAACATCGTCAATTTCGCCAAAGTCTTTCAATTTACCGCCTTCAATCCAAGCGATTTTAGTACAAAATTCACGAACTTGTCGAATATTATGACTGACGAAGAAAATAGTTTTATTAGCTTCTTTAAATTCGTATATTTTGTCTAAACATTTTTGAGTGAAAGTTTGGTCCCCAACGGATAATGCCTCGTCAATTACTAAAATATCAGGGTTAATCGTTACATTAATCGAGAAACCTAATTTAGCACGCATACCACTTGAATAGTTTTTAACAGGTTGATAAATAAATTCTCCTAATTCGCTAAATTCGATAACTTGAGGCATAAGTTCTTTGATTTCTCTCTTTTTAAAGCCCATGCAAAGCATTTTAAATTCAATGTTTTCTACACCAGTTAATCGACCATTTAGACCGGCATTAATAGCGATAACGCTGACTTCACCATTACGTTCAATATTCCCAGAAGTAGGGGATAATGAACCACCAATCATATTACTTAACGTTGATTTGCCAGAACCATTAATACCAACTAAACCAATAACATCACCTTCGTGGGCAGTTATTGATACATCGTCTAAAGCAAAAAATGTATTATTCTTATTTTTAGGGATCAGGGCGTCTTTAATGCGTTCTTTATTATTGCGATAAATGCGATATTCTTTTGTCACATTATTAATATTAACGGATACGCTCATGATTATTCCTTTCTTATAAGTAGTCATATAGATTATAATACATTACACAAGTGTTGTTAAATTTATTAACCTAGTGTAAAGTGTATTAGAGATTTTGAATTGTTTAGTTATCGGAAAGTAGATTTTACATTTTGGAAAATGAAATTCACAAATACGAGACTTTCGATAATTGAACGAGTAAAATGAAATACGAATTCAATAGTACGTATAAATACATTAAACTTTTGAAGAAATACTATATAATAAAGTTATTCAAATGACAAATTAAAGAATTTAAATGCCAGTGTGGATATTTAATTGAAAGTGTGGTTTATTTCAATGTCGGCAGTAGGGTCAGTTTTTAAAGAACATATCAAAAACTTTTATTTAGTACAAAGACTTGCACAATTCCAAATTAAAATAAGCAATAAGAATAACTATCTTGGTATGGCCTGGGAAATACTCAATCCTGCTTTACAAATCATGGTATATTGGTTTGTATTTGGTATGGGTATTCGTAGTAATGCGCCTATTCATGGCGTGCCATTTATCTTATGGTTATTAGTTGGTATTAGCATGTGGTTCTTTGTAAACCAAGGGATTCTTGAAGGTACGAAATCAGTATCTATGAAATTTAATCAAGTTGCTAAGATGAATTTCCCGTTATCAATTATTCCTACATATACAGTGACAAGTAAATTTTATGGACACATAGGTTTACTAGCGTTAATTATTGCCATTTGTTTAGGAAATGGAATTATTCCTTCGATACATATTGTGCAATTATTAGTTTATGTACCACTTACATTTTTCTTTACCGCTTCAGTAGCACTCTTTACCTCAACATTGGGTATTATTGTGCGTGATACACAAATGGTGATGCAAGCGTTATTAAGAATTCTGTTCTATATGTCTCCTATCTTATGGATACCTAAGGATACAGGCGTTAGTGGTGTGATTAATGATATTATGAAATTTAATCCAGTTTACTTCTTAGCACAATCATATCGTGCTGCTATTTTATTCCATCAGTGGTACTTTATTGAACATTGGAGATTATTCCTATATAACGTTGTAGTTATTTTAGTCTTCTTTGTATTAGGTTCTATTTTACATCGTAAATATCGCGATCATTTCGCTGATTTCTTATAATATTTTAAGAGCTGGGGCATTTATAAAAGTGTCTCAGCTTTTAATATAGCAGTTGGCTAAAGATTACATGATATTGTGATGAAGACAAGGAATTATCATTTTGTAAATAACTAAAATTGAGAGGTATAAGTATGCGAATCATTATTAAAAATGTGTATATGTTAATGATTGCGGTATTGAACTTCGTTTTCAAAGGGAGAAAGGTTAACCAAACACAAATCGTGTGTTTAATGACATTTCCTGAAGACATGATGCCGATTATTAAAGAATTAGGCAATAAAGGCTATGCGATTACTGTAATTGCGAAAGCTCAAGAGCAAGCGCGCTTAACCCATCTTAAACATACGACATTCTTGCCGGCGGGGAATAAAAATGTTGTAAAACACATTGCAACGTTGAGTAGCGCTAAAGTAATTGTCATTGATACGTATTACTTAATGCTTGGGGGATACACTAAGAAACAAGGACAATCGATTATCCAAACGTGGCATGCTTCCGGCGCATTAAAAAACTTTGGCTTAACCGACCATCAAGTTGATTTAAATAATTCTAAAATGGTGAAACAGTATCGACGCGTGTATGATGCTACAGATTATTATCTTATTGGTGGCGATGAGATGGGTGAATGCTTTAAAGAATCATTTGGCGCGACAGACAATCAAATGTTACAACTAGGGCTACCACGTTTAGTTAATTATATGAATTTCGACCTCAAGGCTGAGCAAACACGATTGAAAGAATATTATAATATTCCTAATAAATTGGCGATATATGTGCCAACGTATCGCGAAGATGCGACAGATAATCGACAGTTAAATAAAGCTCATTTTGAAAAGGAATTACCGAACTATACATTAATCAATCAATTACATCCTTCAATTAGTGGCTACACACCAGAGATTCCTACCTCAGAGTTAATGGTGATGGCTGATGTGATTATTAGTGATTATAGTTCCTTACCGATTGAAGCTAGTTTAATAAATAAAGCAACATTATTTTATGTATATGATGAAGAAAAGTATAGACGCGTGCGAGGATTAAATCGATTTTACGATGCCATACCGCAAGAATATAAAGTGAATAATGAAGAAGAATTGATAGGCAAAATTAAAAATGAAACGCATCTACGTCCATTATTTAAAGATTGGCATCGCTACAATAGCTTGAATAGTTTAGAACAGACAGTACAATTTATTGAAAAGTTGGTGAAAGAATGAAAATAGCCGTGATTATTCCAGCATATAATGCAGAACATACGATTCGAAAGGCTGTTAAATCAATTGATACTACGCATGAAGTGGAAATTGTTTGTATCAATGATGGTTCAATCGATCGTACTAGAGAAGTATTAATGCAATTACAAAAAGAAGTTAAAAATCTTGTGATTTATAATCAAGACAACCAAGGCGCTGCTAAAAGTAGAAATGTAGGTTTAGCCGCACTGGCTGATGATGTCGAAGCGTTTATGTTTTTAGATGCAGATGATCAATTTTTACCTGGAAGATTAGACCAAATGATAAATTACTATGAAAGCGACCAGAACGTTGATATTGTAATTGGTCAAATTGGGCGAGGCGTAAACGGTGATTGGAAAGTTGTGCCTACTCATGAAGAAATAAACCGTAACGCCATTGTGACGTTAGCGCAAGCTCCCGAAATTTTGCAATCTATAGGTCCAGGTGGGAAATTATTTAACTCAAAATTTAAAGCCTTACAATTTGATGAGAATGTTGTTTTTTGTGAAGAACATACCTTTATTACACGTGCTTATTTAACGGCACGAGATATTCAACTCTTGCCTTTAATCATCTATGGCTACAATGAACGAGAAGGCTCAGTGACGGATAAACGTGCTGATACGTTCTTATCGTATATCGAAGATGCACGACGAGTGCGTCAACGTGTGATGGAAATGTTGTTATTAACGAACGAGAAAGCATATTATAGCTATCGCATGGATGAGTTGATTGTAAGTTATTTGATACAAGCTTATTTATTAAAATATAGCCGAATAACATCACAATTTATTGATAAAATAACGCAATATATTAAAGACATGCAACATACTGATTACTCAGGTGATGCATTATTTAGAATTGTTCAAGCAGTCGAACAAGGTGCGACAAATTGGGATAAAGATAGTTATGAAAAGTGGTGTCAAACGCTTGTGAATGTAGGCATTGGTAGACCTAGATATCTGCTTTTTAAAGCACAAGTTATGCCCAAAAAATTAGCATTCAATGGTAAACAATCTTTAAAGAAAATATTGAAAAGATAACCCAACGTATTAAGTGAGCGCATTATAGAAATAATGGTATGCAAATTTTATTTATGCTACATTAAGATTATGAAGCACTGTTAAAAATTTAGTTAAGGAGACAACTAGGTATGAGAAGAGTAATTACTTACGGCACATATGACTTGTTACATTATGGTCATATTGAATTATTAAGAAGAGCTCGTGAAATGGGCGACTACTTAATTGTTGCGCTATCAACAGATGAGTTTAACCAAATTAAAAACAAGAAGTCTTATTATGATTTTGAACAACGTAAAATGATGCTAGAATCAATTCGCTATGTCGATTTAGTTATCCCTGAGAGTGATTGGGGACAAAAAGAAATTGACGTAGATCGATTTGATGTTGATGTATTTGTAATGGGTCACGATTGGGAAGGCGAATTCGACTTCTTAAAAGATAAGTGTGAAGTTGTATACTTAAAACGTACTGAAGGTATTTCAACTACTCAAATTAAAAAAGAATTGTACGGTAAAGACGCTAAATAATAAACGATTCGAATATAATATTTAGCAATAATAAAAAATGACATCCCTCATTTGCGTAGGTAGTAACATAACGCTTGTGATGGATGTCATTTTTAATTTTAAAGCATTAGCGATGTTTGAAGATTAGACGACCAATTAAATAAAGAATTAAAATCAAAATAATAGAAACTAACGCTCCAACAAGTATAGTTAGTGTTGGATAATTATGCCACAAATGTTGAACAAATGTATTCGCTTTGTGTAGTGCAGGTCGTGTTACTTTGGCAGTAGGAGGGCCATCACTATCTGTTAAGAATTGACGATTATAATTTAGGTGGACTTTTCCATTTTTCACTACAAATTTATAATCTTTGGAAGTGAAATCTTGAGGTATGATGTCATACAAATCGTCTCGGACGTAATAAGTCTTGCCATTAATCTTATGCTTACCTTGAGGTAACACTTTTTTATACTCATATTGGTTAAATGAACGATTCATGAGTGCGTTACCTATCATGTTACGTTGCATTTCACCACCTAACTTCTTGTAATCCCCAACTCCCATAAGTATTTGATTAATGCGTAACTTACCACGTTGCGTAGTAATGGTATGGTTATAATCTGCCGTATCACTTGAACCAGTTTTTAACCCATCGGTACCTTCTAAGCTCATTTTGGCACCTTCTAATGAATGATTAAACGTATAATATGTCACGCCGTGTTGCGTAGGTGCTAATTGCTTTGTAAAATATAAAATCTTTGGTGTTTCCTTAATCACATGGTGATCAAGTATAGCGAAATCTTTTGCCGTAGTGGTAGAGACTTCTTGACTTTTGTATTTCGAAGGAGCGAAACTAGCTAATCTATGATTTTCAGCACCAGTCGGATTAACAAAATGGGTATGATGCATGCCAATCTCGTTCGCTTTCTTATTCATCAAATCAGTAAAGTCATTTACGTTCCCTGAAACTTTCTCAGCTAAGATTAATGCTGCTCCATTACTTGAATTGGAAACTGTAATTTGAAGCAACTCTTTAATTGTATATGTTTCACCAGGATATAGTTTAGTATTACTAAGTTCCGGTAAAGTTGACATTCGATAATGTCTGTGCGTAATATGTATCTTGTCATTCAGCAAAAGCTTACCTTTATTGACGGCTTCAAGCGTGAGATACATGGTCATAAGCTTAGTCATGGAAGCGGGTTGCCATGTTTGATTCGCCTGATAGCTATAAAGTATTTGACCTGATTGGCTAACGTTGATAGCACTTTCTGGTTGATAGGCATCTGTAACATTCGGATAACCATATTGACGTGTGATTTCAGTAGGTGTGAGCGTTTCTTCAGCAGCGTTTGTCATAGGTGTTATAATAGTAGCCGTTAAGAGCATACTGAAGATAAGTGTAATAATTCGTTTCATACTTTCTTTCCTTTTGTTAAAAATTTCAGTGAAAATAGTTTAACATAGGGAAATGTTGAGATAAACATAATTGAATTGTTCACAAGAAAATAGGGTGTAAAAGTATTGTTGATCATTTGAGGTTAACTACCTCAAACTCAAGACAGGAGCAATATAATTTAAAATGAATATAAAAGAGGGCTAGTTTATGAAAGGGCAAAATCCATTATTTTTCTTATTTAAACGGCTATCATGGCCGTATGCGTTGATTATTACTGCCATTATTATTTCATCATTAGGCAGTATAAGCGGATTACTTATTCCATTATTTACAGGACGTTTAGTAGATAAATTCTCCACAAGTAGTATTAATTGGAATATTGTTATATTATTCGCCGGCATATTTATAATTAATGCGTTATTAAGTGGTATTGGCATATACTTACTCAGCAAAATTGGTGAGAAAATGATTTATGATATTCGCTCAATTTTATGGGAACACATTATTAAATTAAAAATGCCATTTTTCGATAAAAACGAAAGCGGACAACTAATGAGTCGTTTAACTGACGATACAAAAGTGATTAATGAATTTATTTCACAAAAATTACCGCAACTTTTACCAGCAGTGATTACATTAGTAGGATCAATCGTTATGTTATTCATTATGGATTGGCAAATGACGTTATTAACATTTATCGCTATTCCAATATTTATGGCGATTATGATTCCATTGGGTCGAAAAATGCAAAAGATTTCAATTAATACACAAACGGAAATTGCTAACTTTAGTGGTTTGTTAGGACGTGTGCTAACTGAAATGCGCTTAGTAAAGGTTTCTAATACAGAGCGCAAGGAATTGAATAATGCACATTATAACTTGCGAGCAATATACGATTTAGGTTTAAAACAAGCTAAAATCGTGGCTATTATTCAACCGATTTCAAGTGTGATTATGTTACTCATGATTGCTATTATCTTAGGATTTGGTGCAATTAGAATCGCTACTGGAGCGATTACGGCCGGCGCCTTAATTGCTATGATATTTTATGTGATGCAATTATCTATGCCGTTAATGAATCTATCTACATTAGTTACAGACTATAAAAAAGCAGTCGGTGCTAGTAGTCGAATTTTTGAAATTATGCAAGAACCTGTTGAACCAATGACAGACTTAGAACCAGTAGCTAATGTTTCAATTACTGATGGCGAATTAGCTTTCGAAGAGGTTAACTTTAAATATGATGTTCAACCTATCTTGAATGATGTATCATTCCGTATCCCTCAAGGTAAAGTGAGTGCGTTTGTAGGGCCTTCTGGTTCAGGAAAAAGTACCATCTTTAACTTAATCGAACGCATGTATGAAACTGAAGCGGGAGATATTAAATATGGTGAACAAAGTATTTACGACATACCGGTTACAAATTGGCGTCAAAAAATTGGATATGTTATGCAATCTAATTCGATGATGAGCGGTACGATTCGAGATAACATTCTTTATGGAATTAATCGTGAAGTTTCTGATGAAGAGTTAATTCGATATGCTAAACTTGCTAACTGTCATGACTTTATTATGCAATTTGATGATGGCTACGATACTTTAGTTGGAGAACGCGGTCTCAAGTTATCTGGAGGACAACGTCAACGTATTGATATTGCACGTAGTTTCGTTAAAAATCCTGATATTTTATTACTTGATGAGGCAACAGCGAACTTAGATAGTGAAAGTGAACAAAAAATTCAAGAAGCCTTAGAAATTTTAATGGAAGGGCGTACGACAATTGTAATTGCGCATCGACTCTCAACTATTAAAAAAGCTGGTCAAATTATTTTCCTAGATCAAGGTAGAGTGACCGGTAAAGGTACACATTCAGAATTGATGGCGAACCATGAAAAATACCGTCAATTCGTATCAACACAAAACTTAAGCGAATAATTGAATATGTAAGAATCATAAAATGGCTCTGAGTTGATTTTGAAGTAAGTAGAAATCAACTTAGAGCTATTTTTTAAGCTGTACTTTGAATAAAAATATTTATTATTTATATTATTTTGGATTTTACAAACAACATAGCTTTGGATTGAGTTCACTTAACGAATGTGAAATAATCAACCTTAATAGTATATATGTGTTTTTTTGAAACTATATGCATAATAGTAAAACTTGCACATGATGTGAGAAGTTAGAGAATGGAGTGAAAGACTATGCTATACACGATAACATCAACATTGCCTCCAGTGCATGGCGGAAGAACAAAAGCATTATTATACAGAATAAAGTTTTTGGAAGAGAAATTAAATGAGCCATCAACGATATTAACCACTAACTATAATGCAAATTATAAAAACGTTTATAAAATCTTTAGACGAAAAGGTTTTATAACTGACAATTTAAAATTAGACAATATTTATGATTGGCTAGCGAATTATAAATTGTTAGAAGAGCCGACGCCACCTTCCTATATAGACAAAGCAGCTATTAAATCTAAAATTAAGGTGTTAGGTTTGAAAGCTGAAAGATATGGAGATGACGTAACGTATTATAAAGCCAAGACTCGTGTTATGTTTAGAAAATATTATAAAGACTCAAATGTGATTAAGTATGAAGACACTATCGTTAAAGGAACTTCTAACATTAGTAAGCGGAAAGAATATACGTTAAATGGCAAATTACATAAAATAACTTACTATGATGAGAAAACCACTTTTAAGGTTAATGAAGAATACTATGACCGCAAAGGGAAAATGTATTTGAACAAAAGTTTTAATAATGATGAAGACAATAAGTTAATCGAAATACGTTATTTTAAAAAGAAAAATAAAATACTCGTCTTTAAAAAGGAAAAAGAGTTATTCACATATTATTATAATCAAGTTTTAAAAGATGGTAGCATTGTATTTAATGATGCGCGCTTATTAGATAGACCGCTTATTGAATGTAAAAATAATATTAAGCGTATCTTGGTCTTTCATAGCAACCATTTAATCAATGATGAGATACATAAATCTTATCAATTGGCCCTTGAGAAGAATGAAGCAATCGATAAATATATCGTCTTAACTGATTACCAAAAAAATGATATCCAATCACAATTTTCAATCAATGATGATAAAATAGATGTCATTCCTCATTTTCTAGAAATAGCTAAAGCAACGACTCGTGAAAATGTGCAAGACCAGTTCTGTTTTATAGGTAGAATTGCGAAGGAAAAACAAATTGACCATATTATTCGCGCATTCGACATGTATTTAAAGAAAGGTTACACTTCAAAATTATTGATTTATGGTAATGATAAAGATGGTAGTTTGAAGAAATTAAAAAGCTTAGTCGCTAAGTTAAATATTAAAGATAATGTGCAATTTAAAGGTCATACGGATCAACCGGAAAAAGTGTTTGCTACTGTTAGAGCTTCGTTATTGACGAGTCAATATGAAGGTTTTGCCTTAACTGTAATGGAGAGTATAAACACTGGCTGTCCTGTAGTTTCTTATAATATGCGCTATGGACCTAGTGAATTAATCACTAATGGTGAAAATGGTATACTAGTCGAAAAAGATAATATAGAAGCATTTGCTAACGGAATAGAAATGGCTAGAAATAAAGACTTCAAAGATGTAAAATTAAGTACAAAATTTGATGTGGAAAAAGCACTCAAAAATTATCAAGCACTCCTCGATGACATAACAAATACTTAGTACAATTAGAAAATGGAGAGAATTATGTTGAATAAAATATCAATTATTATTACGTATTATAATAATGAAGAATATATTGATGAATGTATCAATAGTTTAAAAAGCCAGAGAAATCAAGACTTTGACGTTATTATCGTAGATGACGGTTCTACTGATAGATCGACAGAAATTTTACAAAAAGAACTAAAAAATTATGATAAAGATGTTAAGTTTATTCAATTAAAAGAGAATAGTGGTCACGCGCATGCTAGAAATATTGCTTTAGATGAAGCTCATGGACAATATGTTATGTTTCTTGATGCAGATGACCAATTAGCATCATATGCAATTGACTTCTATTTACGTCACATTAATGGTTTAGATACTTTAATTGCACCAATTCATAAATTTACTACTCAGCGTGCGCAGTATGTTGATAAAGATAAAGTGCGTTTACAGTACGCATCTCATAAGAAAAGTCCTAACACGATTTTAAGAAAAGAATCTGTATGTAATATTTTATTTAAAAATGCGATTATCAAAGCACATAACATCAAATTTAATGAAGAGTTAAGTATCTATACAGATCATTCATTTACTTTAGAATATTTAAAGCATGCTGAAAGTTTTGTAAGAATTACTAATTTCCCATTCTACTATCGTGGTGAAGTGTATGATCCATTTAATGGTAATACATTAAGTGGGCAAGATTTTACTAATAAATTTGAAGATCATGTCAATAGTTTTTTTGATGCGATGCAAAGAACAGATGATAAGAAAGTTAGGAAATTTTTAATTCAAAAAATGAAGAATGAAATTAAGACTGGCTTTGATCCATCATTAAGAGATATTAAAGCACGCTATATTACACTTGAACAACCACTTATCAGAGTAGTAAAAGCGTTAAAATGGAATATTATTAGCGATGGAAAAGTATTGTATAACCTTGAAGTGCTATTCTTAGCTATGGACAATGTTGAAAATGCTAAATATGTAAATAATTTACGTAATAAAACGCGTTTAGTTAAAAATATTGTTACTAATAGTAAGATGAAAGAACGTTCAAGATATCAATTAAGCGATAGTGAAGATACCGTTGATGAGAACACAATTGTGTTTGAAGCATTTGGTGGTAAAAACTATAGCGATAGTCCTAAATATATTTATGAATATATGCAACAACATTACCCACAACTTAATTATATTTGGGTATTTTCAAAACCAGAGAATAATGTCGTTCCAGGAAATGCAACTAAAGTTAAGAAAGGGTCTAAAGAATACTATGAAGCGTATTCTAGAGCAAAATATTGGGTTTCAAATGCTAGATTGCCACTTTATTTAAATAAAAAAGACAATCAAACTTATATCCAAACTTGGCACGGTACACCACTTAAACGTTTAGCTAACGATATGAAAGTGGTTAGAATGCCAGGTACAACGACGGCGAACTATAAGAAAAACTTTTATGCAGAAGCATCTCGTTGGGATTATTTAGTATCTCCAAATAGATATTCTTCAGACATTTTCAAAACAGCTTTCTGGATGGATGAGGATAGAATTTGGGAAATTGGATATCCAAGAAATGATGTTTTAGTTAATCGTCAACATGACACTGAATATCTTGCTCAAATTAGACGTGACTTGAACTTACCTGAAGGTAAAAAGGTAATTATGTATGCGCCAACGTGGAGAGACGATGAGTTTGTTAAAAAAGGACAGTACTTATTTGATTTGAAAATCAATCTTGCTAATCTTCAAAAAGAACTTGGCGATGACTATGTGATTTTATTAAGAATGCATTATCTGATTGCGAATGCGTTAGATTTAAATGGATTTGATGACTTTGCGATTGATGTATCAAATTATAATGATATTTCTGAGTTATATCTTATCTCTGATGCATTAATCACTGACTATTCATCAGTGATGTTTGACTTTGGTATCTTAAAACGTCCACAATTCTTCTTTGCATACGATATTGAAAAATATGACAAAGGTTTACGTGGTTTCTATATGGACTATATGAATGATTTACCAGGCGAAATCATTACAGACGAATTTAAATTAGCTGAAGAATTAAAACAATTAGATCAACATAAAGTGCAATATAAAGATAAGATTGAGAAGTTTTATAATGATTTCTGCTCTATTGAAAAAGGACAATCTTCTCAATTTATCGGTGACTATATCTATAACGATATTGAGAAAAATAAATAGTTTTATTATGTAACAAAACAGAGATTAAGCATAAATCTCAAAATACAGGCGTAAAGGTGATTTTCATTTGAATGAGCATCTTTGCGTCTGTTTTTTAGTGAAACTTGTTAGAATCTTTGTTTTAGAATCAAGGTTGTCATTTACTGTTCGTGAATTTTCACAGAAATCTCTAAAAACTTTATTTTATCGAACATTAGCGCATGGTATAATGATAATTAAGTTATTTACGGAATGTTAACGTTATTATAAGAGACAAAGTACGGTTCTGTTAAATAGACACGCTATTACATAGTGAGTTTAAAAATTTTATATTTAGGTGGGTGCCTTATGTTTTTGTTGATTAATATCATTGGGTTACTTGTATTTTTAGGAATTGCAGTTTTATTTTCTAGAGATCGTAAAAATATCCAATGGAAATCTATTTTAATTCTTGTTATTTTAAACGTATTTTTGGCATGGTTCTTTGTTTATTTCCAAATTGGAAGAACTATTGTAGAAGGCTTAGCTGCTGCAATTGCATGGGTAATTCAATCGGCGCATACGGGAACAGGATTTGCATTTAGTAGTTTTACAAGTGGCAAACAAATGGACATGGCGATTAGCGCATTATTCCCAATTTTACTTGTTGTACCACTATTCGACGTTCTAATGTACTTCAATATTCTTCCTAAGATTATTGGTGGCATTGGTTGGTTACTAGCTAAAATTACACGTCAACCTAAGTTCGAGTCATTTTTCGGAATTGAAATGATGTTTTTAGGTAATACTGAAGCATTAGCAGTCTCAAACGCACAATTGAAACGTATGAACGAAATGCGTGTGTTAACTGTTGCGATGATGTCAATGAGCTCGATTTCAGGAGCTATTGTTGGTGCATATGTACAAATGATTCCTGGGGAACTTGTTTTAACGGCAATACCTCTAAATATTATTAATGCGATTATTGTGTCTTCTATTCTGAATCCAGTGATTGTAGAAGAACAAGAAGATGTTATTTATAGCATTAACAATAATGAAACTGTAGAACGTCAACCGTTCTTCTCTTTCTTAGGAGATTCAGTATTAAATGCTGGTAAATTAGTACTTATCATTATTGCATTTGTTATTAGTTTCGTAGCATTAGCAGATTTAATAGACCGTTTCATTAATTTAATTACTGGACTTATTGGTAGTGGCATAGGTGTGAAAGGTAGCTTTGGATTAAATCAAATTTTAGGCGTTTTCATGTATCCATTTGCTTTACTTTTAGGCTTACCTTGGGACGAAGCATGGATTGTAGCGCAACAAATGGCTAAAAAAATCGTGACAAACGAATTTGTAGTTATGGGCGAAATTACTAAAGTTGTCGATACATATAGTCCTCACCGACAAGCAGTTATTTCAACATTCTTAGTATCATTCGCGAACTTCTCAACAATCGGAATGATTGTAGGTACATTAAAAGGTATCGTTGATAAGAAAACGTCGGATTTCGTAGCTAAATATGTACCGATGATGCTTCTTTCTGGTATTTTAGTATCACTACTTACTGCAGCCTTTGTTGGTTTATTTGCTTGGTAAGAATCATTGGAAGATTAAGTATCTGGGATATTAATCCCAAAATTTTAGACTTGAAGAGAATGTGAGACTGAGACATTAATCGTTTGTGCTCTGGGAAACCGATAAACGGTGTCCCAAAAGCAGGATTCTCGGCAGATACCGTCACGATTCGACAAAATTTGGAAAACAATTTTGTTCATCGTTCGGTTCTGCTTAAATCCTAAACGCTTTTGTCCCAACCTCTTCTTCAAGTCTTTTTTAGAATGTAGATTTTTTAATTGTAATCACCTTGAACTACATGATAAAAACCAAGCACAAAAAGTGAGGAGACACTTTATATACTTGGTTTTTATGGGAAATGAATATTAATGTACTTGTAACGGTAAGGACTAGGTACTGTCACAGTACTTCGAGCAAAATTTGTTTTGTTACTATAAACAACACAAAGGAGATAACTTCTCTTATTAAGAAGTTATACACATTATAGCAGTATAAGATTAAGAAGTAAATAAAAAATTCAGAAAATTTAAAAATATTTAACGGATAGCGCTGCAGAGGTATCTGGAATAACGTTATTGTCGTCACTATTCAATTACCATGTATGATTTATTGCTATATAATTTTATTCGATTATTATTAATTTACATATTTTCAAAATAAATATTGTAGCTTAACAAAGGAATATGCTACATTTTTATTAATACATTCTATAAAAGGGGTTGGTATATGTGAATAAAACTATTAAAGATTTAATACTAGTCATACTAGGCTCTTTCATATTTTCAGCAGGAGTAAATTCATTTATCATTTCAGGTAATCTAGGTGAAGGTGGAGTAACTGGGATTGCCATCGTATTATACTATGCTTTTCACATCTCGCCAGCCATTACAAACTTCGTAGCGAATGCTGTTTTAATTGTTCTAGGCTATAAATTTTTAAGTAAGCGAAGTACAGTATTAACAATTATTGCAACGGTGCTTATTTCGGTATTTTTAAGTTTAACAGAATCTTGGCATGTGGCCACAGACAATGTCATTATTAACGCCGTATTTGGTGGGGCATGCGTTGGATTAGGTATTGGTGTCATTGTATTAGCTGGAGGTACAACTGCAGGTACAACGATCTTGGCACGTATAGCTAGCAAATATTTAGAAGTAAGTACAGCATATGCGCTATTATTCTTCGACTTAATTGTAGTGCTTATTTCATTAACTGTTTTACCTTTACAAAAAGCGTTAGTTACAGTGATTTCTTTATACATCGGAACTAAAGTAATGGAATATGTTATTGAAGGCTTAAATACGAAGAAAGCAATGACTATTATTTCTAGTAAACCCGATGAAGTAGCAAAAGCAATCGACGAGCAAGTAGGCCGTGGTCTAACGATTTTAGATGGGCATGGTTATTATAGTCGTGAGGAGAAGGATGTTCTTTATGTAGTAGTAGCAAAGACTCAAGTCTCACGTGCTAAACGAATCATACGTAAAATAGATAATCAGGCTTTTCTTGTCGTTCACGATGTGCGTGATGTTTATGGTAATGGTTTCTTAATAGATGAATAATACGTTAGTTTATAGAGGTTAGGAAATTAAGTATATTGAAATATTAGCTTAGAGCGATGTTCAATATATAATTCCTAGCCTCTATTTTTATTTATACTTTGTATTGTTTGGCTCGCATTTCCTAGGGGATGGGCCGAGCCACGGTCTCGACGCTCATCCTATTCCCTCAGGAGTCTCGCCAACAATACTACGTTATTATATGTAATTTTATATAAAAAGCCTAAAAAATAAGACACTTTTTTATAAAACCTAATCAACTAAATTAATGAAGAGTCTATGTAAAAAAATTATAGTACGACTGAACATATTTAATAATTCCTGGTCTCTATTTTTTAGCATTTTAGAAATAGTCAGTGGTTTACAAAGATGTTATAATATTTCTGTTGACTATGATAATTATTATCAATTAAGTTTAGATTTTATTAATAGATTTATTTTTCATGAAAGTAGGGAGAGCATGAATCGTTTAAGAGGACAACAAGTTGAAATTGGCTATGGGGATCACACAATTATTAATAACTTGGATGTTGAAATACCTGACAGGAAAATAACTTCGATTATTGGCCCGAACGGTTGTGGTAAATCCACTTTATTAAAAGCATTATCACGTTTGTTGGCGATCAAAAAAGGCGAAATTCAATTAGACGGTGAAAATATTCACACACAATCGACAAAAGAAATTGCTAAAAAGATTGCAATTTTACCTCAGACGCCTGAAGTAGCGGATGGTCTTACAGTGGGCGAACTTGTGTCGTATGGCCGTTTTCCACATCAAAAGGGATTTGGTCGCTTATCTGCCGAAGATAAAAAAGAAATTGACTGGGCATTAAGCGTAACCGGCACATCAGAATTTAGACATCGTTCAATTAATGATTTGAGTGGCGGGCAACGCCAACGTGTATGGATTGCGATGGCATTAGCGCAAAAAACAGATATTATTTTCTTAGATGAGCCTACAACTTATCTAGATATTTCGCATCAACTAGAAATATTGGAGTTAGTACAACGATTAAATGAAGAACAAGGTTGTACGATTATCATGGTGTTACATGATATCAACCAAGCTATCCGTTTTTCAGATCACCTCATTGCAATGAAAAAAGGGGAAATTGTAGCAAGTGGTGCGACAGAGGATGTGCTAACTAAAGATATTTTAGAAAAAGTATTTAATATTGATGTGGTACTTAGTACAGACCCACGAACTGGGAAACCGCTTTTAGTAACTTATGATCTATTCCAAAAAAATTATTCATAATTTAAAAACAAATAAAGAAAAGGGATTTTAATATGACAGGGAAGGACAAGAAAGTTAATTTTGGGTTTATAGGCTATATTATTTTAGTCTTAGTGTTATTATTTGGTGCCCTTTTAGTTTCTATTTTAATTGGTGACGCTAAAATCAGCTTATCTACAATAAGCGATGCTATTTTTCACTATAACCCCAAGAATCAACAACACAACATTATTAGTGAAATTCGTATTCCACGAGATTTGGGAGCAGTGTTAGTAGGAATGGCTTTATCCGTAGCGGGCGCCGTTATTCAAGGTGTTACAAAAAACGGTCTTGCGGATCCAAGTTTAATCGGACTGAATTCAGGTGCTTCCTTTGCATTGGCGTGTACATTCGCATTCTACCCTGAAGCGCCATTTCTAGTGTTAATGTTCGCTGGTTTTATTGGTGCAATGTTAGGTGGCTTTATTGTCTTAATGATTGGGCGTTCAAGACGCGATGGGTTTAACCCTATGAGGATTATATTAGCCGGTGCGGCAGTAAGTGCGCTATTAACGGCACTTAGCCAAGGTATAGCACTAACATTTAAATTGAATCAATCACTTACATATTGGAGTGCAGGTGGTGTTTCAGGAACAACTTGGCAACAATTACTATGGAGCGGACCAGTCATTATTATTGCAGTTATCATTATTTTAACAATGAGCAAGCAATTAACGATTCTAAATTTGGGAGAAACATTAGCTAAAGGTTTAGGTCAAAATATCACACTGATAAGAGGTGTGAGCCTAGTGTTAACAATGATTCTTGCAGGCGTGGCCGTATCTATGGTTGGTCAGATTGCCTTCGTAGGTCTAATGGTGCCTCATATCGTACGATTTTTAGTCGGTACAGATTACGCTAAGGTATTACCATTAACAGCTTTATCAGGCGGTTTATTAATGATAGTAGCCGACACAGTAGCGCGAATGTTAGGTGAAGCTCCAGTCGGCGCAGTAATTTCATTTATTGGTGTGCCTTACTTCTTATACTTAGTTAAAAGAGGAGGCCGCACAATATGATACATCCTAAATTGAGACGCAAACAAATTATTATCTTTATTATTTTTGCGATACTCTTATTTGCAGCATGCACATGGAGCGTGGCATCTGGCGAATATAAAATTCCAGTAAATCATTTCTTTAAAACATTGATTGGCCAAGGTGAATACTATGATCAATTAATTTTAATGGAATTTCGTTTCCCACGAATGTTAATCACTATCTTAGCTGGTGCAGCTTTAAGTTTAAGTGGTGCGATTATTCAAAGTGTGACTAAGAATCCAATCGCCGAACCAGGTATTTTAGGTATTAATGCTGGTGGTGGCTTTGCGATTGCCTTATTCTTATCAGTTGGTCAAATCGACCCTGACAATTTTGTTTATCTTCTACCAATTATTAGTGTAATTGGTGGTGTGGCAACTGCAATTATTATCTTTTTATTTAGCATGAATAAAAGAGATGGTATTACGCCAGCAAGTATGGTGTTAATTGGTGTAGGTATGCAAACAGCTTTATATGGTGGTTCAATCACCCTAATGTCTAAATTTGATGAAGACCAATCTGAATTTATCGCAACGTGGTTTGCTGGTAATATTTGGGGCGATGAATGGGCTTTTGTGATTGCTACTCTGCCATGGATAATTATTCTGTTCCCTTTCTTAATGTATAAATCGAATGTATTGAATTTAGTTAATACACACGAGCATATTGCGAAAGGTTTAGGTGTGAAAATTGAGCGTGAACGTATTGTTCTCTTCTTCATCGCCGTAGTATTATCTTCAGTAGCGGTAGCGGTAGCAGGTTCGATTACATTTATAGGTTTAATGGGTCCTCATATCGCTAAGTCTATCGTGGGACCACGACATCAACTCTTTTTACCAATTTCTATACTAGTAGGCGCATTCTTATTAGTATTTGCAGATACACTTGGTAAAATCATTCTTGAACCAACTGGTATACCTGCTGGGATTGTTGTGGCGATTATCGGCGCAACATATTTTATTTATTTAATGTATAAATCTAAAAGTGTTTAGTATTTGTAGTTTAATGTACATTTCAATAGGTTGGGTTATCGTTAGCTATTTTTTAGTGAAAATGGCTAATCATCCAACTTTTTGAAGTGTATTTTTTTTAATTTTCAAAAGTAAAAAAGAATAGGCTTAAACGCTAAATTATTCAAAAGTTAGCACATCTATAGTACTTAATTTATAATGGAATGACAGAGAGAAGAAATAGAAGAAAATCAGATATTTTAATTTACGATATAACGCTAGATAAACAATATGATATAAGAAATTAATGCATGAATTGGAGATGAATATAAGTGACCTCAATTATCATTATTAGTCATAGTGAAGATATCGCAAATGGGACTAAAGCACTACTGAATAAGATGGCAAGTAGTGTTAATATATTAGCATACGGTGGCGTCGATGGGGAGATTGGCACGTCATTTAGTGCAGTACAACGACTCATTAATAGTGTGGAAGAGGATGCTTTATGTTTTTACGATTTAGGATCTTCGGAAATGAATATTAACTTAGCCATTGAAAGATATAAAGGGCCGTATAATATTAAGAAAATGAACGCTCCTATCGTAGAAGGAAGTTTTACGGCTGCTGTTAAATTATCAGTGGGTAGTTCTACAGATGAAGTTATAAAAGAAGTAGAAAAGACTTCATTTAAATCGACGGCATTTAAATGAAATAGTTGAATTTAACTAAATTATTATAATATGAAAATTAACTTTAATTATGATAGAATAGTAGTATTGCAAAATAGGTGGAGAGTAGGTGAGCCTTGTCATGCAAGAAAGCATTGAACAATATGTGTTAAGTGGCGAATTTGAACAGGTGAGACAAATAATGTCTCAAGCTGATTTTATGGATTTCGAAGAAGCCTACATTTCATGTGCACATGAACATGAAAGTATGATGTTTTATACATGTATCTTATATATGATTAAATTCGAAGAAACGGCAGAGTTACATGACTTAGCATTTCTTTTATTAGTATATCCATTGAGTGAAGTGGAAGGTGCAATAGATTCTGCATATTACCACGCCCAATCTTCCATCCAATTAACCAATGGAAAAGAAATCAAAAGCTTGTTACAAATGTTATTATTACATGCTATACCTGAGCCCGTTATTTCAGATTCTGAAGCATTTAAAGTAGCGAAACAAATCTTGAAATTAGACCCAAGTAACCATGTCGCTAGAAACGCACTAAAAGAAACGGCGAAACGTATGGATAATGTAGTCGTTGATATTAATGAACTACAACAATATGGTGGCTCACAATAATCATTAATTATCGCCATATAACCCAATACTAAGCTACACATATCGGTATGAAGACAGCATTTACGTTTTCATATCGTTTTTTATTGATTATACATTTACTATAAATTAGCTTCTCTTAATTATAAGACTTTAACAATTATGCCCACTACTAGTTACTCATTTATGAATTTGTTAACAAATTTAATAGTTTTTCAATTTTTTTCAATCTTTTCTAATAGTATTTAGCTCAGTACTTTCAGCCGATAAAGGTTGAGTTGCTACCTTTATACGCTATTGCATAATATTTTTAGTACGTTATAATTCTCAATGTGTCAAATTTAAGGAGGTTATTTTTTCGCATGGGTTTAAATAGAGAAGCTGTAAAAATTGGTTTCGCCTATGTCGGCATCGTAGTTGGTGCCGGATTCTCAACTGGCCAAGAAGTAATGCAATTCTTTACGCCTTATGGTCTATGGTCATATATAGGTGTATTAATCTCAGGGTTAATCCTTGGCTTTATTGGCCGACAAGTAGCTAAAATCGGTACTGCCTTTAAAGCTAAGAATCACGAGTCAACGTTACAATATTTATTTGGAGAGAAGTTCAGTAAAATCTTCGACTATATACTTGTATTCTTCCTATTCGGTATAGCAGTAACTATGATTGCCGGATCGGGTTCTACATTCCAAGAAAGTTTTGGAATTCCAACGTGGTTAGGTGCACTTATTATGACAGTAGTGATTTACTTAACACTATTATTAGATTTTAATAAAATCGTTAGTGCACTTGGAATCGTTACACCATTTTTAATTATTATGGTAGTACTTATTGCGGTTTACTACTTATTTGCAGGTAGTGTTCCAATAAGTGAGGTTAATAGTACAGTAGAAAAAACAAGTATATTCTGGGGTGCCGTTAGAGGATTAATGTACGGTGGACTAGCATTTGCTGTCGGATTCAGTACGGTAGTTGCCATTGGTGGCGACGCATCTAAACGTAAAGTTTCTGGTGCAGGCGCAATGTTCGGTGGCGTTGTTTATACTATCTTACTTGCATTAATCAACTTTGCATTACAATCAGAATATCCAAAAATTAAGAACGCAGAAATTCCAACGCTCACACTTGCAAATGATATTAATCCATGGATTGGTCTTGTTTTAACTATCATTATGCTTGTGGTAATGTATAACACAATTTTAGGTCTATGCTATTCATTTGCTGCACGTTTTACAGAAACATACAGTAAAAAATATCATGTTTTCATCGTTATTATGATGATTGCTGCATTTATCCTAAGTTTCGTTGGTTTCGCAGACTTAATTAACTTCTTATATAATATTATGGGTGTAGTTGGCTTATTTATCGTTGTAGCAGTACTTATTAAGTACTACGTTCGTAAAAATGATAACAAAGACCACATTGCCTAGTTTTAAAATAACTAAACTTTACAATTTAAATTGAATGTTTTAATCTTAAAAGCAATTCGTGATAACGTCACGGATTGCTTTTCTTTTTAAAAAAGAGAAGTAATCTATTATATAAAGAGTTGAAAGGACTGCAAGAAATGAATAATCAACGGAAGTGGACGATAATTACATTTGTATTCATAATTATGGTCGGAGCTTTAATCGCCTGGAATTTATACAGTCATTATCAACAAAATAAAAAAAACGTACAACAACATGAAAAGGTACAAATTAATAATCCTAATGTTAAGTTATTTCAAAATATTACTTATAACAAACATATTCCGAATAGTCAGTTAGATATTATTATGCCTTCTGACTTCAATAGTAAGACTCGATTACCAGTTATCTTTTGGATGCATGGCGGAGGGTATGTTGCAGGGGATAAACAATATAAAAATCCGTTGCTCGCACAAATTGCTGAGCAAGGTTATGTAGTGGTCAATGTCAATTATGCATTAGCGCCACATAATAAATATCCGACGCCACTCATTCAATTAAATGATGCAGTCCAATTCATTAAAGATAATAAAGAGCGCTTCCCAATTGATTTAGATCAAGTAGTTATAGGTGGGGACTCTGCAGGTGCGCAGCTTACAAGTCAATATGTAGCAATGCAATCCAACGAAGCATTACGCCAAGAGATGAATTTTGAACAGCAATTTATGCCTTCACAACTTAAAGGGGCCATTTTCTTTGGTGGATTTTATGATATGAAGACTGTAAGAGCTACAGAATTCCCAAGGATTAAAATGTTTATGCATAGTTATACTGGAGCTACACATTGGGAAACGGATTTTAAAGATATTTCTCAAATGTCAACGATTAATCAGGTAACAAAAGATTATCCGTCAACATATTTATCAGTAGGCGATGCGGATCCATTCTATAGTCAAAACATTGCATTTTATCGTAAGTTAAAAGAAGAAGAGGTTCCTGTTAATACTTTATTCTATGATGGTTCACATCATTTACATCATCAATATCAATTTCATCTAGATAAACCGGAATCTAAAGAAAATATGAAAAGAGTACTAGCATTCCTAAGCCGAAATACTTCGTCATCTGGTGTGGAACAAAATCAACGTTCACCATTCGATGGTGCTACAGAACCAGATAAAAACTTTTCATTATCTCCATATTAAATTAGGTTCCTGTCTCGCTCTCCTTAGGAAAATGCGAGCCAAACAATACGAAGTATTGATAAAAAGAGAAGCGTAGAGGTGATTCAATCATCTCTACGCTATTATTTTGGGATTTATGTCCCAAACTCTTCTACGCTTTTTGTAATCTATATTCCTCTATTTTCAAGATAAGTATATGAATTTCACTTTCTTAGATGATAATTGTTTAAACATCTCGCTAAGATAGTTTAATATTATAGTGACTAGAGTATAATAAATACGAAACGAATAGTTTAAATGAGTAATTTAGCCATAACATATTGACTGTAATAAGTGCCATTGATGAATAGTTTGTCTTTTAATTCACCTTCGATATTAAAATTAGCGCCTTTAAAGAGTTCTACGGCGCGAGCATTTTCAGGAACAACCGAAGCTTCGATACGTCTAATATTATGATTAATAGACCATGCTTCAACGGCATTGATTAACGCTAGGCCAATACCATGTTTCTGATAGAGTTGTTTTACACCGATAGTGATAAAAGCTTGATGACGTGTACGTTCATAATCTTCAGTAGTGACAAAAGCATAAGCTACGAGTTGGTCATCTTGTTCTGCCACGTAAATTGTATTTCTTGGAGACGTAATAATATGTTCTAGATGGTCACTAACGCTTGAAATGCTTGGTGTATATTCACCAGGATTATATAATGTATAGTCAGATTCATCATAAATCTTGCTTAAAAGTTTAATAAAATTCTCGACGTCTTTTATACTGATTTCACGAATATTATGAGCCATGCGGCTTCCTCCCAATATGTTAAGCTATATTGCCTTACATAACATTATAGCAATAAATCTTAACGATACATATAATTATAAATTTTCAAAAGATAAAGGGGCAATTTCTAACATGAAATCAAATGTCTTATTAGCTGGTGGTAGTGGTTATATTGGTAAATATATAAGTAATGCACTTGAAAAAGATGAAAATGTCTATGCATTATCCAAATATCCTCACTCTAAGAAGAAAGAAGATACTCGAATTATCTGGCTCAAACGTGATATCTATAACTATGAAGACGTGGTAACGGGAATGGAAGGCATGGATATCGCCTATTTCTATTTAGATCCAAATAAACATTCAGCTAAATTAACACAAGCTACAGCGCGTGATTTGAACCTTATTGCTGCAGATAACTTTGCCAGAGCGGCAATGAAACAAGGATTAGATAAAATTGTTTATGTAAAAGGAAGCCGTTTTGATAATGAAACGATTCAACGTTTAGAAAGTTATGGTGTGACCGTTGAAACGACGGAAACCTATATCAAACGTCCTCATATTAATGTTGAATTACAAGTTTCAAAGTACGACGATGTACGTACGGCATTAAAAATGGTATTACCTAGGAAATGGACGTTATCTCACTTAGTCGACTACTTTATGACTTGGATTAATGATACACGTGGAACATTTATGCATACGTATAAAGAAAATGATAATTATATCGTATACTCGCGTAAGAAATCTAAGCCGTTGTTAATTTTA
This sequence comes from Staphylococcus sp. acrmy, assembly GCF_022690565.1. NCBI lineage: Bacteria > Bacillati > Bacillota > Bacilli > Caryophanales > Staphylococcaceae > Staphylococcus > Staphylococcus sp. acrmy. The sequence continues at coordinate 205,945 of NZ_JALCVE010000005.1, read as the reverse complement.
AAAAAAGTAACTAATGCTGAAGATTTTATAACATTTCATTTAGTTGGAGGATCAATGATAAAACCGAACCTGAAGAAACAAGGTAAATTAGAATTTCGACATATTAAAGGAACACGTCTGGTTGTTGTGCATTTATATGATTATATTCCAAGACTGTTTTGGCCTATTTATTATTTCGTCCAAGCGCCGCTACAAGGATTAATAATGAGAGGTTTTGAAATTGATTGTCGTATTAAGCACTTTAATGGACGTGTGCAATCAGGCGAGAAAATGAAATATACAAAATAGCAGGTGATACACTCATGCAAATATTATTAGTTGAAGACGATCAAACATTATTTCAAGAGTTGAAGAAAGAATTAGAACACTGGGATTTCTATGTTACGGGCGTCGATGATTTTAGTGCTGTAATGGATAAATTTGAAGAAGCTAAGCCTGAAATTGTGATTATGGATATACAATTACCAAAATATGATGGGTTTTATTGGTGTCGCAAAATTAGACAAATTTCTAATGTGCCTATCCTATTTTTATCCTCCCGTGACAATCCAATGGACCAAGTGATGAGTATGGAATTAGGTGCAGATGATTATATGCAAAAGCCATTCTATACCAATGCCCTAATAGCCAAATTACAAGCGATTTATCGTCGCGTTTACGAATTTGGTGCAGAAGAAAAGCGCACACTCAATTGGCAAGATACGCTTGTTGATTTATCGAAAGACAGTATCCAAAAAGGCGATACAATTATTTACTTATCTAAAACTGAAATGATTATTTTAGAAATGTTGATTAAAAAGCAAAATCAAATCGTCACACGTGACACATTAATTACGGTACTGTGGGATGATGAGGCTTTTGTAAGTGATAATACATTAACCGTTAACGTGAATCGCCTGCGTAAAAAGCTATCCGAAATCGACATGGATACGCAGATTGAAACTAAAGTAGGTAAAGGTTATATGGCTCATGAGTAATGTAAAGTGGTTTTGGTTATTTCTAAAGACACGCAGTAATTGGATATTTTGGATAGTATTTTTACATCTTATCTTATTAGGTATGGCCTATATCGATTACGATATTTCGATTGAAAGTGTGAGCTACATCGTCATGTTAAACCTTGGTCTAACATGTCTGTTTCTAATTTTTGCTTTTCTAAAAGAAGTAAAACTATATCAACATTTATACAACAATAAAGAAATTGAAGAAATTAAACATAAAGATTTAGCTGAAGATCCTTTTCAACAACAAATCGTAAATTATCTATACCGCAAACTAACAAGTCAAAAAGAACGTGTCGTTGAGCAACAATTACATATTCAAACGTCTGAACAATCATTAACCGAATTTGTGCACGATATTAAAACGCCGGTTACCGCAATGAAATTGCTAATTGATCAAGAAGAGGACGTTAAACGAAAAAAAGCGTTGCTATATGAATGGGCGCGTATCAATGAATTGTTAGACAAGCAATTGTATCTCACGCGATTAGAGTCTAAAAATCGCGATATGTATTTCGAAGAAGTAGCACTAAAGCGACTTGTCATCGAGGAAATTCAATTGACGCGTCATATTAGTCAAACGAAAGGTATAGGATATGATTTGAACTTTGACATTAATCCAACTGTCTACACCGATGTGAAATGGTGTCGCATGATGATTCGTCAAATATTATCTAATTCGTTGAAGTATTCACAAGGTCAGGATATTCGCATTCGTTCTTTTGAACAAGATGGACATGTCGCTCTCGAAATAACTGATAGAGGAAGAGGCATCAGTCACAAAGATTTACCTCGTATATTTGAACGTGGGTTTACGTCAACAGCCAACCGTAATGAAACTACGTCTTCTGGGATTGGCTTGTATTTAGTCGATAGTGTAAAAAAACAACTAGGCATTAAAATAAAAGTAGACTCCACGGTTGGTCAAGGCACTACTTTTATTTTGACGTTCCCTAAGCAAAATGAAATATTAAAACGTATGTCTGAAGTGACAACACTGTCATTTTAAACCTGCAATTTGTTATTTCATCTTCATTTTTCAATAGAACACAACCTATATAATTAAAGTGAATTAAAGGTGAGATATCAAATTTGAGGAAAATAATTATGAATGACGAGGTGAAGTAATGACGTGACCATTTTACAGGCGAAACAAGTAACCAAAACATATGGTGCTAAAAATATGAAACAAGAAGTCTTAAAAGGGATAGATTTATCCATTGAAGCGGGAGAATTTATCTCTATTATGGGGGCTTCAGGGTCAGGCAAAACAACGTTTCTAAATGTATTGAGTTCTATCGATTATTTAACTCATGGGTCAGTCGTCCTAGGTGATCAACAATTAGAAAAATTATCTAACAAAGCTTTATCGGAAATTAGAAAAAAGGATATCGGCTTTATCTTTCAAGATTACAATTTACTTCATACATTAACAGTAAAAGAAAATATTGTATTACCCTTATCCGTACAAAAATTGAATAAAAAAGAAATGAATGAGCGCTATCAACGAATTACAGAAACGCTCAATATTTTTGATATTAGTGATAAGTACCCATCTGAAATTTCAGGAGGCCAACGTCAACGTACGTCAGCTGCCCGTGCTTTTATCACACATCCAAAGATTATCTTTGCAGATGAACCCACAGGAGCATTAGATTCTAAAAATACGCGAGACTTGTTACATCGTTTTCAAAAAATTAATCAATTGTATAATGCGACAATTGTAATGGTGACACATGATCCTCTTGCGGCAAGTTTTTCAGATCGGGTGGTCATGTTAAAAGATGGCCAAATCTTCACAGAGTTATATCAAGGGGAAGATGATAAACAAGTGTTTCATAAAGAAATATTGCGTGCGCAAAGTATTTTAGGTGGCATGATGTATGAGTTTTAGTCACATTATTTGGAAAAATTTCCAACAAAATATTACGCATTACGCGATTTACATCTTTTCATTAATTTTAAGTATCGTCTTATTTTATAGCTTTATAACGATTAAATATGTACATCATCTACATTTACATCAATCCATGTCGGTTATTAAACAAGGTACGCAGGTCGGCAGTTATTTTTTATTCATAATTATTATCGTCTTTATTATGTATACTAATATGTTGTTTATTAAACGGCGTAGTTATGAGTTTGGGTTATTACAAACGATTGGTTTAAATAAAAAGCGCATTATTTACATGTTAATGTTAGAACAATTGTTTATATTCTTGATTACGGCTATTTTAGGCATGATCATTGGTGTGTTAGGGTCTAAAATTCTTTTAATGATTGTGCTGAAATTATTAGGTATTCATACCTCGGTGTCTATTATTTTTAGTTTTCAAGCCATCGCACAAACGTTATTTATTTTGATCATTTCTTATATTTTAATCATCGTGCAAGCGTGGATTTATCTCAATAAAAATTCAATAAAAAGTTTGATGAGTTTTCAAGATACGAAAGAAGAAAGCCAAGTTAATATTACATTGGGCGAAGTCGTTTTAAGTATCCTTGGCATTTTATTTATCTTAGCAGGTTATTATTTGTCAACGCGATTTATGGAATTGTTAGATCATATTTTATTGCCGTTTGTAATTTTATTTTTAACTGTTATCGGTGCGTACTTCTTCTTTAGAAGTACAGTTTCTCTCATACTAAAAATCATCAAACACTTTAAAGGTGGAAATGTGACTGTAAATGATGTTATTTTTACATCATCGCTCATGTTTCGTATTCGAAAGAATGCATTTTCACTTACCGTCATGGCAATTATTTCGGCGATTACTGTATCTGTTCTTTGTTTCGCAGCGCTTAGCCGGGGCTCTTTAAGTAATGAAGTATTACTAGAATCTCCTCATGAAGTGACATTGAAAGATGAAAATATTGCTAATGAACTGGGTTTTGAACTTGGAAGACATCATATTGCATACCAATATGATTTTAAAGAAGTGGTATATTCGAAAGTGTATAAAGATCATTTATTCGATGTGAGTCAAGCGCAGCCTTATGCAGTTACAGTGACTAGTGACAAATATTTTCCTAATATTTCTTTGGAAAAAGGACAAGCAAATTTAATTATTCCAGAAGGTTTAATTCATGATTTAGCAAAACATAGAGAAAATGGCACTATGGCAATAGGAACTAAGAAAACACATGTAAATGTAAAACTGCATAAAGTGATAAATAAAATATACTTTAAAGAGAGTATAGATTTGGGAGGACCAACGTTAGTCCTTAGCGATAAAGAATACAATTATTTGAAAGCACATGCTAAAAATAAATATATTGTGCCTCAATATGGCTTTGACCTGAAACATAACAAGGATATTCCAAAATTAGAAAAAATAGTTAGCGGAATTAGTGGAGATGTACAAACACGAAGCGAAGTAGTGAGCGAGGCCTCAAGTTTAACTGGAATTCTATTATTTGTTACATCTTTCTTAGGAATAGCGTTCTTAATTGCGACAGGATGTATTATTTATATTAAACAAATAGATGAGACAGAAGATGAACTAGAGAGTTATTCGATTTTGCGAAAATTAGGATTTACACAGAAAGATATGGCAAGAGGGTTAATGCTTAAAGTCGCATTTAACTTTGGTCTGCCTTTAATTATTGCACTATTGCATGCCTATTTTGCTTCACTCGTTTTTATGAAGCTCATTGGGTTCGCAAATCAAACGCCAATATTTGTGGTAATGGCGATTTATACGGTTATTTATAGCATCTTTGCAATCATCGCTTATAACCATTCAAAACGGACGATTAACCACTCAATTTAAGCTAAAGTTGAAGGAATGTTTCGTATTTGTAAAGAATTTGTAAATGCAATTGTGGATATGTAAATTTTGTGATATTTTCAAATAGGGACAAATTCAATGATGGAGTATGACGTAAAAAACAGTAAAACATTATATTTACATAAAATTTACAAATAGTCAGAAAATAGGCTTTTGAAAAGTTCTTATTGTAAATGTATTCTTGATTTAAGTTGTCTTACAAGAATAAAAAAATTAACAATGTGATTGATAACAATCGCTATAATGGAGGCTTTATAATGTTTACTAAGAAAAAGGATAAGTTCATGGTTCAATTAGAAGAAATGGTATTCAACTTGGACCGTGCAGCCGTTGAATTCGGGAAAATGGATTTCAATACGCATTTAGATCTCAAAGCTTATTCTGACAATATCAAGACTTATGAGTCACATGGTGATGAACTTATGCACCAAGTTATTACGGATCTAAATCAAACATTCATTACACCTATTGAGCGTGAAGACATTTTATCATTATGTAATGCCATTGATGATGTGCTTGACGCAATGGAAGAAACTTCTGCAATGTTTGAAATGTATTCAATTGAATATACTGATGAGTACATGGCTGAATTCGTAGAAAATATCCAAAAAGCAGTAGCGGAAATGAAGTTAGCTGTTGGTTTATTAGTTGAAAAGAAATTATCTCACATGCGTATTCACTCAATTAATATTAAAGAGTTTGAAACAAATTGTGATGGCATTTTACGACAATCAATTAAACACATTTTCAATAGCGAAACTGATCCAATCACATTAATTAAAATAAAAGATATTTATGAAAGTATGGAAGAAATCGCTGATAAATGTCAGGTTGTAGCAAATAATTTCGAAACGATTATCATGAAAAATAGCTAAGGGAGTTTTAATTTATGGAGTACGTATTAATCATCACTATAGCTATCGTTATATTTTCTTTAATCTTTGACTTTATCAATGGTTTCCATGATACAGCCAATGCGATTGCTACAGCAGTGTCAACACGAGCATTGACCCCTAGAACTGCTATCTTCTTAGCAGCGATTATGAACTTTGTCGGTGCTTTAACATTTACTGGAGTTGCCGGTACCATCACAAAGGATATCGTCGACCCATTTAAATTAGATAACGGACTAGCAGTAGTACTAGCGGCCATTTTAGCAGCGATAATTTGGAACCTATTAACATGGTTATATGGGATTCCAAGTTCTTCATCCCATGCGTTGATTGGTTCAATCGCTGGTGCAGCAGTAATGGCTCAAGGTTTCGGTGTATTACATTATCAAGGATTCACTAAAATTATCATTGTATTAATCATTTCACCAATTATTGCATTCTGCGTTGGTTTTATTATGTACACAATTGTGAAAGTTGTATTCAAGAATGCAAACCTTACTAGAGCAAATCGTAATTTCCGATTCTTCCAAGTATTTACTGCAGCATTACAATCATTCTCACATGGTACGAATGATGCGCAAAAATCAATGGGTATCATTACGTTAGCTTTAATTGTGGCTAATATACAAGACCCTGCAAATGTAGAGCCAGCACTTTGGGTTAAAATTGCTTGTGCGACTGCAATGGGTCTAGGTACGGCTATTGGTGGTTGGAAAATCATCAAAACAGTGGGAGGAAACATTATGAAAATCCGCCCAGCTAATGGTGCGGCAGCTGATATTTCATCAGCGTTAACTATTTTCGTAGCGTCATCATTACACTTCCCATTATCAACAACACACGTTGTATCTTCATCAATCCTTGGTGTAGGGGCTTCTAACCGTGCTAAAGGTGTTAAATGGAGCACTGCACAACGTATGATTATTACATGGGTCATTACATTACCTATATCTGCAATTTTAGCAGCAATTATTTATTTAATAATGAATATTTTCTTATAACATTTAAAATGAGGTTGAGACGTCGTTTATCGATTTTCTAGCGTATAAACAATTGATGTCTCAACCTCATTTTTTGTCTAAGTAATTCATACTGTAGTTAACTGAAACTATAAAACGATACAAAATAAGCCTATCAATATTTTTCAGTAGAAAAATTTATTGATAGGCTTATGGTTTGTTTATTTGAATATTGTTTTATACGTTCACAATTTTAACGAATCTAATTTTATCGGATTTGATATTAATGAATATAATTATAACTTGAAACTACAGATGCAGGAATAGTACGAGTATTTGTGTTATATGGACCATTAGCATAATTCATTTCTGAAATTAATATACTACCATCTGCATTCACACGTTCAACATAGGCTACATGACCATAATAACCAGAAGTCGATTGCATAATCGCACCTACTGTTGGTCTGTGGTCAACACTATAGCCGTCTGCAGCAGCCTTGCCAGCCCAATATTTAGCATCTGACCAATATGTACTGATTGTATTTCCAGCTTTCGCACGACGATCAAACACATACCAAGTACATTGACCAGCAGTATATAAATTTTGATGGTTAAAAGTTGGACTTTGATAACCGTTACTTTGGTTTGAAGTAGCATTGTTAGGGTTTGGATTAGTTAGTGTCTTTTTAGGCGTTGTAGAGCTATTTGGAATTTTTAATTGTTGGTTAGGTGAAATTAAATATCCAGATAACTTATTCGTTCTTATAATCGCATTCACTGAAACACCATATTTATTAGCGATAGCATAAAGTGAATCACCAGATTTAACTGTATAAGTAGATGATGAAGCTACTGTCGTTGAATTTCCATTTGATGTACTATTACTATTATTGCCCCCAATAGTAAGTACTTGGCCAGGTAAAATCACGTTATTAGATAAATTATTACTTTGCTTAATATTTTTTACTGATGTGTTGTATTTACTAGCAATACTCCATAAAGATTCACCAGATTTTACCGTATGTTGTGTGGATGCTTCAGCGTTATGATGCGAGAATACTGCTACTGCCCCGGATGCAACAGAAACTGCGACTGCTAACTTTTTCAAACTTGATGTCCTCCTTGAAACTTTTTATTTTATAAAAATTAGAATTTATCATTCCAAACTCTTTATATATCCTTTATAAATTAATTCGTATATCACGTATTCATACTATCAAAAATGTAGACTACTGTGGGCGTTGTTATTATCTTGTAATATTGTTAATATTTGTCCTATTATATGTAAAAGTCCTATAACCATTGGCACACATGATGTGAAGCCTTATTGAAATAATATATAAATTTTATAAGAAAATAAATTTGTAACATTTCAGCTCGAAAAATGACAAATTAATTATGTATTAAAAGTCCCAAAATGGCTCAACACCAGGCTTTATAGTTGCAAAAAACATAGTTGTAATAAACACTTTTAAAAAGGTGGATTAATTTGAAAATAAATAATTTAAAGATAATTGGGTACTGTAAAAGTAGATAAAATAAACCTTTTTAATCTTTAGTAAGATAATGTACAATCAAGATAAATATTTAGTATGAAAATCAAAGAGGGGTCAAAAATGTCTCAGTCTTCAAATACGGCGCAAAACGTAGCGTCTAATAAAAAAGTAAAAAATAAAAGTCATCATAGCCAAAGTACTCACGCTTATGCTAAAGTGTGGTTATTCTTTACATATTACTGGATTATCTTTGGTATCGGTTGTTACTTTGGCCAATACTTACCTATGGAATGGAGACGACCATTATCAATTGGTTTATTCGTACTTATACTAGCGACTTTATTTATAAAACGCGCACGTAAGTACGGTCTAGTCATTTCACATATCTATGCCATTATAGTAGGCTTATTGTCTTACGCTACTTTTACAACCTATATGCAAAACTTAGGTCCAGATGTATTTTATAAAAATGTATTACTAGCAATTGGCGCATTTATTATATTCGGAATATTGGGGTACTTTATAATCAATGATGCCTCAAGTCTCGGTAAATATTTATTTGTAGCTTTTATTGCTTTAATCATTGGTGGGTTAATTGGAATGTTTGTTCATAATCCAATTTATCATACAGCGATTACTATTATCGGCTTAATTTTATTCTTAATGTACACGTTATATGATTTTAATAGGATGAAGCGTGGTAGTTTTACGCCTAGGGAAATGGGCTTTAACTTATTTATTAACCTGCTTAATATTATTAAAGACGTTTTACGATTAGCCAATCGCTTTAAAAACTAAACAAAAACACATATAATCCATTATTACGAATTTAAGATGTTGACGAATTGTTTTCATTTTCGATTTTGTAGGGAGTGGTGCAGAAATCCAGTATGCATTGAAAGATTTCACCGTCCTGTTCCGGCAAACTTAACTAGAAATGACAATCGAAGTTGTAGTATGTGATCATTTCGACTAACTATTGCCAAATTAAGCAGTCTAGCACATTTGATTATAAATGACTGAGACTCCTACAAATCATTTAAAATTGAGGCAATATCGTAACATCTTTTTTTAAAATTAGTAGATACCCAATTTAGAAAAAAATTAATATATTCTTACGTGTGTTTTTGATTTAGAATTAATATTGTGGTAGATTTACATTTAAACAATATATATAAGTTATGTTCTTGAAGATAATTTAGTACAATTAAAAGAAAGGCTATCATGAATAGAAAGAGGTTAATATATGTCTAATGCCTATTTTCATTTACTTACCAAACATGAGTATAAAATGACGCGCTGTCAAGATGGTATTATTTTACTTTTTCCAATAGAAGGCCAACTGAAAATTCAGCACTTTACCAAAAATATTACAATTGAAAATGAAATATATATTATCAATAATACGGATATCTTTTCGATAAAAGAGAATAGTAAAACATTGATGGTTTATATTGCTAGCGACTGGTTTAGAGACGAAGGGTTCGATTTCTTCGATTATAAATATTCTACTAATCTGCTTAAATCAGTGAATGCCATAAAAAAGGCGTTACTTCAATTAGCAATTAATCATTTAAAGGATGCTAATGTCTCTGAAGATGCAAAACATATAAGAGATATTGTTAATATTATTGGTAAACAGGGCAGTATGGAAAAAAGTATTGCTAATAATCAGTATCATTTTTCATATTATGGTGAGTTAAGCGATGTATTGGAATATATTAATAAAAATATAGATAAACGATTAACTTTAAAAGATATTTCATCTCATTTATTTACATCAAAATCTAATTTGTCGGCACAGTTTAATCAAGTGTTAAATATGGGATTTAAATCATACGTCGATACGCTTAAAATAGCCACTTCGTTTGAGCAATTGTTAACTACCGACTATACAATTAGTTTGATTAGTGAAAACTTAGGATTTAGTAATGCGTCGAGCTACTCTAAAACATTTAAAAGCTACGTTGGCATCACGCCAAATGATTATCGATCCTGTAGTAAATACGAGAAAGATATTGATATGGACTATGAAAGCCATATAGACGATAGTCTTGAAAAGATCAATCATCTTATACATTCTAAGCACCAATATTACCAAGAAAAAATTGAATATAATATATATGTCGATTCGGAGACAGAAGAAGTTGTTGAACCATACTATTTGGTATTACAAATTAATACCATAGAAGAAATAAAATTATTATTCTTACAAGATTTTGCGAGACCGTTACATCATGAAAATTCTTCACTTATGTACTATTTAAAAGTGGACATGCGTGATATAAAAGACCAATTCACCATTTATGAGCGTCAACTTATGTTCGAATACATTATAAAAAATGATTTAAATGTAATTTTCAGATTAGAAGATTTAGGATTAGTTGATTTTCTAGAATCTAATTATGAAGATGTGATGGATCATTTCAAAGCGAATAACATTCCGGTGGACGGTGGACATGAGCTAGGTCTTGTATTTGATTTAGATGAAATAGATTTAAAAACCATCTATCGTGTCATATTAAAAATTCAACATAAAACAAGTCGTTTTTCTTTCGGTCTAGAAATTAGCAAACTATTAAATGACCCCGTACTGTTTAAAACGATAGAATCGCAAATTAAACGTATTAATTTCGAGTTTTTATATATAGATAATGCTAAATTGAAAATGCCATACTTAATTGAGAAAAATGAGCGTCTTTTAGTTAAAAATATATTACGTTATCAGAATATTAGAGAAATCTTACAGCAAATAGACTTAGAAAATAAGAAAATAATATTCCTTAACTTTGAAAATCATAATTTTATAAATAATCAAAATGGCAATTTAAATAATAGTGCACCATTATTAATAGAAACAATCGTAAAAACAGCTAGGTATTTTAATGGCATTAGCTTTAATTTTAAACATTACACCGATTTGTTTAACGCATTGTATTTATTTGATGAAAATGGCTTCAAATCTATTTTAGGAACCATGATAGATCAGTTGGTTTCAGTAAATATACAGCCAAAATTGATTAAAGATAATTATATTATTGTTAATGACGAGGACAGTTATACGGTATTTCTGTATGATTGGCGTGTATTAGAAAGTGAGTCGCGTGAGGTAGATTATGAACAAACAGATACACACATAGATTTTAAAAACGCAGATTTAAAAGATAAATACCTTGTGAAGATTCAAAAGATAGATGACTATCATGGCAATATTAATCATATTATTTCGCCAGATATTAGAGAAAAATACCAATGGTCTACGAAATTTTTACGCAATATGAATGATTTAACCCACCCAGCATATAAAATTCGAGAACATAACTTTAAAAAAGGTCCGCTAAAAATAAAACTAAATTATAATTCACTTTATATTATCAAAATTTACAAAAAAAGATGATGACGAAAAGAGTATTGCGCAACAATATTTGACTTTGTTAGTAAATTTAACAAAAACTTCAAAACAAATGAAAACGACAGGCTTTCAAATATAAAGGATAATGGATAGTAAGTTGTCTGCTTATATTTGGAGGTGCAAGTAGCATTGAACAATGACAAGATGAATAAATTATTAGATTTTTACAAACAATATAAAGCATTATCAGAATATATAGATAAACAATATAAGTTGACATTAAATGATTTAGCTTTATTAAAATTAGCTCATAAATATACGATTGATGATCAAATACTTATGCAATCATTTTTAAAAATTGCAATAGACGAGTTAGATTTAAGTAGAACTAAATTATTAGTATCAATACGCAGACTTATAGAAAAAGAGAGATTAAGTAAAGTTCGTTCCACTGAAGATGAACGTAAAATTTTTATTTATATGGATGAAACGAATAACGAAAAATTCGATGCTTTATTTAATGATGTTGAAGAATTTTTAAACATTTAATTGTACTAATTGGGAGAGTACTGACAGAGGCAATGCTTTGTCAGTATTTTTTATGTTTAAAATGAAATACATGGTCGTTGCTTATCACTTTAGACAACGTTCTATGAATGCTATATAATAGTGATTATTGAGTATGAAAGTGAGATGACATTATGGGACGTAAATGGAACAACATTAAAGAGAAAAAAGCCCAAAAAGATAAAAATACAAGTAGAATATATGCAAAATTTGGTAAAGAAATATATGTTGCAGCTAAATCAGGTGAACCTAATCCTGAGTCTAACCAAGCCTTAAGATTAGTACTTGAAAGAGCTAAAACTTATTCAGTACCTAACCACATCATTGAAAGAGCAATTGATAAAGCGAAAGGTGCTGGCGAAGAAAATTACGACCACTTACGTTATGAAGGCTTTGGTTCAAGTGGTTCAATGTTAATTGTTGATGCTTTAACAAATAATGTTAACCGTACAGCCTCAGATGTTAGAGCTGCATTTGGTAAAAATGGCGGAAATATGGGTGTATCAGGTTCAGTAGCCTATATGTTTGATCACACCGCTACCTTTGGTTTTGAAGGTAAATCAGCTGACGATGTGTTAGAAGTACTAATGGAACAAGATGTCGATGTTAGAGATGTCACTGAGGAAGGCGATATTACTATCGTTTATGCAGAACCAGATCAATTTGCCCAAGTTCAAGACGCGTTACGTCAATCAGGCGTTGAAGACTTTAAAATTGCTGAATTCGAAATGTTACCTCAAACAGATATCGAATTATCGGAAGATGACCAAGCAACGTTTGAAAGATTAGTAGATGCGCTTGAAGACCTTGAAGATGTACAAAATGTCTTCCACAACGTGGACTTAAAATAATGGACTTTAGTGCAGAGTACTGGGTACAACAACTTAACCTTACGCCACATCCTGAAGGAGGCTACTATAAAGAAACTATACGAACTAATGCTACTAACCAATCGCGTGGTTCCGTTAGCAGTATTTATTTTATGCTTAAAACAAGTGACATTTCACATTTTCATCGTATTGATGCTGATGAAATATGGTATTATCATGCTGGCGTACCGTTAACAATCCATATGATCACACCACAAGGTGACTATCAATCGGTAGATCTAGGTCCTTTTATATCAAAAGGCAATGTAATGCAGTGTATCGTGCCTAAAGGTACAATCTTTGCCTCTAGTCTAATAGAGACAGAAGGATACAGTTTGGTAGGATGTATGTGTCAACCAGCATTCGACTTCAATCACTTTGAGTTGTTTAGCCAACAAGAACTACTCGATGAGTATCCTCAACATAAAGAGATTATTCAGCGTTATGCGCTTAAAAATAAACAATAATATGCAGTCCAGATAAAGCTACATACAGCCTGGTGGTTACTTTCATGACTTCAAGGCTTTATGTAGCTTTTTCTTTATAGCTTTATCTAGCCTTTTTTTAATTTAGGTGTTTTTCTAAAAGTTAAGATAAAAAAGAATTTACCTATTAAATACGAGTATTTTTATCAATATTCCCTAAAATTTGTAGAGATGTAGTAAAATAAATATGAAAATTTAAAAGATTTTACGTGCGTATTTCAAATAGGAATGACTAAAGATGACATCAATAGGTCAGTTTAATATAATAATTACAAGGAGTTGGTGGCTTTATGAAAATTAAATATATAGATAAACGTCACTGGCGTCGCCTTATAGAACGTGATTACATAGAAGTTAAGGTAAATAATAATAGATTCAAGGGTATTATTGGATTGGTCACGATGAAGAAGGTCCGTGAGCCTCTAGAGGTGACGGTGGTTGGCCAGAACATAATTGTTGCTAATGACAATTATCAATGGTTACAGATTTTGCCAGAAAAGAAACGCTATAGTATTACTGCAATGTTTGATGATAAAGGTAATCCATTGGAATATTATTTCGATATTAATATAAAAAATATTATTCAAAAGGGGAACGCTAGAACTTTAGATTTATTTTTAGATGTTCTAGTTTTACCCTCCACGGGTGAATATGAATTAGTAGATGAACAAGATTTAGAACTTGCATTGCAAAATGGGCAAATCACTCAGAAACAATATCATGAAGCATATATTATAGCGCATCAATTAATGATAGAAATTAATGAAAATTTCGAGGATGTTCATCATCGTATTATGCACTGCTATAACAAGATGATTAGTAAGTTGAAGAAACCGAAAAATCATAAAACATATAAAGAACATATTAAACATCATAGTTCCCATACAAAATAAATATGTTTTTACACTTAGTTTTATATGACAATAGAGAAAAAAAGTAAGAAAGCGAATCAAAAATAGGCTTCACGAACGTAAGATTAAAGTTTCTGAATTGAAATTTATCGCTCATAGCCACGTTCATGGATAAACATAAGTAGGGGGAACGCTATGAAAATTGAAGATTATCAATTGTTAATTACATTAGATGAAACTAAAACATTACGTAAAGCAGCAGAGGTTCTATATATTTCTCAGCCTGCTGTAACACAACGTTTAAAAGCTATTGAAAACTCATTTGGCGTAGATATATTTATTCGTACAAAAAAGCAATTAATCACTACGACTGAGGGCGTTATGATTATTGAACATGCACGTGATATGTTAAAACGTGAGCGATTATTTTTCGATAAAATGCAAGCACATATTGGAGAAGTGAATGGAACGATTTCAATTGGTTGTTCGTCACTGATTGGACAGACCTTATTACCTGAGGTGCTTAGTTTATATAATTCTCAGTTTCCAAATGTTGAAATTCAAGTACAAGTTGGCTCGACGGAACAAATTAAAGCTAATCATCGAGATTATCATGTGATGATTACGCGAGGTAATAAAGTAATGAATTTAACGAATACTCATTTATTTGATGATGATCATTATTTTATTTTTCCGAAAGAAAAGAAAGATGAGGTTGCGCAATTACCATTTATAGAATTTCAAGCTGATCCTATATATATTAGTCAGATTAAAGAATGGTATAACGAAAACTTTGGCCAAGATTATCATGCCACCATTACAGTTGACCAAGTTGCTACCTGCAAAGAAATGTTAGTGAGTGGTGTAGGAGTAACTATTCTACCTGAAATAATGATGAAGAATATAGATAAGAATATGTTTGAATTTGAAAAGGTAAATATTGATTCACAACCTCTAATACGTTCAACTTATATGAGTTATGACGGTAGTATGTTACAACTACCACAAGTTGAATCATTTGTGACGCTCATGCTCAATTTTATCAGATAGATGGAGAAATGCTACACTCGCCTCCATCTTCTCAGTAATGCACAAGATAATGAAACGTAATAACGTTTGTTTAAAGTCTGGAATAGAGGTAGAAATTATGTTTTTAGCACTATTACAAATTAAAAACTATAAATTGTTTGTTGTTAATATGATGCTTCTAGGGATGGGTATTGCCATTACCGTACCTTACTTCGTATTATTTGCGACAAAAGAATTAGGGATGTCGACGAATGAATTTGGTATCCTACTCGCTTTAGCTGCGGTAAGTCAATTTACTGTCAATTCAATTGTAGCCCGATTTTCAGATACGTATAATATTAACAGGAAATTCTTAATTATTAGCGCTTTATTAATGGGTGCTATCAGTTTCTCAATTTATTTTTATATCCATCATATATGGTTGTTTATCATTGTCTATGCAATCTTCCAAGGACTATTTGCGCCGGCAATGCCTCAACTATATGCATCTGCACGAGAATCTATCAATGTATCTTCCTCTAAAGATAATGCGAAGTTCGCTAATACCGTCTTACGTTCAATGTTTTCATTTGGCTTTCTATTTGGTCCATTAATCGGCGCCTATTTAATTCAATTTCTAGGATACGCTGGTTTATTCGGAGGCACAGTAAGCATCTTACTATTCACATTAATACTACAAATCTTTTTCTATAAAGATTTGAATTTAGCGCCAACTGAACATGTAAGTGGCACTACCAATATCGAGAAAACTGCACCGAATATGTTTAAAGATAAAACATTATTTGTGCCTTTTATTGCCTTTATTTTATTACATATTGGCCAATGGATGTATACGATGAATATGCCATTATTCGTGACTGATTATTTAAAAGAACAAAAAGGTTATGTCGGAACATTAGCGAGTCTATGTGCTGGTTTAGAAGTGCCATTTATGGTTATTTTAGGCGTTCTAGCGTCTAAACTTGAAACACGCACATTATTAATTATTGGTGCGATTAGTGGCGGAACATTTTACTTTAGTATCGGATTTTTTGAGAATATTTATATGATGATGGTTGGCCAAATCTTTTTAGCACTCTTCTTAGCCATTCTTTTAGGATTAGGGATTAGTTACTTTCAAGACATTTTACCTGATTTCCCGGGTTATGCTTCCACATTATTCGCGAACGCAATGGTTATTGGACAACTGTTAGGAAATTTATTAGGTGGGGCTATGAGTCATTGGGTTGGCTTGGAAAATGTCTTTTACGTTTCAGCATCATCTATTTTCCTAGGCATGATCTTAATATTCTTTACGAAAGAACAAAAATATACTAAAGAGAATGTGAGTGTGAAATAATGGCAACGATTTTATGGATATTAATTATTTTAGCGTTTATTCTGGCATTTGTTGGATTAATTAAGCCGATTATTCCTTCAGTGTTAGTACTATGGGTAGGATTTTTAATCTATCAATTTGGATTTAGTGACCAAGGCTTGTCATGGATATTTTACGTAGCCATGGTACTCTTTACAGTATTTATTCTAGTATCAGACTTTTTAATGAATAAATACTTTGTCAATCGCTTTGGAGGCTCGAAACTAGGTGAATATGCAGCACTTATCGGAGTTATTATTGGGTGCTTTGTATTCCCACCATTCGGTATTATCATCGTGCCTTTCTTAGCTGTCTTAATTGTTGAATTGATACAAGATTTTAATTTTGGAAAAGCATTAAAAGCAAGCTTAGGATCAGTCATGGCTTTCTTAGCCAGTACAGTGGCCCAAGCGCTTATCATGATTATAATGGTAATTTGGTTCTTTATTGATGTGTTTTTAGTTAAATAAATATAACATCTTTAATTCCAAGTATTTTTGATATACAATCATTTATAGGCGCAATATCTCTCCTTATTGTTGGTTTAGGCACTTACAATTATAGAGATATTTGCGCCATTTTTATATTCTTAAAGACATAAAAAAATTGAGCTGATTTTCATCAGTTCAATTTAGTATAGAACCAATATAACGAGGAGCGAGACTGGAAATCCGTGAAACACACGACATTTCAGTTTCGCTCCTATTTTGATTGAAAATTATAGTACTGTGTTTGAGTTTTTATTTCCAAAATGATGTTCAATATAAAATGCGATAGGCGTAATAATTAAAGATAGTATAATAAATGACCAATTACTGATTAATATAAATGGCCCAAAAGCTAAAAATGATTGTGGTATGAAAAATACATAGAAAAGTGCTACTAATAAAAGTGCAATGATGCAATAATTGAACCACCATACCCAATGAGAATTGTTAAAACTTTGAAGTTGAACGGTCTTAAAAATAACTAAGATAAATAAGAAGATAATAAACAATCCTGCAATAACGATAAGTGGGAAGGTATATAAATAAACCTCGTTATTATTCCCACCAATAAAGAAACCAATAAACCCTTTAAAAAAGCAAAATATACCGATAAGGAAGATAAAATTTCTACAAATATATTTAATTATATTTTGGAACGTTTCATTCGGTAAAGATTTAATTTCTTTTTCAGCGTGTGCTCTGGGATTATGTTCAAAGAATTCTAACGCCAATGTTCCTTCGTCTTCAGCCGCTAATAGCCTCTTTAGTATGCGACTTAGCATTAATTCACTGTCATGAGGATTTACACGTAAATCAGCTCGTACATAGGTGATGTAATTTTCGAAAATCTCTCTATCTGTATTATTTAGGCGCAATGATTTCACGTTATTTTCACGTGTTAATTTTGCAGTGGATTTCATTCGCTAAACTCCTCAACGTCTAAAACTTTTTATTTTTTAAAATAGTAGGTTAATATATGTGAATTATGAATAATCATATCATAGATAAGTTGAGATTATAATATTGAAAAGGAGTTCAACGATATTTAAATATAGACATAATATTTTACTCCTTCTTCGCGATATTGAATGCAGCGATACTTCTTTTCAAAAAATAAGAAAAATAGAGTTGCGATTATATTAGTTCAATAATAAATGTGTGAAAACTTGCTAGGGACAGTGGGTGAATAAATGATTAGACGGCAATTTCATGTTAAAATAAGTTATATTGACTTGTATTTAAAGGAGAAAAGCATGAAAAAATGGTTGGTACTTTTACTGTCTGCTACGATTATGTTGTCAGCATGTGGTAAAAGTGATGAAAGAGCATCATTGGAAAAGGACATTAAGCAATTACAAAAAGAAAATGATGATTTGAAAAGTCAAAAGAAAGATTTAGAAAAACAAAAAGAAAAATTGAATGATCAACGTGAAAAACTACAAAAAGAGGTTGATGAATCGGTAGCCTATGAGTCGTCTAAAGCAAGTTCAGATGATGAGGATAAAGAGAGTAATGATAGTTCGGATGAATCTTCCGACGATACAAGCGATGCTAGTTCATCTGAAAGTAGTATGTCGTCTGATGACCAGTCAAATAGTGATTCGAAAAGTATGAATGCTAATAGTAACGCTAACTCTTCTGACTCAAATGAGACTACGACCCAATCTGCAAACTCTACTGAAAACAGTTCTACTGAGAATAATTCAAGTGAAACTGAAGACGCTAACACTTCTAGCGAACAAAGTAGTTCTGATGAAGGAACGCAAAGTAGTAATGAATAAGTGAAGCTGAAGATTTAATGTTTTGTGTTCTCGGAAAACGATAAATTGTGTCCAACACCTAATATTAATAGGCGATTAAGTTTGACTAGAGGATGTGAAGGGTAAAACTTGAGACTAAGACATTAATCATTTGTGCTCTGGAAAACCGATAAACGGTGTCCCAAAAGTAGGATTCTCGGCAGATACCGTCACAATTCGACAAAATTTGAAGAACAATTTTGCTCATCGTTCGGTTCTGCTCAAATCCTAAACACTTTTGTCCCAACCTCGATACGGTTATATATTTTAAGAATATATAAGCTAGAATAGTTTTAATATTTGATGATTTAAAAAACATAACTAATGTATTGGAGAGATGAGATATGCATGAACAAGATTTTCATATTTTAGAAGGTCGTGAAATGACCTTACCAGAATTAGGTCGCGAAATTGAAAACATCACTGGACGTACAATTGTAGATTCAACAGGAGAAATTAAACGTGTTGTAGCACATTTACCAAATTTCGAATCAGATACAGATACGTTTGTCGCAACATTCAAACTTAATCACCGCAATGATTTTGTGGATGCTACTGTTGTTGCACCAAAGGATCAACGCAATCGTTTAAAAGAAATACCTGTCCATATTAAACTTGTAAGTTACATTTCTAAAGCTTAATAAAACATATTAATTAAAATTAATTATAAATTAAGTGTGTTATGGAACAGTACCCATATCGCACTTTTTTATTAATTGTATTTTCTCTGCAATGGAGTGTTGATTATGGTAGTTTACATTGAAACTGAAAGATTAAAGTTACGAGATTGGGAGGCAACTGACTTATTGCCATTTCAAAAAATGAATGCTAACCAACAAGTAAGACGCTATTTTCCAAGCTTGTTAAGCTATCGTCGCTCTGAATTGGATATGCATAAGATGGACGATATTCTTAAAAAAGAGAAAATAGGGTTATTTGCAGTGGAATTAAAAGAAACTGGAGAATGGCTTGGTTATATAGGCGTCAATTATTTGCCGGACGATAGTAAATATCCCTTTGACGAATTGCCTATTTATGAAATTGGTTGGCGACTTATTCCTGAAGTATGGGGAAATGGCCTAGCTACAGAAGGCGCAACGGCAGTGTTAAAATATGCCAAAGAGAAAGGCATTACCGAGGTGTATAGTTTTACAGCTGAGAATAATTTGCCTTCCAGAAAAGTAATGGAAAAAATTGGGATGACTTTTTATGACAACTTTGAAATGCCAGAGCTTAGTAAATATCATATGTTAAAAAGACAAGTCCGTTACTATAAAGACTTATCACTATAAGATAATAAACCGTGGCATCAATAGTGCTGAATAGAAGACAAGGGTGAAATTCTCTTACTTCTTCAGATTGACTATTATGCCACGGCTTATTTTTGTAATTATAAATGTTAGACCTCGGAAGCAATTAATCGTACGTACGAACGCCCAGTGGTTTGTAATTAAATAATCCTTCAATTAATTCTTCTTTAGTATCATATAGAGGCGCAAGCGCGCTATATTTCTCATCAATAAACCCTTCTTTAATCATATGCTCGATTAAATTTTGAAGCGGTTCAAAGAAACCATTTAAATTAAAGACGCCAATTGGTTTTTGGTGAATACCAATTTGTGCCCAACTATACATTTCAAAGAATTCTTCAAGTGAACCGGCACCACCTGGCGCGATTACAAATGCATCAGCAAGGTCCGCCATTTTTTCTTTACGTTGATGCATGGAATCGACTAAGATGAGTTCACTGACATTTTGGCTTGTAATTTCTTTCTCATCTAACATTTTGGGCATGACACCAATAGCGTGGCCACCATGGTCTAACACGCCGTCTTGAATAGCGCCCATTATACCAACAGACCCAGCACCGAAGATAAGTTCATAACCTTGTTCAGCCATATATTTACCTAATTCATACGCTTCTTTAACGTAAGTCTCATCTTTACCTTTACTAGCCCCACAATACACTGCAATACGTTTCATTACACATCATCCTCCTTAAGTTGATTCACTACATGATTAAATGCCATTCTAAATTGATGTCTATCTTCCTTTGAAAAAGGGGGAGGCCCTTTGTGTCGACCGCCTTGTTTCCTAATCTGAGCATTATTATAACGCTGTTGAAGTAACATATCTATATTACTATGATTGTATATATGTCCTTTATGATGCATTACGATCTTAGCTTTAGTTAATAATAAACTAGCTAGACCATAATCTTGTGTAATGACAATATCGTCTTTAGTAACGAGCTGAACAATCTTGTAATCGACGGCATCGGGTCCGTCATCAATGTATAGCGTATTAACATGTTCAGGGTATACCTTATTTGAATAGTGACTAAAACTACGTAAAATCGTAACAAAAATGCCTGTCCCAGTAGTCAGCTCAATTACTGAATCAACTACTGGACAAGCATCTCCATCAATAAGTACCGTTGTCATAATAAATTACGCCTTATTATTGTCGTCTAATTTATTTTGTGTAACAACGCTATCTGCTTCATAATCCTCGTATTTTTTCATTTCTTTAATACGCGCTTTTTCATTTTGCTTTTGGATTTTTTCTTCGTCTTTATGACGTTGTTCGATATTTTTTTGAAGTTTTTTATCTAATTTGTTAACTTCTTTTTTATTTTCTTTTTCTAGCTTTTCGCCTTTTTTCTCAGTATCTTCATCAAGTTTACCAGGTGTTAAACCTACTTGTTCTTGATATTTCTGAGTTTTTTTCATGTCTTTAATACGCTCTTTTTCGTTCTTTTCACGTGCTTTTTCTTCATCTTTGTGACGTTGTTCAATATTTTTTTGAAGCTTTTTATTCATTTTGTCAGCTTCTTTGCGATTTTTCTTCTCTAATTTTTCACCTTTTTTTTCGATGTATTCAGGATCATTTTCTTTAGCGATTTTTTTCAATTCGCGTTTATTATCAAACTCTTGCTTTTTATCGCCAACATAGTCTTTTACATCTGAAGCTTTATTAGCAATTGTATGACCAGCGTTTGTAGTAGCATTTGTTGCTTTTTGAACCTCAGGATGAGATTTAATACGTTTGCGTTCCACTACTAGTGGCACAATAAAAATTGGTAATACATTAATCGCTGTTTTAATCATCTTCTTTTTGTCCATACGCGTTGCCTCCATTAGATTTATTATTCTCTTCAATACCCTATGATACATGAAACTAAACGGTTTCACTAGCTATAATACTCATATCATTGACCACTTAATAACATAAGTGTGTCCTGTATTTTAATGTGAAAATCACCGACTATACAGTAAAGATATAAAAATAAGCTTGAAGATTATTTCTAAATTGAAATTCATCTTCAAGCTTATCATTATTAAATATAGATTTCACACGTACTTAGAAAAATTAAATTCCTTTACCGATACCGAAGCCAAAGTAAAGAATAGCAATAATGATTACTAATACAATACGATAAATCGCAAACGGAACTAATTTAACTCTGTTAATTAAATGTAAGAATGTCTTAATCGCGATTAAACCAACAATAAATGCTGCTAAAAATCCGATTAAATAGAATGGTAGATGTGCAAGTTCAATATATTGGTAGTTTTTAACTAATGATAATGCACTCGCTGCTAACATAATAGGTACGGCCATAATGAAAGTGAAATCTGAAGCTGATTTGTGATCTAACTTCATTAAGACACCTGTTGAAATAGTTGAACCAGATCTACTAAATCCAGGCCACATTGCTACGGCTTGAGAAATCCCAATTACAAAGGCTTGAACATAGCTAAGTTGGTCTACATTTTGAGGATTGCGAACCTTTTCACTATATTTATCAGCAATAATCATATAAATTGCACCAAGGAATAATCCAATCATAACAGTAGGTACACTGAATAAATGTTCTTCAATAAAATCATCGAATAAGACACCTAAAATACCTGCTGGAATCATACCTACTAACACATGTAATAAATTCAAACGACGTGGTTTAGAACGAAACTCTTCATTAATCGAAGCATGTCTATATTTTCCAATATGTAACATTTCGAAATAACGTTCACGGAAGACCCATGCGGCTGCAAAGACTGAACCTAATTGGATGACGACTTTAAAAGTAAAAGCGGAATGGGGACCTAAAAATTCTGTTGATTTCAACCACATGTTATCAACTAGAATCATATGGCCAGTAGAAGATACCGGAGCAAACTCAGTTAAGCCTTCAACGACACCTAGAATAAGCCCCTTGATAAACTCAATAATAATCATAAGAAACCTCTTTCTTTTATTTAAAAATTAATTTTATAGTTTTAAAAAATAGATTGTTGTCAAAATTCACTTTACTATAATATCACATTAAATTGCGACTTTGCTAATGATTATAAAGAAGAATGGCAAAATCATGTACGATTATAAAAAACTATTAATTCAAAAATCTATATTTAAAATTTTATTGCCATTATATTGTCACTAATTTTCAAAAGGTATTAAATGCCAAAACAATAATAAGCTCTTATAATAGAAAACTAGGTGAAGTTAAAGTGAAAAAACTAATGAATTTAGTCTTTAAATATAAATCTTTTCCAGTATTAATGGGAATAACCAGCTTTCTTTTAGCAATAAGCGTCGTAGTGCAAAATGTGAGTATCGCAGAATTTTTAAATCGTGTACTCTATCATAACACTACAAATATTTTTTCTTTATTACTCGTTATTTTCATCGTACTAATAGCACGAGTAACATTCAATATGTTCAATTTACGACTTGGAGATCACTTAGCTATGAAAGTGAAACATCAGCTACGTAAACAGGTCGTACTTAAACACTCATCAGCTCCAATTGGCACTCAAATTAATATTTTAACTGAGGCCATTGATGGTTTGGCACCATTTTTCAAAAGTTATTTACCGCAAGTTTTCAAATCTATGATGATACCTTTAATGATTATCATCGCTATGTGCTTTATTCACTTAAATACAGCACTCATTATGATGGTGACAGCACCATTTATACCTCTCTTTTATATTATTTTTGGCTTAAAAACACGTGATGAATCAAAAGAACAAATGAACTATCTAAATCAATTCAGTCAGCGATTTCTAAACGTAGCCAAAGGACTAATTACTTTGAAATTATTTAGACGTACCCATCAAGCAGAAACACTTATCTACGAAGATAGTACGCGTTTTAGAGATCTAACGATGCGTATTTTGAAAAGTGCATTTCTCTCAGGGCTCATGCTTGAATTTATTAGTATGCTCGGAATCGGGTTAGTCGCTTTAGAAGCAGCACTTAGTCTTGTTGTTTTTCATCATATTGATTTTAGAACAGCAGCTATTGCGATTATCTTAGCGCCCGAATTCTATAATGCTATCAAAGATTTAGGGCAAGCATTTCATACTGGTAAACAAAGTGAAGGTTCCAGTGATATCGTTTTTGGATTTTTAAATACTGAAAATGAAGCTCCCAATCACACACCAGAAATTGTACCTACTCAAAGCAACCAAATTGAAATGACCGACGTCGCGTTTCAATATGACGAGAAATCTTTATTTGCTATTCAGAACTTGTCATTAAGCATAAGACAAGGTGAAAAAATTGCCATTGTAGGACCAAGTGGTGCCGGTAAAACAACATTAGCAAAACTATTAACTCAGACATTAGAACCGACAAATGGTCAGGTAACTTTCAATTCAGAAGTAAAGAATGTCGGAATGCTCAGTCAACATCCTTATATTTTTGCGGCAACAATTAAAGATAATATTGCCATGTTTAAAACCGTTTCTGATGACAAGGTACTTCAAGTACTTGATTGGGTAGGCTTGAAAGAAAAAGTCATGTCATTGAAAGATGGTATTCATACACGTATTGGTGAAGGTGGGGAAACAATGTCTGGGGGTCAAATGCGACGTCTTGAATTGTCCCGTATATTATTAATGAACCCCGATGTCGTTATCTTTGATGAACCGACGACGGGTCTTGATATTGAAACAGAACGTGTGATTCAAGAAGCGATTGCTCAACGGTTTCAACATACGACCATGCTCATTATTGCACATCGTGATTCAACGATACGTCAAGCGACAAGACGATTATATATTAAAGAGGGACGTCTAGTAGAAGACGATGCAACGATTTCAGTAAGTATAGATAAGGATGGTGAAGATGCATGAAATCACATATCAAATTTCGACCAGATAGAGACTTGATATTAGCCATCTTAACAGGTATAGGAGGAAGCCTGGTAGCTTTAGCCATGTTTTTCTTAAGTGGCTATATGGTGACTCAAAGTGCATTAGGCGCACCGTTATATGCCTTAATGGTATTAGTGGTGTCAGTGAAGTTATTCGGCTTTTTACGCGCAATCGCACGATACGGAGAACGTTTATTATCTCATAGAACGACTTTTACAATGTTACGCGATGTGAGAGTTCAATTTTTAAAACGATTTATTCCACGTGTTCCACATGTGTATCGTAAATATTCATCTAGTGACTTACTCTCTAAAATGATTAACAAGGTTGAAGCACTACAGAATATTTATTTACGTGTCTACTATCCTCCTGTCGTCATAGGGTTTACTGCACTCATAGCTGCAATAACGTTAATTTATTTTAGCGTTGCACATGCGATAATTATCGTCGTAAGTATGCTCTGTTCTTTATGGCTTGTACCTTGGCTTAGTGCACGACGTGCTTATAAACTTAAACGTCAGGTAGCCTCAGAACAGCGACAATTGTTAACGCAATTCTATGATTACAAAGAAGGCTATGAAGAATTAACGCGTTTTAATCAAAGTGAAGACTATTATCAAGATGTTTTAACATCATTGCGCCAGTATGATGAATCGCAAGCGAAAGAAACACGTTTTTTAACAATGTACGATTATATTTTAAATGTAATTGCTATGATTGCACTATTTGCAAGCTTAGCACTTGGTGTTATGCAAGTTGAAAATGGCCAACTAAATGTGGTCTATTTAACAAGTATAGTACTAATGATGCTAACATTATTTGAACAAGCAGTGTCTATGAGTAATGTCGCGTATTATAAAGCGGACACCGACGAAGCCCTGTCAGATTTAAATGAAATTCTTGATTATCCGGTAGTAGAAGATAACGAACATCTTATGCCTTCTCAAAAAAATGTCTTTGAAATTGAGAATATGAATTTCAGTTACTTAAATCAAGAACTTCCTGTTTTGAAAAATATTAATCTGACTATTCATCAAGGGGAGAAAGTCGCTATTATAGGGCCCTCTGGATCTGGTAAAAGTTCACTTTTACAAATAATGAGTGGCTTATATGACATTGAAAAAGGGGAAGTATTATTTAACGGACAACAAGTCAGCTATATTATCGAAGATGAGCGTTATAGTGCAATGAATGCATTATTACAAACACAACAACTGTTTGATGGAACGATTCGTTATAATTTATTTTCAGAGCAACAAGACGAAACACTCATCAATGTATTAGAAAGCTTGAATCTTGACCATTTAGATATCGAGCAACATATCTCAATCGATGGTAGCAGGTTGTCTGGCGGAGAGGTGCAACGTCTTGCGCTAGCGCGTCTATTCCTTAAAGAAGCGAATGTTTGGCTATTAGATGAACCAACGACCGCTTTAGACGAGGAGAATACGCAAAATATTATGAAGTTAATTCAAGCGCATGCTGACACGCTTGTTGTAGCGACCCATGATTTACAATTATTGCCACAATTCGATACTATTGTTGTGATGATGGATGGTGAAATCGTTGAGCAAGGAAGCTATAATGCATTATGTAAGCGTGATAGCTATTTAAGTCGTATTTTGAGAAATAATGATAAGACTCAAACAGTTAAATCATAACTCAAACAAAAAGCCTGAGATATCTTCGTTGGAAAGATAACTCAGGCTTTTCGTTACTGGTAAATGTATAACAATTGATTTGAAGTAAATAACTTTAATTGGCTTAGTATTAGCATGTCATTCTACTTAGATTGCGTAAAAGCGTTGATGACTTTACCTAATAGACGATTGAGCTCATGCACTTCGTCATTACTTAACGAAGAAGCGGTAGCAACTTTTTGTGATGCTGTGCTTAATTCAGGTTTAATTTTTTCACTTTTTTCAGTGAGATGAATAAATACTTCACGTTGATCTACTTCAGAACGTTCACGTTTGATTAAATCAACTTGTTCCATTCTTTTTAATAAAGGTGATACTGTTCCAGTATCTAATGCTAGTTCTGTTACAACCTTTTTGACATTTACAGGAGATTCATTCCATAAGATACTTAACACTAAAAATTGTGGATAAGTAAGGTTATACTTTTTAAAGACTTTGTTTGAATAATAGCGATTAACCTGTCTTTGAGCATTGTACAAACTAAAGCATAGTTGCTCTTTCAAATTATGTTGTTCAGACATTAAAGTTCTCCTCCAGACATTCTATCCGTCTCTCTATATATATCGGATTAAATTTCGTCTATGTTGCATAAAATATACATTGCAACACACTTCGTTTTAATGCCATACTAAAATTAAAGTATGCTTAAATTTTAGAAGAAAATTCAATTTTAATCAAGTATAATCTAAAATATATAGATATATTATCAAATTCATATAATTTTAAAAAAGAAAAGAGAATTTAATGTGATTAATAATAAAAATGAAAAAATATCTATTACAATTATAACTGGCTTTCTAGGAAGTGGTAAGACTACATTTCTCAAACATTATATAGACCAATTATTAAAAAAAGATGAGAAAATAAAAATTGTAATGAACGAATTTGGAAATTTTGATGTAGATAGTTTAGTAATAGGAGAGAATGTTTCTATAAAATCCCTTGTTAATGGTTGTGTATGTTGCGATTTAAATGAAGATTTAGTCCAACAATTAAAGGCGATGACAACACAAGGTGAGACGACTCATATCATTATAGAAGCTACAGGTATTGCACATCCGCTTGAAATATTTGCTGCTTGCCAAGACCCAACAGTAGTCAAACAAGTGGAAGTGCCACAGATTATTGGAATTGTAGATGCACAGCAATTTTCAAAAAAAGAAGACTATAGTCACTCAACTTCACATTTAATGGAAGAGCAACTAAAATATAGTGATGCAATGATCATTAATAAAGTGGATTTAATTGACGATGCAAGTCTTCAGAACATGCATGATGAGTTGAGAAACCTTAATCCGAATGCGCTAAGAATAGCTACGACATATAGTCAAATAGATATTGCACAATTACAAGAATATCATGATTCAAAAGCAGTTGATGGTCATCATCCACATGCCCATCATCATGGAATCCAATCTATGCAATATACGTTTACTTCGCCTATAGACCGTCAGTTGTTTTATCAGTTTATCATGCGCTTGCCGGACAATGTTCTACGTTTGAAAGGCTTTGTGAAATTTAGAGATCTCCCTGAAGCAATTTATGAATTTCAGTATGCTATGGGGTTACCGGATTATGGCA
The DNA here is from genome assembly GCF_022690565.1 of Staphylococcus sp. acrmy. Taxonomy (NCBI): domain Bacteria; kingdom Bacillati; phylum Bacillota; class Bacilli; order Caryophanales; family Staphylococcaceae; genus Staphylococcus; species Staphylococcus sp. acrmy. Next base: position 177,557 of record NZ_JALCVE010000005.1, on the reverse strand, counting down.
TTATAAATAAAGATGTGCCCTTAACGATTGTGTTAATCGGTGAGGAACTCGATACAGCACGTTTACGTAATCAGTTGGAGATGATTCAATTCACTTAAAACAAGTAATGATATGATTAGATAGTTCAGGACTTTGTCACATATCTAATATGTGAGTGTGATATTTTATAATAATAGTAGGAGGGTTTGCGCATGAATAATGAAGATAAACGTACGAAGCAAATTCGATTTGAATTTAAATGGATCACCATTCCATATGTCATTTTTGCGGTCATTATATTATTGATAAATATTTTCTTTACAAATATAAAAATTTCTATGGCATTATTTGGTCTGTTCTTCGCTTATAATCTAGGAATGCTCTTTGTAGCATTCGTGAATCGTTTCAAACGAACATTAATCTTAACGCTTATTTTAACCGTATTAAGTGCTATCATATTCTTTATTTTATTATATGTATTCGGACTTAATCGTGAAACATTAGGTTTAATCATTTAATAATCAAACTAGTATAAGACTAAATAGACGAAGCTAGGCCATGAAACTATACTATCTTCACTTTCAGTCAATATCGTGGGACGGCACGACGAAATCTTGGGAATTACATAAGATTTCTGTCGCCGTTCTTTTTTGTTCATTAAACATTATTACTTTTCGGGAAAAAAGGTAAAGTATATGAACTTTAGTCTCAGGAGTGAAACAATGAATATTGGTGTAATCCTTAATCGAGTATTTCGGGTGAATAATAACCCGTTATTTGAATATATAAGTCAACAACAAGAGGATATTGATAAATGTTATCTTATTATTCCACAAGAACTATTTGAAGAAGATGGTACAGAATTAAAAGAACGTTATTATTATGGAACGTTAGATAAGTTTTTAAAAGAACTACACAAACATGATATTGAACCATTTTTAATAGATTATAGTCAGCTAGGAGACTTTTCTAAGGATAAAGGCATATCTGAAGTTGTGGTAGCAGGCGATATTATGAGCTATCATCAAGAAGCTTATGATATACGTCATTTGAAGAAGGCGTTTGAAAAGTATGATGTCACTGTGACTACGTTGCGAGCGAATCATTATTTCAAACCTAGTTCGACAATGAATAAGCAAGGTGAACCTTATAAAGTATTCACTAGTTTTTATAAAGCGCATCGTTCTAAACTACGTCAACATTCTTCATACGATTATAAATTAAAAGATATTGCGAAGATTGCCGTTAAGTCTCAACAGACTTTAGATAAAGAGGTTGCACAAGAAGGATTGTCAGAAAGCCAAGCGATAAAAAACTGGAATGAATATTTAGAGAACGACATTCAAAAGTATGATACTAATCGTGAATATTTACCAGAAGTATTAACAAGTCAACTTAGCATCGTTTTAGCTTATGGCCTAATTGATATTAACCAAATTATAGCTCAGCTTTTAGAAAGTTATGAAGAAGATGAAAGTAATATTGAAAAGTTTATTAGAGAGTTGATGTTCCGAGAATTTTATTACGTCTTAATGACGCAATATCCTAACACGGCGCACGAAGCTTTTAATGAAAAGTATCGTCAAATTAAGTGGTCTAATGATAATAAAAACTTCCAACATTGGTGTGAAGAACAAACAGGCTTTCCATTAGTAGATGCAGCTATGGCAGAATTAAATAATACGGGTTTTATGCATAACCGTATGAGAATGGTAGTGTCTCAATTTTTAACAAAAGATTTATTTATAGATTGGACATGGGGAGAAGATTATTTTAGAAAGAAATTAATCGATTTTGATTCTGCATCGAATGTCCACGGCTGGCAATGGTCGGCTTCAACGGGTACAGATGCAGTCCCGTACTTTAGAATGTTTAATCCAATTCGTCAAAGTGAGCGTTTTGATAAAGATGCTTTATATATTAAGAAGTTTATCCCTCTCTTTGATGATATTTCGGCTAAATTGATACATGATCCACTTAAAAATAAAGCTCAACTTGAAGAAGAAGGGGTAAAGTTAGGAACAGATTATCCTCAACCTATCGTGGATCATAAAAATGCTAGAGAATATGTGATGGAGACGTTTAAAAGTATTTAATTATATTCAAAGCTCGAGTAGCTTAGAACCTTCATTATGAAGTGTTCCAAACTGCTCGAGCTTTATTTCTTTATACGAATCTTATCTGTTAGGCTATTTAAAAACAAATAGACAAATATATACGGCTATATATTCGAAGAAAGTAATGATATACATATATTTTAATTTGAATTTAACATTTAATGGAACGTTCCAATTAGGGTAACGACGTTCGTAGTAAAAGACTTGTATAAGGAATAGTCCAATCCCAAGTGGCAATAATGTCAGAATAATACTGTGTGATAGCTTAAAGCCAATCACATGAAAGAAATGACCGATAATCAGTTGCAAAGCTAGGATTATAATCAAAAGCATTAGAATATTTAACATCATTTTGCAACGCGCACTCCTTTCACAAAGACAATGATGACAGCTTGTAATAGAACCATCAGTAAAACAAACGTAATCGTGTGTGTATTCAACGATGAAATCACTTGGTGAACAATCTTGAATGGTTCAGTAATTAAGTGGATGGTATGGAATCTTAAAAAGCGTCCCATATAAATGCCTAAACCATTTAAAAACATAAGAATAATAATTAATGAACGATTAAACCACATTTTCGAAGTGAAATGTAATAATTCGATGTAAATAAGGATCATACAATAAATAGCTAAAAAGACGCCAAGTAATAAATATGTGAAATAAATCCATTCCATTATATTGAGTCGCATATAAAAATCAAATGTAAATTGATTTAAATGAATTAAATCCGTCAACATATAGAATGTATTGGGTACTAATAAGATAAAAATCAAACTAAACACAATAAATAACGGCCACTCAAACGTTTTTCTAGGTCTAAATAATCGTAAAAGTAAACACAATTCAAAAGGCACGTAAGCTAGGAAAAGATTTAAACTCATAAAATTAAAGACCCGTGTTTCAAATAATGAAATTATAAAAAGGATAATAAAATATATTCTCGCAATATAACGCGCGGTCATGTTATACACTACTTTCTTAGGTTATTAATTATAAGGCTCATTTTAGTTAGTCAATTTTTAATAATAAACGTTCACAAGATGGTAATCAAATAATTTAACTATATATTTTAAAACTAAAATGAATAAGATTCACAAAATGAATTTTAAAAGAAGAAAATATCATTTTAACTTGGGTATATTACAAACAATTACCGCCAAAGCATTAAGTTTAATTGCTTAGTATTTAAAATTTACTATTGTAATATAGAGAAGAAATAGTATACAATGTCACGATATTGTATGATGAAGATGTATTAAATCCTTACTATCTTCAACTCTAATTAACATTACTAAGGGACCATGAAATCTTCGAAAATACATGAGATTTCTGTCGTTATTCCCTAGACCTTTGTTATTAATCTCTCAATTAATGAAAAGAGGTGTGACCATGAAAAAACAATTATTTACACTCTACTTTAATATTTTCTTAATCTTTGTGGGAATTGGACTCGTTATTCCAGTATTGCCAGTATATTTAAAAGATTTAGGATTAAAAGGTAGTGATTTAGGTGTTTTAGTAGCAGTCTTTGCGCTATCACAAATGCTCATTTCTCCATTTGGTGGTACGCTTGCAGACAAATTAGGTAAAAAATTAATCATCTGTATTGGTCTAAGTTTATTCGCAATTTCAGAATTCTTATTCGCAGTTGGACATAGTTTTTCTATTCTTATTATTTCAAGAATCTTGGGCGGTTTCAGTGCGGGTATGGTTATGCCAGGTGTAACAGGTATGATTGCCGATATTTCACCCGCTAAAGATAAAGCGAAAAACTTCGGTTATATGTCAGCAATTATTAATTCAGGTTTTATACTTGGACCGGGTATTGGAGGATTTTTAGCAGAATTTTCTCATCGAGCACCTTTCTATTTTGCAGGTGTCCTAGGGGTACTAGCATTCATTATGTCTTTAATATTAATTCATAGCCCACGTAAAGAAACAACAGAAGGTTTCCAAATGTTTGAAACGGAAGAATTTTCTAAGATCAATTGGAAGGTATTTATTACGCCTATCATTTTGACACTTGTTTTAGCTTTCGGATTATCGTCATTTGAAACGTTATTCTCATTATATACTTCAGAGAAAGCACATTACACACCACGTGATATTTCAATCGCTATTGTCGGTGGTGGCGTAGCAGGTGCCGTCTTCCAAGTCTTCTTCTTTGATAAATTTATGAAATATATGACTGAATTAACATTCATTATCTGGTCACTACTCTATTCCGCGATAGTTCTAGGACTGCTCATCGTGTCTAATAGCTACTGGTCTATCATGTTAATCAGTTTTATCGTCTTTATCGGATTTGACTTGATTCGCCCAGCATTAACTAATTATTTTTCAAATATTGCAGGCAACCGTCAAGGTTTCGCCGGAGGATTAAACTCCACATTCACTAGTATGGGTAACTTCGTAGGCCCACTAGTCGCTGGTATGCTCTTCGACATTAATTTAGAATTTCCATTATATATGGCTATTATCGTAATGATCTTTGGTATTATAATTATTTTTATTGAAAAGACAATGCAAGCCAGTCGACGTCATAAACGTTCATCTTAATAAATAAACACTGAAGAAGTTAACACACTAAATACTTTTTTTACATTTAAATTGATAATTTGTAACAATATAAAGTCGTTCGGTAATATAACTGTTACAAAGATTACAGTTATTTTAAATTGCGGTCTACCTAATTATTTTTACTCTAGTTGTGTGTTAAGATAAGTAAAAATTAAGAGGAAATGTGGGTAAGGAGATGAATTTAAAAAACATACTTTTAGGTATGATAGCTGTAATTTTATCAATTTGTTTAGCTTTCTTATTATTTATTGCCACGAATCAAAACGCCTTAGCCAAAGTACATCAAACGATTTCTACATTTTCAAAGATGGGTAACGTATCAGCAATTGAAAATACATTAAATATCAACACTACTCACACGGCTAAAGCTTCTGAAAAAGATAGTAACGAACGTAAAGCGGAAGTGCAATACAATCAGTTACAAACTACGGAACAAGCAACTAATGAGAATCATCAACATACGTATTCAACTGTAGAATGTAAAGCACTCGCTCAAAACTATGCTGAACAACGTTATGGGAAGATAGTTACATTAGATCAAACAGATGAAACAAGCCAAGATGTAACATTTTCTATTCATTCCAATCAAGGTAATCAACAAACTGAAATAGCAGTTGATAAAATTGGTAAAATTGACGCAACATCAAATAGGGGAAACTGATAGCGCCTTTTCTTAAATGAGAAAAGAGCGCTTTTTTCATTTGTAATAGTTTAGTAGTAAACTAATGTATATCAATTAATGAGGTGACAGTGTATGAAACATAAAAAAACGAACGCGATGCGTATGCTTGATAGAGCGAAGGTTAAATATGAAGTGAATACGTATGAAGTGGGTAATGGTCATATGGATGGCATCACAGTAGCAAAAATGGTGGGCGCCGATGTTAAAGAAGTTTACAAAACATTAGTGCTCGAAAATGCGAACCATGACCATTATGTGTTTGTTATTCCTGTCGATGAAACACTTGATATGAAAGCGGCAGCCCATGTAGTAAATGAAAAGAAACTACAATTAATGCCTCTAGATAATTTGAAACAAGTGACGGGTTATATTAGAGGTGGATGTTCACCAGTAGGAATGAAACATTTATTTAAAACTACCATCAATGATTCGGCATTAGTGCTTAATCAAATTATAGTAAGTGGTGGTCAACGTGGCATGCAAATTGTATTGGATGTTAATGATTTAATCGACATTACTCAAGCACAAACGGCGGATATCATTCAAAAATAAGCAACAGTCAATTTTACAAGGGCGGGACTACGAAACCTTTGAAGTTTTATAAAGGTTGCTGTCTCGCTCTCTTTTTCAGAATATTGATTGTTTTTGAATGTTTTTGGTAATTTATGATTGAAAAATGTAAGCGTACACATTATAATATGGAGTGAAGTGGGGTGGTTATATGATTTCAGAAAAACGTTATGATTTGATTCTTCAAGAGTTAAAACGAAAGGAGTTTTTAACGCTCCAAGAATTAATAGAACGAACAGGGTGTAGTGCCTCAACCATCAGGAGGGACTTATCAAAACTTCAACAACTAGGACGTCTTCAACGGGTGCACGGAGGGGCGACGTTAAATAGCAATCGTCATAGCGAACCAATCCTGTCAGATAAACTAACAAAGAACTTGAAAGAAAAGAAAGTGATTGGTAAAAAAGCAGCACAATTAACCCAAGACCATGATTGTATTTTTATGGATGCAGGTTCCTCAACCATTGAAATGATTCCATTTATTGAAGCACAAGATATTGTAGTCGTTACAAACGGTTTAACACATGTTGAAAAATTGCTTGCCCAAGGTATAAAAACGCTCATGATAGGTGGTCAAGTTAAAGAAACGACCTTTGCGACGGTGGGAGCAAGTGCACTGACTACAATGAATCGTTATTGTTTTGATAAAGCATTTCTAGGAATGAATGGATTGGATTTAAATTATGGCCTAACGACCCCCGATGAAAAAGAAGCTTTGATTAAAGAGAAAGCTATCGTTCAAGCTAATCGTTCGTATGTGCTATTAGACCATACAAAATTAGACGAAGTCTATTTTGCACATGTACCAATTGGTGACCATCACGTGGAAATAATCACCTCTAAACAAGCAACGACACATAAACTTTTCAATAAATATCAAGAAAAATATCAATTTTTAGGAGGAGAGTCATGATATATACAGTGACATTCAATCCATCCATCGATTACATCATGTTCACTGATGGGTTTGAACTTAAAGGGTTAAATAGAGCAACCGTTACATACAAATTCGCAGGTGGGAAAGGTATCAACGTTTCACGAGTATTAAACGAATTAGGCGTGCAATCTACTGCGCTAGGCTTCGTTGGTGGCTTCCCTGGCGACTTTATCACCAATGCATTAGAACAAAGCGATATTCAAACGGATTTCATTAAAGTAGATGAAGATACAAGAATTAACGTTAAGCTTAAGTCTGGCGAAGAAACTGAAATCAATGCGCCTGGGCCAAGCGTAACAGCGTCTCAATTTGAATCGTTACTTGATCAGATTAAACAAACGACTGACAAAGATACTGTCATTGTAGCCGGTAGCGTTCCGAAAAGTATTCCAAGTGACTCTTATGCACAAATTGCGGAAATTACGCATCAAACAGGTGCTAAATTAGTTGTCGATGCGGAAAAAGACTTAGTTAATACGGTATTAAAATATCAACCATTATTTATTAAACCTAATAAAGATGAATTAGAAGAAATGTTCGATATTACAGTTCAAACGGATCAAGATGTGGTCACATACGGTCGCCAAATTTTAACGGAAGGTGCACAATCCGTCATTATTTCATTAGGTGGAGAAGGTGCCATTTATATCGATGCAAATCGTAGTATTAAAGCTCAAAATCCACAAGGCAAAGTGATTAATACAGTTGGTTCAGGGGATAGCACAGTTGCTGGTATGGTAGCTGGACTTGAGGCAGGATTATCGCTTGAAGATGCATTTTGCCAAGCCGTAGCATCAGGTACGGCAACGGCTTTCACTGAGGATTTAGCGACGCGTGAAGATATAGAAGAAATCAAATCACAAGTTACGATTACAGTACTTGATGGGGAGTGAAATGAATGAGAATAACAGAATTATTGACTAAAGATACAATCGCAATGGATCTATCAGCTTCTGATAAAAACAGTGTTATTGATGAATTGGTTTACCAATTAGATAAAGCAGGTAAATTAAGCGATATCGCACAATTTAAAGAAGCGATTCATAATCGTGAATCACAAAGTACAACAGGTATTGGTGAAGGTATTGCAATTCCACACGCGAAAGTAGCTGCCGTGAAGTCACCAGCTATTGCATTTGGTAAATCTAAAGAAGGCGTTGACTATCAAAGTTTAGATGGCCAACCCGCACATTTATTCTTTATGATTGCGGCTCCAGAAGGCGGCGCTCAAACTCATTTAGATGCCTTAGCTAAATTATCTGGTATCTTAATGGATGATAAAGTGAGAGAAAGCTTATTACATGCTACTTCTCCTGAAGAAGTACTTCAAATTATCGATAATGCCGATGATGAAGCTACTAAGGAAGAAGAAAAAGAAGCTCAAGAACAAGAAGCTAGTGCTTCAGGCGCCGTAGCTAACGATTCTACAGACGCTACAAATTCAAATGAGCCATATGTACTTGCGGTAACTGCTTGTCCAACAGGTATTGCGCATACGTATATGGCACGTGACGCTTTGAAAAAACAAGCAGATAAAATGGGCGTTAAAATGAAAGTTGAAACCAACGGCTCAGGTGGTATTAAAAACCACATAACACAACAAGATATTGACCGTGCCACAGGCGTTATTGTTGCAGCAGACGTCCACGTTGAAACTGATCGCTTCGATGGTAAAAACGTAGTAGAAGTTCCAGTGGCAGATGGGATTAAACGACCTGAAGAATTAATTAATACTGCACTTGATACGAGTCGTAAACCATTTGTAGCACGTGGAGGCCATACAAAATCAACAGATAGCCAAAGTAATGAAAAACAAAATTTTGGTAAAGCATTCTATAAACACTTAATGAACGGTGTTTCAAATATGTTACCACTCGTTATTGCTGGTGGTATCTTAATGGCTATCGTCTTCTTATTCGGTGCTAACTCATTTGACCCTAAAAGTTCTGAACATAACGCCTTTGCAGAACAATTATGGAATATTGGTAATAAAAGTGCCTTTGCATTAATTATACCTATTCTATCTGGTTTCATTGCACGTAGTATTGCTGATAAACCAGGTTTCGCAGCTGGTCTAGTAGGCGGTATGTTAGCTATCTCTGGTGGTTCAGGATTTATTGGTGGTATTATTGCAGGTTTCTTAGCAGGTTACTTAACACAAGGTATTAAATATATTACACGTGGTTTACCACAAGCGCTTGAAGGATTAAAACCAACATTAATTTATCCATTATTAAGTGTAACAATTACAGGATTATTAATGATATACGCATTTAATCCACCAGCAGCATGGTTGAATAATCTATTATTAAATGGATTAAACAGTCTATCAGGCTCTAACATTATGTTATTAGGTTTAGTTATCGGAGCTATGATGGCCATTGATATGGGTGGTCCTTTCAATAAAGCAGCTTATGTATTTGCCACTGCAGCTTTAACTGAAGGTAATGCAGCACCAATTACTGCAGCTATGATAGGTGGTATGATTCCACCATTAGCCATTGCGACAGCTATGTTAATCTTTAAACGTAAATTTACGAAAGAGCAACGTGGTTCAATCGTTCCTAACTATGTCATGGGACTATCATTTATTACAGAAGGTGCGATTCCATTCGCAGCAGCCGATCCACTTCGTGTGATTCCTTCAATGATGATAGGTTCAGGTATTGGTGGCGCCATCGCATTAGGACTTGGATCAAGTATTAATGCACCTCACGGAGGTATTATTGTAATACTCGCTACTGACTTTAGCCACATTTTACAAACTTTACTCGCTTTAGTCGTAGGTACAATCGTGTCAGCACTTATATACGGTTTCTTAAAACCTAAAGTTACTAAAGAAGAAATACAAGCTTCAGAAGCTATGGACGAATAATTAGCACTTATATTAGAGAGGTAAGACATTGATATTAAGATGTCTTATCTCTCTCTTTTGATTTAATGAAAATGAGTTATTAAACTAGAAAAATGGGTAGTATAATGAACGTATTATTATTCGAAATGAATTTGTGCCTTACTTGACTAATACGCTTTCTTAGTTTTAAATGTTAATTTGTAACTTCTAAATTAAAAGAGTTACATTCAACTATTTATAATTAATGTATGATAAAATAAAAGTAATACATTTTTCCGGGGGTGTCGCAATGGGAAGGCCATAACATGCATTTATATCGTTAGTAAGCATTACGAATTAAATTCGTGTTACCCATATGGGGCACAATATATTTGGAGGTGAATCCCTAGAAATAGGGAATTAATTGGAAACAGCGACCATAATAAACTTAGTAATATTCTTTCTATTAATTGCTTTAACTACAGTATTCGTAGGTTCGGAATTCGCATTAGTAAAAGTTCGTTCAACTCGAATTGAACAATTAGCTGAAGAAGGTAACGGCGGAGCTAAAATCGTTAAGAGAATGATTGCCAATCTGGACTACTACTTATCAGCTTGTCAGTTAGGTATCACAGTAACATCTTTAGGATTAGGTTGGTTAGGTGAACCTACCTTTGAAAAGTTATTACATCCTATCTTTGACTTGTTACATTTACCTGCAGCTTTAACGACAACTATTTCATTTGTGATTTCTTTCATCGTAGTGACATATTTACATGTAGTATTAGGTGAGTTAGCGCCTAAATCACTGGCTATTCAACATACTGAAAAGCTAGCGCTCGCTTATGCACGACCATTATATTACTTCGGTAATATTATGAAACCATTAATTTGGTTAATGAATGGTTCAGCACGTGTAATTATTAGAGTACTAGGCGTTGATCCTGATGCTCAAACTGATGCCATGTCAGAAGAAGAAATTAAAATTATCATTAATAATAGTTATAACGGTGGGGAGATTAACCAAACTGAACTTAACTATATGCAAAATATCTTCTCATTTGATGAAAGACATGCTAAAGACATCATGGTTCCACGTACGCAAATGGTAACGCTAAACGAACCATTTAACGTTGACGAATTACTTGACACAATTAAAGAACATCAATTTACACGTTATCCAATTACTGAAGATGGCGATAAAGACCATATTAAAGGGTTTATTAATGTTAAAGAATTTTTAACTGAATATGCTTCAGGTATACCGATAAAAGTTGGTAACTATATACATGAATTACCAATGATTTCTGAAACAACACGTATTAGTGATGCATTAGTCAGAATGCAACGCGAACACGTTCACATCAGTTTAATCATTGACGAGTATGGCGGTACTGCCGGCATTTTAACTATGGAAGATATTTTAGAAGAAATCGTTGGTGAAATTCGTGACGAATTTGACGATGACGAAGTTAATGACATCGTTAAACTAGATGAAGATACGTACCAAATTAATGGACGTGTTTTATTAGATGATTTAAATGAACAATTTGGAATCGAATTTGAAGATTCTGAAGACATTGATACAATTGGTGGTTGGTTACAAGCACACAATACAAACTTACAAGTAGAAGACCATATTGATACTCAATATGATCGTTGGATTGTATCTGAAATGGATAATCATCAATTAGTTTGGGTTGTTCTTAAACATCAATTTATCGAAACAAGACCGACATTTATTGATGAAGATGAAGAAGATGATAATGATAATAAACATAAAAATGACTCGAATGAATAACATTAAGGGCACTTGGGTACTTTAACCTCAGTGCCTTTGTTTTGTACATATAAATAAAGTTTGCAGTAGAACTAACTTGTAATAAGGAGAGAGAAACATGGTAAACGATACTCAAATTTTAAATAATGGCTACCCTATGCCTAATATTGGGCTAGGTGTATATAAAATCACAGATGAAGAAATGGAAACCACCGTCCAAACTGCTCTAGAAGCAGGTTATCGTGCTTTTGACACGGCTTACTTTTATGGTAATGAGCAAGCGTTAGGCAAAGCTTTGAGAAATAGTGACATACCTCGTGAAGATTTATTTATCACATCTAAGTTATGGAATGACTTTCAAGGGTATAACAATACTCTAGCTTATTTTAATGCTTCACTTGAACGTTTAGGCCTCGACTATATCGATTTGTATTTAATCCACTGGCCTTGTGAGAAAGATGATTTATATATTGAGTCATATAAAGCATTAGAACAGCTTTACCATGAAGGCAAAGTTAAAGCAATTGGTGTATGTAATTTTAAAGAGCATCATTTAGAAAAATTAATGGATGCTACAGACATTGTTCCTCAAGTTAATCAAATTGAAGTTCATCCCTACTTCAATCAACAAGAGATGCAAGACTATTGCGATAAACATGACATTGTAGTTACCGCTTGGATGCCCTTGATGCGTAATCGAGGCTTGTTAGATAATCCAGTGATTACAAAGTTAACCGAACGCTATGAAAAAACATCAGCTCAAATCGTGTTACGTTGGCACCTTGCACACAATCGCATTGTGATTCCTAAATCTAAAACGCCATCTCGTATTCGTGAAAATTTCGATATCCTAGATTTTAATTTAGAGTTAACAGAAATAGCCGAAATTGATAGTTTAAATCGTAATGCTCGTCAAGGTAAGGACCCAGATAAAGTGAATATTGGGGATTTAAAATAATTACTGTCAATGGGTGTAAGGTAGAGTGAATAATTAAAAAATATTGTGGTATATTTATTTAGTAAATATTAATTATTTGTTAATTCTATAGTTTTAAGTAGAATAGTTATTAAATTTATTGATAAAATAATAGTAAGAATGTAGAAAAGGATGTAATTGAATGAAAATCAGAGTCATTGTGCCTTGTTTTAACGAAGGTGAAGTTGTAAGGAAGACTTACGACAAATTGACTGAAATTTTAATGAAAGATAGCAAAGTTAAGGGTTACGACTATGACCTCTTATTTGTGGATGATGGTAGTAAAGATAATACAATTGAACATATCCAAAGTTTAGCTACTGTCGACCAACATGTAAAATATATTTCTTTCAGTCGAAATTTCGGAAAAGAATCAGCAATGATTGCTGGTTTTCAACATAGTGTCGCTTGCGATGCTGTGGTGATGATAGACGGAGATTTACAACATCCACCCGAGTTTATTCCTCAAATGATTGACGAATATCAACAAGGCTATGATCAAGTCATCGCAAAACGTGATCGTACGGGCGAGAATTTTGCGCGAAAAACGATGACTAAATTATATTACAAATTAATTAACAGCTTTGTAGAAGATATTAAATTTGTCGATGGTGTAGGCGATTTTAGACTATTGAGTCAACGTGCCGTTAAGGCGATGGCATCATTAAAAGAGTATAATCGTTTTTCTAAAGGGTTATTTGAGTGGATTGGTTATAATACGAAAATATTTACTTATAAAAATGTGGAACGTGAAGCAGGGCAATCTAAATGGACGTTTACTAAATTATTAAATTACGGGATTGATGGATTAATTTCATTTAATAATAAACCATTGCGTGCCATGATTTATCTTGGGATGTTTATCTTTAGTTTAAGTATTATATATATTCTTTATTTATTGATAGGTATCATGGTAAATGGTATTAATAACCCAGGTTATTTCACTACTATAGCAGCAGTGTTATTATTAGGTGGCATTCAATTAATGTCTATCGGCGTCGTAGGAGAATACATTGGTCGTATTTATTATGAAGTGAAAGAACGTCCTAAGTATATCGTACAAGCATCGAACTTAGAAGAACCTAAACACGATCTTAAAATAGTAGAGCAAGAAAATGAAAAATTTATTAATTAATTGTTGAGAAGTTTGGGCATACAAATCCTAAAATACAGGAGTAAAGGTGATTCGATTAGGAATCATCTTTACTCCTGTTTTTATCAACACTATGTATTGTTTGGCTGCGCGTTCTTACTGTGATGCAAGCTTTTTTACCTTGTTTAAGGCGTACTGAACTAATTAATAAGAGTTCGTATACAAAGTTTAATATGATTCAACTCATAGTATCAATTATCTATAGTCAATATGACTAAAATAAGAGTATGACATCGTTAGGATTCTGACGTCATACTCTTATTTAATATGGTATTTGCGATGGATGTTCTTTGGTTTTAATTGCCATACGATGTATATGCTAAACAAGAAATAAATTGTTAAAAAAACATACCAAAATGGCGTTAAAATGGTTAAAAGAACAATAGAAATAATAATAATTAGATGTCCTATAATAATAGGATGCTTGATTTTTCTCATCAATTTAAAGTTCTCAAGTTCATTATTAGTGAAAGTACCTAAAAATATAATGCTAGCCCCTAAAATAAAGATAGAAGGAGTAAGATAAGGGATAGACATATAGACGGATTGATCACTAAAACCAAAAGTAATAAACAAGGAACAACTAATAATAATCGCGAAAATAATGGCGATTGATTTATATTCTGAAATGATAAATGAATAGTTTTTAATATTTAAATAGTATTGAAGTCCTAACCAACATATGAAAAACGCGATTGAAGACATAGTTATAAAATCAAATTTCTCTATTACTATAATGTTAATAATAGCATTAATTGTAATAGCGATTAGTACGGAGCTAAACTTAAGTTGCTTGAAACGCTGTCGATATAGGTCAAACCCGAGAATGCCTAGTACAACGGCAATATTTATTAATACATATATAATCATGTTGTACTCCTATCACACTTAGTTCATTAGAATATTATAGCAATTAAAACAAACTTAATCATTTCAAAACACTTAACAAATATTTTTCTACTATACTATACAGTTAAACTCCTTTTTTATTACTCCATAATAAAGTGTGTAATTGAGGTAGCACATATACATGATTCATATCGCTACTTTGCATCACTGTATCTACCAATGATTCATATCGAGCCAATAATTTTTCAGTATGATTAGCCACGCTATCATCTAAGTAAGGATTCCCAACCTGTAAGTAAAAAGGTAGGTGAGGGTAACGATGATGGATCATTTTAGCAAATTCATAATCTTCGTCATTAAAAATTACAACTTTTAAATTAAGCGAATCTTGAACACATTGTTCTATAACGGAATCTAATATTTCTAAGTTAGGTTTCATATTAGAACTTGGTGGTTTAGGACTTATTGTTAAGTCATTGATTTGAGTCATCCAAGGTTGGAATTTACTTCCTTGCGTTTCTAGCGCAGTATAGATATTCTTTTCCTCAAATAAGTCTACTAAATCTTGAATCCCTTTGATTAATGCGGGATTACCTCCTGAAATCGTAACGTGATCGAATTGGTCGCCACCCACTTCACGTAATTGATGATAAATGTCTTCAGCAGTCATGAGTTGAATATCGTCTTTCGCGCTGCCATCCCATGTGAAAGCAGAGTCACACCAGCTACATCTATAGTCACAGCCTGCCGTTCTAACAAACATAGTTTTACGTCCAATGACACGCCCTTCACCTTGAATGGTAGGACCAAATATTTCGAGTACTGGAATTTTAGGCGCCATTATTTAAACTCCTTAGGACGGTACACGACGTAACTAGTAGGCGTTTCTCGTAAATAAACTTGAACACATTGAGGTTGGTTATCGTAAGTTTCTAGATGCGATTGAACAAGTTCATAGATTGTTTGTGCAACAATTTCAGTTGAAGGACTTTTACCTTTGAAATGAGGAAGGTCATTTAATAGATAGTGGTCGAATTGATCATGAATTAATTTTTTTAATTCACTAAAATTAATCAAGAAACCGTTGTGATCAAGTGTATCTCCTGCAATCGTTAAATTTACAAAGTAAGTGTGACCATGCGTACGCATACATTTGCCTGCATCTTCACTTGGAATATAGTGAGCAGCTGAAAAATTAAAGTCTTTATTTAATTCGAAAATATAAGGATGGCTTACGGACGGATAAATTTGTTGCATCATTTTAATTCGCTCCTTTAGATTCTAAATAATTCTCAAGGCCACGTTGGCGTAACTTACAAGCAGGGCATTCTCCACAACCATCACCAATAACGCCGTTGTAACATGTTAATGTATTATGACGAATATAATCTAATACGCCTAATTCATCACTTAGTTCCCAAGTTTGTGCTTTGTCTAGCCACATCAGTGGGGTATGAATCACAAAGTCTTTATCCATAGATAGACTGAGTGTGACATTCATAGATTTAATGAAACTATCACGACAATCTGGATAACCTGAAAAATCTGTTTCACACACGCCGGTAATAATATGTTTTGCATTAAGTTGATATGCTAAAGCTCCGGCAAATGATAAGAAAAGTAAATTACGTGCAGGTACGAAAGTGTTTGGAATACCGTCGTCGTCCGTTTCAATATCCATATCATGTTGTGTTAATGCATTTGGTGTTAATTGTGATAATAATGACATATCTAAAACATGATGTTTTAAATTCTGCTCTTTAGCGATTTTAGTCGCAACTTCAATTTCTGTATCATGACGTTGTCCATAATTAAACGTTACAAGTTCTACTTCTTTAAAATGTTTTTTAGCGTAAAATAAACATGTTGTGCTATCTTGTCCACCACTAAATACTACGAGTGCTTTATCCTTATTTAAGGCACTATTTGTCATTGTTATTCTCCTTTTGAAAAAGGTTGATTTATAGAACTATGCCGATATTTAACCTAGCTGTTATCAAAATAAAAAAGCCTATCTCTATAAAAAAGATAGACTTGGAAATATTGTAATAAGTTGTACTATAGATGTACGACGTCAATGTTTTACAAATTTCAATAGTTGTCTAGTTTTTTATAGAGGGTTTCAGCTAGGAACCTCTTTCGATTAATTTTTGTACGTCTGTTAGAGTAATACAATAACCCTATAAAATCAAGTGTTATATCAAGGGTTTGAAAAGG
Organism: Staphylococcus sp. acrmy; assembly: GCF_022690565.1. Lineage (NCBI taxonomy): Bacteria > Bacillati > Bacillota > Bacilli > Caryophanales > Staphylococcaceae > Staphylococcus > Staphylococcus sp. acrmy. The sequence goes on along the minus strand of NZ_JALCVE010000005.1, from coordinate 160,881 downwards.
TAAACCCTTACATTTTCAAATTAATAATTATTATAATATTGTTAGAGAAGATGTAATTAAATGAGATTTGGAGCGTCCTAGAATGATTATAGTTATAGATAATAAAGATTCGTTTACATATAATTTAATAGATTACATAAAAACCGAGACGACACAGCCAATTCAAGTCTTTGATGTAGATGGTATTACTATTAAAGAGTTGAATGGGCTAGATATTGATGCCATTGTTATTTCACCGGGGCCTGGTAAGCCGAGTGATTATCCGATATTAAGTGAGATTATGAGTGAGTATGCTACGAAAGTTCCTATTTTAGGAGTATGTCTAGGCTTCCAACTTATATATGAATATTATGGTGGCAAGATTATTCATGGTAAGAAGCCAGTTCACGGTCATACGACTCCTTTAATACATAATGAAATGGGAATCTTTAAAAATTTACCGCAAAGTTTTGAAGTTATGCGTTACCATTCTTTAATGGCTGACAGTAAAAGTTTGCCAACGTCGTTACGCGTAACGGCACGTAACACTGAAGATATTATTATGGCAGTTGAACATGAAAGCCTTCCTATTTACGGTGTGCAATATCATCCTGAATCGATATTGAGTGAATATGGACATGAACAATTAAGACATTTTTTAACGAAAGTTGGGGAAGTAAATGAATATCACGTTTAATTATCGATATTACACGACGCCTGATGACTACCAAACGTATCACTTCGCCTTTAATAACTATTATGCGAAATCTGTAGCATATTCACTTGAACAAGTGGGAGATGTTGTTTATTTTGCGCAAAATGAACAAAAAAAGGGTCGTTACGTAGCGTTGTATCTGACATATGAAGCGGCATCATATTTTAATGAAGATATGCAAATACATAATAATCATAACAGTTTAATTGCAGTAGCCTATAGCTTTGAGACACATATGGCTTCCACTCCTAATAAAAAATATGTAACGGATTATGTACCACAACATTATTTTCAGTTTCAAGAAAGTGATGCACAAATGATTGAGAAAATTAAAAAAGTACAAGCGGCAATTGTGGAAGGTGAAACGTATCAGGTCAATTATACGACGCGTTTAGAAAGTGAGATCTATTATCCTATATCAATACTCTACGATTATTTAACTCAAACGAATAATGGTGGGTATACGGCGCTATTAGACACCGAGGAAGTGAATGTTGCTTCCGTGTCACCTGAACTCTTCTTCCAAAAAGGGGACTTCGATAACAAAGCGAACGTTATTGTAAGTAAACCAATGAAAGGAACGATGCCACGAAGTAATGATGTTCAAGAAGATGTCGAGAATTATAAAGCATTACAGCACTCTTTAAAAGATCGTGCTGAAAATGTCATGATAGTAGATTTGTTGCGTAACGATATTTCAAGAATTTCTCACAGTGGTACGGTAAAAGTCTATAAACCGTTTTTTATCGAAACGTATAAAACGGTTTATCAAATGACGAGCATGGTTACCGGTCAATTACCGACAGCAACGTCATTGAATAACATCTTACAAGCGCTATTTCCGTGTGGTTCTATTACCGGGGCGCCTAAGCTAAATACTATGTCTTATATAAAACAACTTGAAATCGGACCTCGGCATATATATTGTGGCACTATTGGACTTTTACTGCCTGACCAGAAGATGATTTTCAACATTCCGATTCGCACATTGGAGTATCGCGATAATAAAGTGTTTTATGGCGTAGGCGCTGGTATCACTATTGATTCAATTCCTGAAAATGAAGTCCAAGAATTTCGCGATAAAACAAAGATATTGGAGATGCTATAAATGGAATTATTTGAAACAATGCGTCTTGATCATGGAGTGATACCAAGATTTGAATATCACACGAAACGCCTACAACGTTCATCTCAACGTTTAGGGTATTCATTTTCAAAAGAACAATGGGTTCAATACGTGGAACAACTCAAGCATCATTACAGCGATGAAATATATCGATTAAAAGTCATATTAGATGACAATGGAAATTTTACGCATGTTATAAAACCGTTACCTGAAAAAACACACTTTACGGCTAAATTAAAGCTTATGGATACAACGTGCTCACAATCATTTATTATAAATAAAACGAGTGAACGTCAGCACTTAGAACATAATCACGTTACAGATTTAGTGTTGTTGTACAATAATGAAGGGAAAATCCTCGAATTTGATATTGGAAATATTATGATTGAGGAACAAGGTCATTATTATACGCCAAGTTATCAACACGATTTCTTACTTGGATGTATGCGTGAAAGCCTTATAGAACAAGGTAAATTAGAAATCAAAGACTATAGTAAAGATGAATTAATTGAGAAGCTGAAGAAGGGCGAGATACAAGTTTATCTTTTAAATAGTTTACGAGAGGTTGCCGATGTAGCTATTTATCTTTAAAATATAGTTGGAAGAATAGGAGGTTGGGTCACTATTTATCAATTTCCCCAAAACACAATATTTTGGTGTCTCAGCCTCATATAAAACAAACAACTAACGGAGCGGGTTATGGCGATACTATGGCTAATTATTATCATTATAGTGAATTATTTAGGTAAGCGCCTAGCAAAAGGATGCTTGAAGAAAGATAAGCTTGTAAAAGCACGTATTATTACGACGATGATCGTACTTATTCAATGTGTATTAGTATATGTCTTAATAAGCTCAACAATGCCGTATGTTGTTGAATTTTTAAATATATTTTATCATCACTAAACAGTTAAAGTTTGTAGATGCATTAAAATAAGGGAATTTATGAGGTGGCGTTATGAAGATTTATAGCCAAGGAGACAAAGCAATCATTATTTCGATGGAAAAAGATGTTTCGAAAAATGTCACAAGAGATTTAATTGCTTTACGTTCTCATTTATTAAACAAAGATTTACCATTTATTACTGAAATTGTGCCAACTGAATCAGATATGATGATTACCTATAATGCGAGAGACATGATTAAACATCATCATATTACGTCACCTTTTCAATATATGAAGGATTTAATCCATTCAATGTATCAAGAATTACGTAACCAAGATGTAGTTGAAGAAGATAGTACGACTTATGACATTCCAATCGTCTATGGTGATGAATTTGGACCTGATTTAGAGCAACTTCTAGACTACTATCAACTAACGAAAGAAGCATTTATTCAATTACATTCGGAAACGTCTTATTTTGTCTCTATGATGGGCTATTTACCAGGATTTCCATATTTAACTGGTATGAATGACAAGCTTTACGTTAATCATACGTGCGACGAGAAGAAGTTAGTTCCTGCTGGGTCGGTAATTATCGAAGGGAAAAAGTGTGGTATCGTAACAACTGATACATATAATGATTGGTTAGTTATAGGTTATACGCCTTTAAAACTATTCTCACCTGAAAAAGAAAAATTCAACTTATTAAAATTAGGGGATAGTGTTAATTTTAAACCTCAAGAGCGAAAAGATATTGAACTAGGAGATTATAAATCATGACTATCATAATAGAAAGAGCAGGATTATTTAGTAGCTTTCAAGATTTCGGACGTCATGGGTATGCATACACTGGAGTGATTCCTTGCGGTGCGTTAGATACGTTAGGTCACGAAATCGCTAATCGACTGGTAGCGAATGATAAAAATGAAGCCACACTCGAAATGACCCATATTATGGCTAAAATTCGATTTACTGAACCAACGTTAATCGCACTAACGGGAAGTAATTTTAAAGCTTCTACTCAAAATATGAAAATCAAGCCATATAAATTATACTTAGTAGAAGAAGGAGATGTTTTATCTTTCAAAGAAACAAATAAAACGTCTCGTGTTTATCTTGCTGTAGGCGGGGGATTCAAATTAGACACTTGGCTCGATTCCACTTCAACCGATTTAAAAGTTGGAATTGGTGGTTTTCGTGGACGTAAATTAAATAATGGTGATGTAGTTGAAATGAAACGGGATTATACAGAACGTCATCATAAATTGTTTAAGAACTTGGCAGATAAACATACTACTGATTGGGGAATTGATGGCTACGCGCTATCATTCAATTATATTTCAGATGTCTTTCATGTTATAGAGAACAAAGGTACTGAAGATTTTGATGAGGAAACGAAAGCTCATTTTATAAGAGGCGATTATAAGGTGACTAATAAATCTAACCGCGTGGGCATGTTATTAGATGGTGAAAAAATTAAAGCTTATTACGAAGATATGCCAGCTCATCAACCCGTAAAAAAAGGGACAATTCAAGTTAAGCGTGATGGCACACCTATTGTGCTATTAAATGATCATTATACCATTGGAAGCTACCCGCAGATTGGTACTATAGCCAGTTACCATTTAACTAAGTTGGCGCAAAAGCCTCAAGGCTCTCGCTTAAAGTTTCAGTTCATTGATATTGAAACTGCTGAAAAGAATTTAGTTAAATTTAGTAACTGGACGAATCAATTATTTCATGGGATTGAATTCAGAATGCAGTTAGAAATGATGAAATAGTTAAATATCACGAAGAACAGTGAATACGTTGAATGATTATTAATGTCTAGCGTGGGACTATAGTCTGATTAAATTGTAGTTGTAACAAGATATAATATATTAATCAAACTATAAAGTTTAAAGCACTTATCACGTAGTTAAAAAAGCAATTATTGAGTTATAGGCAGTGCTTTTTCTTGATAAATGAGTAAAAATACTATATATTTATATATTGAACTATGAGAAATTATTACAGTAACATTACAAATTTAATTATTTCTTAATAATTAATTAGTAATTGAAAAGAATAGTATTCAATCTATCATACATAAGATAGCACTAGCACTAGTTTATTGATTAAATCAAGCAATTGTTCAAGAATGATAGTTCATCCTATGTTTATGTATGTAATTACTTCTCGAGCAAATTTTAATATAAAAATAAAAAATTATTATTTAGTACTTGCATAACGGTCATATTTGAGTAAGTGTTCAAGTCTATAAAGTCTTTAACATTTCTTCAAAGTTGAATAACTATAAACGGAGGAAACATACATGAGTTTACACAAAAAGAAAATAAGTCTTTTTGCGTTCTTCTTATTAACTGTTATCACAGTTACACTTAAGACGTATTTTTCATACTATGTTGATTTTTCTTTGGGTGTTAAAGGACTAGTTCAAAACTTAATCCTACTGATGAATCCATATAGTTTAATTGCACTTATTTTAAGTGTATTCCTATTTTTCAAAGGTAAAAAAGCATATTGGTTTATCTTTATTGGGGGATTTTTACTTACCTTTTTACTATATGCGAATGTAGTTTATTTTAGATTTTTCTCAGACTTTTTAACATTTAGCACGCTTAATCAAGCGAGCAACGTTGAATCAATGGGAGGCGCTTTAGGCGCATCTTTCAAATGGTATGACTTTGTTTATTTCTTAGATACTATCGTTTATCTATTTATTTTAATTTTCAAAAGTAGCTGGTTAGACAAACGTGTATTTAGTAAAAAGTTTGTGCCAGTCGTAATGGCGGCATCTGTAGCTTTATTCTTCTTGAATTTAGCATTTGCTGAAACAGATCGTCCTGAATTATTAACACGTACATTTGATCATAAATACTTAGTTAAATACTTAGGACCATACAATTTCACAGTTTATGATGGCGTTAAAACCATTCAAAATAATCAACAGAAAGCATTAGCTTCAGAAGATGATTTAACTAAAGTATTAAATTATACAAAACAGAAAAACACGACACCTAATCCAGAATATTATGGTGCAGGTAAGAAGAAAAATATCATCAAAATACATTTAGAAAGTTTCCAAACTTTCTTAATTAATAAAAAAGTAAATGGTAAAGAAGTTACACCTTTCTTAAATAAGTTATCAACTGGTAATGAAGAGTTTAGATACTATCCAAACTTCTTCCACCAAACTGGACAAGGTAAAACATCTGATGCCGAATTTACAATGGATAACAGTCTTTATGGTTTACCACAAGGCTCTGCTTACTCATTAAAAGGTGACAATACATATCAATCACTACCTGCCATCTTAGATCAAAAACAAGGTTACACATCTAATGTGATGCATGGTGACTATAAAACATTCTGGAATCGTGACCAAATTTACAAACAATTTGGTATTGATAAATTCTATGATGCGACTTACTACGACATGTCAGACGACAATATCGTTAACTTAGGTTTAAAAGATAAACCATTCTTTAAAGCATCTGCTGATTATCAATCTAAGATGAAAGAACCATTCTACTCACACATGATTACATTAACTAACCATTATCCATTCACATTAGACGCGAAAGATGCGGATATTGATAAACCAAATACTGGTGATTCAACAGTGGACGGATATATTCAAACTGCACATTATCTAGACCAAGCATTGGAAGAATATGTGACTGATCTTAAGAAAAAAGGTCTATATGATGACTCAGTTATTATGATTTATGGTGACCATTATGGTATTTCTGAAAATCATAATAATGCAATGGAAAAATTATTAGGTGAAAAGATTACTCCAGCTAAATTTATGGACTTAAACCGTACTGGTTTCTGGCTAAAAATTCCTGGTAAAGAAGGTACTGTAGATAAAACGTATGCTGGCCAAATGGACGTCATGCCAACAATTTTACATTTAGCAGGTATTGACTCTAAAAATTACTTAATGTTTGGTACAGACATGTTATCTAAAGATCATAACGATGTTGTTCCATTCCGTAATGGAGATTTCATTACGAAAGGATATAAATACGTTAATGGTAAGGCATATTCTAATAAAACAAATGAATTATTAGAAACACCACCAAAAGATCTTGAAAAGAATAAAAAACAGGTGGAAAAAGATTTAGAAATGAGTGACAACGTTCTAAACGGGGACTTATTCAGATTCTACAATAATCCTGATTTCAAAAAAGTAAATCCATCTAAATATGAATATAAAACTGGTCCTAATGGTAACCAAAAATAGAATAACGAAATAAAAAGAAACTCCCTTCAAAGTAGACATTGAAAGATGAAAACTTTGAAGGGAGATTTTTTATTTTAGAATTTTAAAAATTGATTTATTGAAATTGAAATATGATTAACTCAATTTTCTAGTTTAGCCTAGTGCTACATCTAAAATCATCATAATAGTAAAACCTAGCATTAAGCTTAAAGTGGCTAAATCTGTATTGTCCCCTGATTGTGAATCTGGTATAAGCTCTTCGACGACAACGAATATCATAGCGCCAGCTGCAAATGCTAAAGCATAAGGCAAGACAGGCGTGATAAATATAATTAATGCCGCACCAATTGTCGCGAAGATGGGCTCGACAATGGCTGAAGCTTGGCCATAGTTAAAGGCTTTCCAACGAGAAGCGCCGGCAGCTCGAATTGGCATAGATAATGCTGCGCCTTCAGGAATGTTTTGTATACCAATACCTATAGCTAAACCTAAGGCACCTAAAAATGTCGCCTGATCATTTCCAGTTGCGATACCACCGAATGCTACACCAATAGATAAACCTTCTGGAATATTGTGTAACGTGATAGCTAAAACGAGTAGAGTATTTTTATTCAAGGACGTTTTAACGCCTTCTCGATACTGACTCTTATCACCAATTTTTTGGTGAATATGTGGAATGACTGAATCAAGTACACGAATAAAGATACCGCCGAATAAAAAGCCGATAGCAGTGGGTAACCAAGCAGGAAGTGGGCCATCTTTACTATATTCAAGAGAGGGTTGTAATAAAGACCAGAAACTGGCAGCAATCATAATACCTGCAGCAAAGCCTTGCATAGAAGTTAAAATCTTTTCATTTACAGATTTAAATACAAACACGCCTGCCGCACCTAAAGCAGTTAAAAGCCAGGTAATTATGCCGGCAATTAGTGCCTGTAAATAAGGGGGTAAATGTTCAAAAAAGTCTATCATATCTCTATTCTCCTTGTATCATTTAGCCTTAAAAAGGTGTATAATATATAGAACTGATTTAAGCTTATCAGAAATATTTTGAAATTTCGATATTTCGATACAAAAAGGAAGTAGAAGAATGGAAGCGTATAAAATTGAGCATTTAAATAAATCGTATGCAGATAAAATCATTTTTGATGATTTAAGTCTCTCTATTTCTGAACACGAGAAAATAGGACTAGTTGGCATTAATGGTACAGGGAAGAGTACTTTGCTAAAAGTGATTGGTAACATTGACGATGACTACACTGCTGATATTACCCACCCTAATCAGTACCGCATTCGTTATTCTTCTCAAAAGCAAGATTTAGATGGAGAAATGACAGTATTCCAAGCCGTATTAAGTTCAGAGACGACAACCTTACGTATTATTAAAGCGTATGAAGAAGCGGTAAATACATATGCGCTACAACAAGATGACCATCATTTTCAAAAAATGATGGAAGCACAAGAAGCTATGGATCATCATAACGCATGGGATTATAATGCTGAAATTAAAACAATTCTATCTAAATTAGGTATCAATGATACGACCAAGAAGATAAGCGAACTCTCTGGCGGACAGCAAAAGCGTGTAGTGTTAGCTAAAACACTTATTGAGCAACCCGATTTACTCTTATTGGATGAGCCAACAAACCATCTTGATTTTGAATCGATTAATTGGTTAATCAATTATGTTAAGCAATATCCTCACACTGTATTATTCGTAACCCATGACCGTTACTTTTTAAATGAAGTAGCAAGTCGAATAATTGAATTAGATAGAGGGAAGTTAACCTCATATCCAGGGAATTACGAAGATTATATTGCGATGAGAGCAGAGAATGAAATAATTGAACAAAAGCAACAAGAAAAGCAAAAAGCACTATATAAACAAGAACTAGCATGGATGCGAGCGGGCGCAAAAGCTAGAACAACTAAACAACAAGCTCGAATTAATCGTTTTAATAATTTAGAGTCTGAAGTTCAATCTCAACAAACTCAAGATAAGGGACAATTGAATTTTGCGCATTCAAGATTAGGCAAACAAGTCTTTGAATTTGAACATTTGACTAAAGCAATTAACCATAAAACGTTATTTGAAGATGTGACTGAAATTATACAAAGTGGTCAACGTATTGGGATTGTAGGACCCAACGGCGCTGGTAAGACCACATTACTCAACATTTTGAGTGGAGAAGATACTGACTATTCAGGTGTACTAAAAACAGGGCAAACGGTTAAAGTAGCCTATTTTAAACAAACTGAAGATACACTCGATAGAGATATTCGGATGATTGACTACTTAAGAGAAGAAAGTGAAGTTGCGAAAGAAAAAGATGGGACGTCAATTTCAGTTACGCAATTATTAGAACGTTTTCTATTTCCTAGTTCAACACATGGAAAGAAAATTTATAAATTATCTGGTGGCGAACAAAAACGTCTTTATTTACTAAGATTGTTAGTTCACCAACCTAATGTATTATTACTTGATGAGCCTACGAATGATTTAGATACTGAAACATTAACTATTCTAGAAGATTATATTAGCACATTCGGTGGCGCGGTTATTACGGTGAGCCATGATCGCTATTTCTTAAATAAAGTTGCTCAAGAATATTGGTATATTCATGATGGGAAAATGGAACGAATCGTAGGCGCATTCGAGGATTATGAAGCTTATAAAAAAGAACAAGATAAACAACAAGTGCTTGAAAAACAAGCGCAACAACCTAAATCTAAAACACCAACACGTAAAAAATCTGGTTTATCTTATAAAGAAAAGCGTGAATATGAAACATTAATGACTCGAATTGAAACAACTGAACAACGTTTAGAACAAATCGAGGAAGAAATGGTAGAAGCGAGCGCTGATTATGCAAAAATCAAAGAATTAAATGAAGAAAAAGAACAACTGGAACAAACATATGATATAGACATCACGAGATGGAGTGAACTGGAAGAACTAAAAGAGCAATAAGGGGAATGTGTGTATGGAAGCAACATTATCGCATTATTTTGGTTATGACACGTTTAGACCTGGACAAAAAGAAATTATAACTAAAATAATGGAACATCGTAATGTCTTAGGGGTCTTACCTACAGGCGGAGGTAAATCGATATGTTATCAAGTGCCTGGTTTAATGCTAGGTGGGACAACCATTGTAATAAGTCCTTTGATTTCTTTAATGAAAGACCAAGTAGATCAATTGAAGGCGATGGGGATTAAAGCGACTTATTTAAATAGTAGCTTAAGTAAAAAACAACAAAAAGATATTGAAAGCGACTTACTCTCAGGGGACATTCAGTTTTTATATGTTGCACCTGAACGTTTCGATAATAAATATTTTTTAAATTTATTAAGTAGAATTAATATTCATCTGATTGCGTTTGATGAAGCACACTGTATTTCTAAATGGGGACACGATTTTAGACCAAGCTATCAAAGTGTCATTCACAAAGTATTTGCTTTACCACAAGATTTTACGATTGTCGCTTTAACAGCCACAGCTACTGCCGAAGTTCAGCAGGATATTATGGACAAGTTAAATATTGATAAATATGATGAAGTGAAGACGAGTACAAAACGACGAAATCTTATTTTCAAAGTAAATCCAACTTATCAACGTCAAAAATTTGTTATTGATTATGTCCAAAAACATAAAGAACAAGCTGGGATTATTTATTGTTCTACACGTAAACAAGTTGAAGAATTACAAGAGGCGTTAGATTCCATTAATGTTAAAGCTGCAATTTATCATGCTGGTCTTTCAAATAAAGAACGTGAGGCAGCGCAAAATGATTTTGTTTATGATCGTATCAAAGTTGTTATAGCGACAAATGCATTTGGTATGGGGATTGATAAATCAAACGTAAGATATGTCATTCATTATAATATGCCAGGAGACCTTGAATCTTATTATCAAGAAGCGGGGCGTGCAGGCCGTGATGGATTAGATAGTGAATGTATTTTATTATTTAGTGAACGAGATAAAGGCTTACATGAATACTTTATTACGGTCTCACAAGCAGACGATGACTATAAAGATAAAATGGGCGAAAAGCTCACTAAAATGCTTCAATATACTAAGACTAAAAAATGTTTAGAAGCTACGATTGTGCACTATTTTGAACCAAATGAAAAATTAGAAGAATGTGGTCAATGTAGTAGTTGTATTCAACAAAATAAAACATATGATATGACTAAAGAAGCGAAAATGATTATTAGTTGTATCGCGCGTATGCGTCAACAAGAAAATTACAGTGTTATTATTCAAGTGCTACGTGGTGAAATGAGCGACTACATAAAATATAACGACTATGATAAATTGACGACACACGGTTTGATGAAAGACTATACGACATCAGAATTAAGCCACTTAATTGATGAGTTACGTTTTAAAGGCTTTTTAAATGAATATGAAGAAATCTTAACGTGTGATGAGAGTGTTAAACAATTACTCAATAACGATAAAAAGGTATATACGACACCGTTCAAGCAAAAAACGAAGGAAAAAGTTTATATCAATACACTTGAAGGCGTGGATCGTGCATTGTATAGCGAGCTCGTTGAGGTGCGTCGTAAATTAAGTGAGAAATTAGATATCGCTCCGGTCAGTATCTTCTCGGATTATACATTAGAAGAGTTTGCTAAGCGTAAGCCTGAATCAAAACAAGAAATGATTTCTATTGATGGCGTAGGTAGCTATAAGTTAAAACACTATTGTCCGAAATTCCTAGAGAAAATTCAATCATATAAGACAAGTATTTAGTCGATAAGGGTAAGAATTAGTACACACTGTTGTATTGAGTCTTATCTTTTTTTAATTATAAATTTTAAATAGCAAAATTAATTTGAGTAATAAAATCAATTAAATATGAATTTAGCATTAAACATGTTTTAATAGGGAATATGAATGGAAAAGTCTGCCTAGGCAGGATAAATGAAGGTGACTAGATGATTGAATTTAAAAATGTATCAAAGTATTACGGTGAAAATATAGCGGTCGATAATATGAGTTTTAAAATAAATGAAGGGGAATTCTTCGTATTTATAGGCCCGTCAGGTTGTGGCAAAACGACAACGTTAAAAATGATTAATCGTCTCATACCATTAAGCGAGGGGTATATCTACTTTAAAGACAAGCCAATTAGTGATTATCCGGTCTATGAAATGCGTTGGGACATAGGATATGTCTTACAACAGATTGCATTATTTCCCCATATGTCAATCAAAGAGAATATTGCACAAGTTCCACAAATGAAAAAGTGGAAAGACAGTGATATAGATCAACGTGTAGATGAATTACTCGATATGGTTGGCTTAGAACCGGAAAAATATCGTGATCGTAAACCGGATGAATTATCAGGAGGGCAACGACAAAGAGTAGGCGTTATCCGAGCTTTGGCTGCAGATCCACCGGTTATATTAATGGATGAGCCATTCAGTGCGCTTGATCCTATTAGTCGTGAAAAACTCCAAGACGATTTGTTAGATTTACAAACTAAGATTAAAAAGACAATTATATTTGTAACACATGATATTCAGGAAGCAATGAAATTAGGAGATCGCATTTGCTTACTTAATAAAGGCCATGTAGAACAAATTGATACGCCTCAAGGTTTCCGTGAACATCCTAAAAATGACTTTGTCGAAACATTCATGGGAAGTCACTTAATTCAAGATAAAGATCATTTACAATTAAAAGATTTAGATATCATTACACCTGTGACAGAAAATAGCACTCAGCATAATTATCCAGTAGTAAAAAATAATACCAAACTTTCTAATGTCTATTCATTAATGGCACAACATGAAGCCGTGATTGTTGAAGATACTAAAACCTCAACTCAGTCATTATTAAAGCGTGAAGATATCTTTAAATATTTATCTGAGACTGATAAGGAGGTTAAAGCATGAATGAACTATTAACCACACTTAATGATCGTAAAGGCGAAGTACTTCGAACGATATTTGAACATATTCAAATTTCATTTATAGCGCTATTCATAGCTATTTTAATTGCAGTACCTCTAGGTATTGCCTTAACTAAGACTAAGAAATTATCCGAAATTGTCATGAATATCGCAGCAATACTACAAACTATCCCATCATTAGCATTATTAGGGTTAATGATTCCTATTTTTGGTATTGGAAGAGTTCCAGCAATTATTGCATTAGTTGTCTATGCGTTATTACCAATTCTGAGAAATACATACACAGGTATTCAAGAAGTAGATCCTTCGCTCATTGAAGCGGCAAAAGGTATAGGTATGAAACCGATACGCCGTTTAACTAAAGTTGAATTACCTATAGCGATGCCAGTCATTATGGCTGGGATTCGTACAGCCATGGTATTAATTATTGGAACAGCGACATTAGCAGCATTAATTGGTGCTGGTGGTTTAGGGGACTTAATTTTACTCGGTATTGATCGAAATAACACATCCCTTATTCTCATTGGAGCCATTCCTGCTGCTCTATTAGCAATCATCTTTGATTTGATTCTACGCTATGTTGAGAAGTTATCTTATAAGAAGATATTAATTACTACTGGCGTGATTGTATTAATTATTTTATTAGCTATTGTAGTACCACTTTTCGGGAAAAAGGGTGACACGATTACAATGGCTGGTAAATTAGGTTCTGAACCATCAATTATTACAAATATGTATAAAATACTGATTGAAGAAGAAACTGATAATACGGTAGAAGTAAAAGATGGCATGGGTAAAACATCATTCCTCTTTAACGCGTTGAAATCGGATGATATTGATGGTTACTTAGAATTTACAGGCACGGTATTAGGAGAGTTAACGAAAAAGGATCTTAAGTCTAAGAAAGAAGCAGCGGTTTATAATCAGGCTAAACAAAGTCTTGAAAAGAAATATGACATGACGATGTTGAAACCAATGAAATATAATAACACGTATGCTTTAGCAGTGAAAAAAGATTTCGCTAAAAAGTATAATATTAAAACGATTGGCGATTTACAAAAGGTCGAAGATAAAATTAAGCCAGGCTTTACGATGGAATTTAAAGACCGCCCTGATGGATATAAAGCGGTTGCCAAAGCTTATGATTTAGATTTATCTAATATTAAACAAATGGAGCCTAAGTTACGTTACACAGCTGTTGAAAAAGGTGATATTAACTTGATAGATGCCTATTCAACAGATGCTGAATTAAAACAATATGATATGGTCGTGCTTGACGATGATAAACATGTCTTCCCACCATACCAAGGTGCTCCAATGTTTAAAGAAAAATTCTTGAAAGATCATCCAGAAATTAAAAAACCATTAAACAAATTGGAAAATAAAATTTCGGATGAAGAAATGCAAGAAATGAATTATAAAGTTACTGTGAAGAACGAAGACCCATATAAAGTGGCTAAGCAATATTTAGAAAAAGAAAACTTAGTAAAGTAAAAAACTAAATAACTTGGATTAGAAGCTAGGACATTTTTCATATTAATGTCCTAGCTTTTAGTTTGGTAATCGTTATCTGTGGACCTCTTTAGGTTTCTGGTTCCACTTCCTATTTTTATGCAACTATTGTTTGAAAAAGATATAGATAGAATTGTAATCTGAAACGATTTTATTTAAACTAGAATTTAAATACATAAGAAATATATGTATTTTTAAGGGGTGGAGAAATGAATACAAAGAATTATTCGAGACAAGAAATTGTTAAAAGTGTACCGCAGAAAGGCTTTTTTGGACACCCAAAAGGCCTAAGTACACTATTTTTTACTGAATTTTGGGAGCGATTCAGTTATTACGGTATGAAAGCCATTTTAGCTTTCTACTTATATTACTCAGTGAGTAAGGGTGGTTTCGGTTTACCGCAAGCTACAGCATTACAAATCGTCTCACTATATGGAGCACTTATTTACATGTCTGGTACTATCGGAGGATGGATAGCAGATAGAATTATAGGCACACGCCATGCGCTCTTTTATGGTGGCATATTAATTATGTTTGGTCATATTATGTTGACCATACCTGGAAATCTGACAGTAGTTTTGATTGCCTTATTATTATTAATAGCTGGTACTGGTTTACTAAAACCAAACATCTCTACAACGGTGGGCGAGTTATATGATAATAATGATAGAAGATTAGATGCAGCATTTACTATCTTTTATATGGGGATTAACTTAGGAAGCTTTTTATCTCCATTTATAACTGGCTACTTACAAACACGACTCGGATTTCATTTTGGTTTTGCGATAGCAGCCATCGGTATGTTTATCGGCTTAGTTACATATCTAATTACAAATAAGAAAAGTTTAGGACTTGCTGGTTTAAGCGTGCCTAATCCATTAAGAAAAGACGAAATCAAATCATTATCTATGATTACAGGTATAGTGGTGGCAGTATTTGCAATAGTGCTATTAATTTTACATCTTTTTGGCAACCTTAACTTAGGAAGCTTTAGTTTGATTGTCACATTTGTAGGTATTTTGTTACCGATTTGTATTTTTGTCTATATGCTATCAAGTCAGAAGACACGCAAAGAGGAACGTTCAAGAATCTATAGTTACATACCATTATTTATTACGTCAGTAGCTTTTTGGATGATTCAAGAACAGGGGTCAACGATTTTAGCTAACTTTGCCGATCAAAAAACACAGTTAAGCTTAGGTAAACTCACACATGGATTGATTAACTTCCATATTCCGGCTGCCTGGTTCCAGTCTATTAATCCCGTGTTTATCATTCTGTTAGCGCCGTTATTTGCTAATTTGTGGACTAAATTAGGCAAACATAATCCTAGTACAGTATATAAATTTGCACTAGGTGCTATCTTTGCTGGTTTCTCATATTTAGTAATGATTATTCCGTTGAGTGGCCATGCACATTTAATTCATCCATTATGGTTGATGTTAAGTTTCTTGCTTATTACAATTGGCGAATTATGTATTTCACCAGTGGGCTTATCAGTGACTTCGAAATTAGCACCTGCAAAATTTTCTGCACAAATGATGGCATTATGGATGTTAAGTAATGCCACGGCTCAAAGTTTGAACAGTCAAATTGTAGTAGTATTTAAAATGATTAGCGAGAAGCAATTCTTCTTATATTCAGGATTGTTTACGTTAGTGATTGGTATCCTACTCGTTGCTATTTCACCAATGGTTAAAAAAGCAATGAACGGTGTTCACTAGAGTAAGATAGGATTAAGCGGATTGATTATTATCACGGCGAGCTAAAAGGTAGGCATTTTCACATAGGAGAGCAAGTATTATATCATTTAATTAAATGTTTAATATTTAAGAGAAGGAGAGGTTGTAAATGAAACAACAGTTAAATCAATTATCAGCGTATCAACCGGGCTTGTCACCACGAGCACTTAAAGAAAAACATGGTATTGAAGGCGAGTTATATAAACTTGCTTCCAATGAAAATCTATACGGCCCTTCGCCAAAAGTTAAAACAGCGATTAAAGATCATTTAGATGAATTATTTTACTATCCAGAAACAGGATCGCCTTCATTGCGCAAAGCGATTAGTGAGCATTTGAATGTAGATGCTTCTAGAATTTTATTCGGTGCTGGCTTGGATGAAGTTATTTTAATGATTTCAAGAGCAGTCTTAACGCCTGGAGACAAAATTGTGACTAGTGAAGGTACATTTGGTCAATATTATCATAACGCAATTGTTGAGTCTGCAGAGGTCGTTCAAGTTCCATTAAAGGACTATGGCTTTGATTTAGGAGAAATCCTAAAACAAGTGGATAATGATACAGCGTTAGTATGGTTGTGTAATCCAAATAATCCAACTGGAACTTATTTCAGCCATGCAGAGTTAGAACACTTTTTAGAACGTGTGCCTAGTCATGTACCCGTATTGATTGATGAGGCGTATTTTGAATTTGTAACGGCGGATGACTACCCAGATACGCTAAAATTACAAGAACGTTTTGATAATGCATTCTTGTTAAGAACATTTTCAAAAGCATACGGTTTAGCAGGCTTACGTATTGGTTATGTAGTAGCGACAAATGCTGCTATTGAAAAGTGGAACATTATCCGTCCACCATTTAATATCACGCGTCTTTCAGAATATGCAGCACTTGCGGCTTTAGAAGACCAAGCGTATCTAAAAGAGATTACGGTAAAAAATGCGCAAGAACGTCAAAAATTTTATGATATTGCGCAAAGTGAGCACTTTTTACCAAGTCAAACAAACTTTGTGTTCGTCGTAACGGACAAACCGCAAGAATTATATGAAGAATTATTAAATGTGGGATGTATTACACGTCCATTCCCAAATGGTTTACGTATTACGGTCGGTTTCCCAGAACAAAACGATAAAATGATTGAAGTATTAAAGAATTTTAACTATTAAACGATGTACTAAATAAATTGTTTAGTATATAAGTGAAGAGTGGAAGAGTTTAGGGCAAGGGACGCATTGATTGTTTTAAGTATAATTGAATGGTCACTTTGCTTCTATGTTCCACTCTTCATTTTTTTGCTATACTTTATTAGTATATAGGTGATGATTAAGGGAGAGATAATATGTCTAGAAAATCTATTGCAATAGATATGGATGAAGTATTAGCAGATACGTTAGGTGCAATTATTGAAGCGGTAAATATAAAAACAGAATTAGGTATTACAGTAGAATCGCTAAACGGTCAAAAATTAAAACATGTTATACCAGAACACGATGGACTTGTACGTGATATTTTAAGAGCACCTGGCTTTTTTAGAAATCTAACAGTAATGCCACATGCGCAAGAAGTGGTTGAGAAATTGACACAACATTATGATGTATATATTGCAACAGCAGCAATGGATGTGCCTACATCATTTCATGATAAATATGAATGGTTATTAGAATTTTTCCCATTTTTAGATCCACAACATTTTGTATTTTGTGGCCGTAAAAATGTTGTGAAGACTGATTATTTAATTGATGATAATCCACGACAATTACAAATATTTGAAGGTGAGCCAATTATTTTCACTGCTTCTCACAATATTAACGAAGAACGTTTCCAACGCGTGAATGGTTGGAAAGATGTAGAGGCTTTATTTTTAGGCGAAGAATAACTAAAGAAAGCGATTAAGGTTAAATATTACACGCGTTCACGTGTTATCAACCTTAATCGCTTTTTGCGTCTTCTTATTATGTTAGTTTATGCTTCGTCTACAGGAAAAGTAAGAATTTGAAGTGCTTTAGGCAGTACTTCAATAGTTATTGGTGTATCCAAACTGATTTCACCATCGATATCTACTTTCATAGAAGGTTCTGTAGAGAGTGTGATGTGTGAGCCTGCAATGTGGTCAATGCCATTCGTTATTTCATTCCAGTCCATACTGTCTCGTTTTTTAAAGACATCATTTAAGATAGTAAAGCTCTGTCTATCAAAGATAAAGCTATTAACTTTACCATCTTGTGGAGATAAATCCATTAAAGGAATACGTCCGCCACCAATGTTAGGGCCGTTCGCAATAACTAACATAGAAATGTTGCCATTATATTCTTCGCCATCCACATTTAATGTGTAATCAAAATATTCAGGGTTCATTAATGTTTTAACGGTAGAACCAATGTAGCTTAATTTACCGAAAATATCTTTACGACCTTCTTGAACATTTTCAGCATTTTGAACAATTAAACCAACACCAACAAAGTTTAATACATAGCTATCATTGACTTTCATTATGTCATAAGACTCTATACGAGAGGATTTCAGTTGTTCACTCGCTTTTTTAAAATCAGGGTCTAGATTTAATGTTTTAGAAAAGTCATTGAATGTACCGCCAGGAATGACGCCAATAGGGACGTTTAAATCGTGTTTCATTACCCCGTTTACGAGTTCGTTTACAGTACCGTCTCCACCAAGTATAAATACGACGTCGACATCGCTACTATAATCTTGGTTTTTAATTTTTTCACAGTATTTAATAATGTCGCCTTCATTTTCACTTAATTGAATAGATAAGTGTTTACATATTGTAGTAAGCGATTTAGTAACTTCTCCTAAACCTTCATATATATTTTTAATACCACTATGTTCATGGTAAAAGAGAACGCCATGATTGAATTTTTGATCCATCTTCATGCCTACTTTCATTTTTTAACTTCTAATTTTTACCCTAGATATGTTTTTTCTAATGATAAATTTAAAAATTAATAGTTCCTTAAGTATCTATCATGCCACTATTTAGTTTATGTTACAAAGAAAAGGGAGCGGCGACAGAAATCTAATGCAATTTCAAAGATTTCGTAGTCCCGCCCCGGCAAGGTTGACTAGAGATGAAGAAAGTCCAGGTTGGACGCATCTTCATCTCAGTCAACTACTGCCAAAAATAGAAGCTGAGCCATTTTTTATAGTAACGACTCAGCTTCTTTCAATTATGAAATATATTAATGAATACCTTTCATGGCTTTAGAAATCTTAGGAGTGAAGGCTAGAATAACGATTGTAATGACAATAGCAACAGAACCTAAGAAAATAAAGTAATTAGTTTGACCTAATGGTTTAATTAATTTAACTAACGTACCGTTAAGTGCTTGGGCTGATGCATTTGTTAGTAACCAAATACTCATCATTTGAGCGTTAAATGCTTTAGGTGCTAATTTAACGGCTGCACTGTTACCAGTAGGTGATAAACATAATTCACCGACTACACATACCACATAAGATAAGATGACCCAGTTGACTGAGAAGTGTGTATTACCGTAACTCATACCGATAAGTCCGATTAAAATGTAAGAAGCACCGGCTAATAAAGTACCAATACCAAATTTAACTGGTAAACTTGGTTGTCTTTTACCCATTTTTAACCAAATCATTGATACGACTGGGGCAAACAATAGAATGAATAATGGGTTAATTGATTGGAACCATGCTTCCCCAAAACCTGTCTTCCAACCAAATAAGTTCATTTGCATGTCAGAACGTTCTAATCCGTAAATATTTAAGACGTTAGAACCTTGTTCTTGAATAGCCCAGAATAACATACCAAGAATAAATAATGGGATGAACGCTTTAACTCGAGAACGTTCTACATCAGTCACTTCTTTACTACGAATCATAGTTGTAAAGTAGATGATAGGTAAAGCAATACCAAGTACTAATACAGTGTTGCTGATTAAATCGAATGATAAAGTTTTAGTATAATATGTAACTAATAATACGACGATGATAATAGCGACTACGATGCCGACAATTAATCCGTATCTTCTTTTTTCTTCAGAAGTAAGTGGGTTTGTAGGTTTCATACCTACGCTGCCTAAATTTTTCTTATTGAAAAGCATGTACCAAACAAGTCCTAGTGCCATACCAATAGCGGCAATTAAGAAACCAGCGTGGAAGTTTTTGATATTAATGAAATGTTGCAGGATGATAGGTGAGATTAAAGCACCTAAGTTAACTGACATGTAGAAAATAACAAATCCAGCATCCATACGTGTATCATTTTCAGGATATAAACGACCAACGACATTTGAAATATTAGGTTTCATTAGTCCTGAACCGATAATGATAAAGAACATTGAAGAGAATAAGCCGAACATTGCAAAAGGTAAGCTTAAACAAATGTGACCTATAATAATCACTACTGCACCTATGAGTGTAGCGCCACGTGTCCCTACAAGTCTATCTGCAACCCATGCGCCAGGAATTGATGACATGTAGATAAGTGCACCATAAACTGACATGATAGACATTGCAGTCGTTTGATCGATGCCTAAACCGCCATCTTTAATTGCAAAGTACATGTAGAAGATAAGCATAGCACGCATGCCGTAGTAACTAAATCTTTCCCAGAACTCTACAAAGAAAAGAACGCCTAATCCTCTAGGATGCCCGAAAAATCCTTTCTGAGGAATTGATTGAACTGCTTGTTCATGAGTATTGTTTGTTGTCATAAGTTTCCCAACCCTTTCTTTCACTTAATGACTAAATTTTACTAAAATACAGCTTTTAAGAATCATAAACAATGAAATGATTTCGTAAAAATAGAAATTTTTAGAATTTTCAGTCTATCTTTAAATATTAATCTATCTATCAAGAATAAAGTTTGTTATTTATATTTACTATATTCTTATAGAAAATTAGGGATATTAATAAAATACGCTTTAATTCTTTAATAGGCAATAGTAAATTTAAGAAAATTAACTAAAAAATTAAAAAATTCCACTAAATTGTCAAACAACTTAGTGGAATTACAACTTTTCAATTAACGATTATCGATCTTTTCTGGATACATATCATGGTTCATTAAACGATGTTCAGCCATTTTCTCATATTTAGAATCTGGACGACCATAATTTGTATATGGGTCGATGGAAATACCACCACGTGGAGTGAATTTACCCCAAACTTCAATATAATGTGGATCCATCAATTGAATTAAGTCATTCATTATTATATTCATGCAATCTTCGTGAAAATCACCATGATTTCTAAAACTAAATAAATAAAGTTTTAATGATTTAGACTCAACCATTTTTACATTTGGAATATATGAAATATAAATTGTTGCAAAATCTGGTTGACCCGTAATAGGACAGAGAGAAGTGAATTCTGGACAATTAAATTTCACAAAGTAATCGCGTCCTTGATGTTTATTCTCAAAAGTTTCCAGTACTTCGGGTGTGTAGTCAAATTCATATTTATTATTTTGATTGCCTAATAATGTAATATCTTGTAAATCTTCTTTTTGTCGTCCTTGAGTCAATATACTCACTCCTTAGTATTGTTATGTTGTTCTGGTAATACACGTTGGCGTCGTGCCTTTTCAAACATGTAGTAACTAGCTCCAATAATAATGATATAACCCATTAATGCGTAGAAATCAGGCGTTTCTCCGAATAGTATAAAGCCAAATATAGCTGTAAAGATAATAGACGCATACGTAAAGATAGAAATATCTTTTGCAGGGGCGAAACTATAAGCTAAAGTTATACCAATTTGACCAACTGCGGCTGAAAGGCCGGCACCTAGTAGATAAATCATTTGAATTGAAGACATTGGTTCGAATGTCACGATTGAGAAAGGAATTAAAACAACTACTGAAAATAATGAAAAATAAAATACGATGGTATAAGGTGCTTCTCTAGTACTTAATGCACGAACACAAGTATAGGCTGAAGCGGCGAAGATACCTGAAAATAATCCTGATAGAGAGGTAATCATAGTTGATGAAAATTCTGGCTTAACGATGAAAAGCATACCAAATATAGCTACTATCATTGCGATGATTTGATATTTACGAACCTTTTCATTGAGAAAAATTAAACTGAGTAGAATAGTCCAAAAGGGATTAAGTTTCATTAAGGTATCGGCGTCACTTAGCACCATATGATCAATAGCGTAAATATTTAATAACACACCTATAAGCCCTAATGTTGACCGCGTAATTAAGAGTGGTTGACTGCTTAATTTACCGAACATCGGCTGTTTATATTTAAATATAAAAAATAATGGAATAAACATTGCGACGAAATTTCGCGCTAAGGATTTTTGGAATACAGGCAAATCTCCAGCTAATCTGAAGAAGACTGACATAAAACTAAAACCTATAGCTGAAATGAGTATGGCAATGATTCCCTTAACTTTTGGATTCAAGGTTTATCGCCTCATTTTTAAAAAATTACCGTATATATAGTAGCACACTTCAATTACTCTTGCATAAGTACTTGCAATAAGAAGGAAGTTATATTATGATTTTAATACGAACAAACGTTCTGTATAAATATAAACTTATCTTTCATATCAAAACCACGAATTATATTCGTGTTTTTTATTTAAAAATTAAAAACTTTTTGGAGAATGGTGCAAAATATATTGTCAGAATAAAATGATAACCTTTAAGAACGTTGATAACTCAATAGTTAACATTATTTTTTAAAATGCAAGTAAAAATACTCGGAATCATAAAATAAAATTTTTAGATGAATTTAAGTTCGTGGTGACGCACGTTCTACGATTTTTACGAACTTTTGTCACTAAATAGTGGCTTTTAATTGCAGGAGCAATTCTGTATAATAAAACACAGAATATAGTGTTGGTTTTAGAAATTAAACACAATATGTTGTGTTTTTAGACATTTTAAGGGTGGTATAAATAATTCAATTTAAAAGAAATTTCACACTCTTTTTGCTAAGTTTTTCCTTAAATCAACGCTATTAATACGAACGAGCTACGTAAAATAAATGATAAGATATTTTAGTTTAAACACTATATGTAGTGGTTAAATAATCCGAGTAATTATTTTAACTAAATAAACTATTAGCTTGTCGACTAAAATTTAAATGTCGAAAAATATATCGTATTCATTTTGGGCAGTTTTCTTATGTATCTAAGAGAACTTCTTTTTAATTAATTATACAGATTGACGAAGGAAGGCGTTCCAATGAAGGTAGTTTATTTTTCTTTTTCTGGAAATGTACGTAGATTTATAAAACGAAGTGAACTGACAGATGTAATGGAAATTACTAAAGACAATTGTAAGGACGTTATTAATGAGCCTTATATTTTAGTGACTGGAACAATCGGATTTGGTGAGGTGCCTCAAGAAGTGCAATCATTTTTAGAAGTTAATCATCTCAACTTACGTGCCGTAGCAGCGAGTGGTAATCGTAATTGGGGTCAGAACTTTGCTAAAGCAGGACGAACGATTTCCGAATCGTATAACGTGCCTTTATTAATGAAGTTTGAAGTACAAGGTACCAACAAAGATGTTATTGAATTTAAAAATAAGGTGGGGCATTTTAATGAAGATTATGGACGAGAAAAAATACAATCATATTGAGTTGAATAATGAAGTTACAAAGCGTAAAGATAATGGTTTCTTTAATTTAGAAAAAGATCAAGAAGCATTAAAAGTCTATTTAGAAGAAATCCGTAATAAAACAATTTATTTCGACAATGAGATTGAACGTTTACACTATTTAGTAGACAATAATTTTTATTTTAATGTCTTCGAAAAGTACAGTGAAGAGGACTTAATCGAAATTACAGAATTCGCTAAATCTATTAATTTCGAGTTTGCTAGCTACATGTCAGCAAGTAAATTTTATAAAGATTATGCATTAAAAACTAATGATAAAACTCAATTTTTAGAAGACTACAATCAACATGTAGCGATTGTAGCATTATATTTGGCTGGCGGTAATAAGCAACAAGCAAAACAATTTATTTTAGCAATGGTTGAACAACGCTATCAACCAGCTACGCCTACATTTTTAAATGCTGGACGTGCACGTCGTGGTGAATTAGTGTCATGTTTCTTATTAGAAGTTGATGATAGCTTGAATTCAATTAACTTTATCGATTCAACGGCTAAACAATTAAGTAAAATTGGTGGCGGTGTGGCAATCAATCTTTCTAAATTGCGCGCACGTGGAGAAGCAATTAAAGGTATCAAAGGCGTTGCTAAAGGTGTATTACCAGTTGCTAAGGCACTTGAAGGTGGTTTCAGTTATGCGGATCAACTAGGACAACGTCCTGGCGCAGGAGCAGTGTATTTAAATATCTTCCATTATGATGTTGAAGAATTCTTAGATACTAAAAAAGTAAATGCTGATGAAGATTTACGTTTATCTACTATTTCAACTGGTTTAATTGTACCTTCAAAATTCTTTGAGTTAGCTAAAGAAGGTAAAGACTTCTATATGTTTGCGCCGCATACTGTAAAACAAGAGTATGGTGTGACTCTAGATGATATCGATTTAGAGAAATACTATGATGATATGGTTGCTAATCCTAATATCGGTAAAAAGAAAAAAGATGCTAGAGAAATGTTAAATATGATTGCTCAAACTCAATTGCAATCTGGTTATCCATATCTAATGTTTAAAGACAATGCGAATAAAGTTCATGCTAATTCAAATATTGGTCAAATTAAAATGAGTAATTTATGTACTGAAATTTTCCAATTACAAGAAACTTCAGTAATTAATGACTATGGTATTGAAGATGAAATTAAACGCGATATTTCTTGTAACTTAGGTTCACTAAATATTGTTAATGTAATGGAAACTGGTAAGTTTAAAGATTCAGTACACACTGGTATGGATGCACTAACAGTAGTAAGTGATGAAGCTAATATTCAAAACGCACCCGGTGTAAGAAAAGCGAACAGTGAATTACATTCAGTTGGCTTAGGAGTAATGAATTTACACGGTTATCTAGCTAAAAACAAAATTGGCTATGAGTCAGAAGAGGCAAAAGATTTTGCTAATATCTTCTTTATGATGATGAACTATTATTCTATTGAACGTTCAATGGAAATTGCAAAAGAGCGTGGAGAAGTATATCAAGATTTTGATAAATCGGATTATGCTAATGGTAAATATTTCGAATTTTATACATCACAAGAATTTACACCACAATATGAAAAAGTTAAACGCTTGTTTGAAAACATTGAGATTCCTACTGCGGAAGATTGGAAAGCATTACAACAAGCAGTGGAAGAACATGGTTTATATCATGCTTATAGACTTGCAATTGCACCAACTCAAAGTATTTCTTATGTGCAAAATGCGACAAGTTCAGTGATGCCAATTGTAGATCAAATTGAACGTCGTACTTATGGTAATGCTGAAACATTTTATCCAATGCCATTCTTATCACCTGAAACAATGTGGTATTACAAATCAGCGTTTAATACAGATCAAATGAAACTTATTGATTTGATTGCTACAATTCAAACTCATGTGGATCAAGGAATTTCAACTATTCTATACGTTAACTCTGAAATTTCAACACGGGAATTATCTAGATTGTACGTATATGCTCATCATAGAGGGCTTAAATCTTTATATTACACTCGTAATAAATTATTAAGTGTAGAAGAATGTACAAGCTGTTCAATTTAATGTGAATAATGTCATTTAAAGATAGAAATAAATAGAAGAGGATAGAAGGTATAGCGCTTAAGACTAAGTCACTAGGTTGCTTTTATGGAGTCGTTTTCAACACTCTCCTAGAATGCAAAGTGTTAATAACTAAGTTTTACGCCCATACCTTGTCCTCTTAATTAATGTAATTTTAGGTTTTTAATAATAAAGGAGGATTTATTTAATGAAGGCCGTCAATTGGAACACTCAAGAAGATATGACAAATATGTTCTGGCGTCAAAACATCTCCCAAATGTGGGTAGAAACAGAATTTAAAGTATCAAAGGATATTGCGAGTTGGAAGACACTAACTGAAGATGAAAAAAATACATTTAAACGTGCGTTAGCAGGATTAACAGGTTTAGATACGCATCAAGCAGATGACGGTATGCCATTAATCATGTTACATACTACAGATTTACGTAAAAAAGCAGTTTACTCTTTCATGGCTATGATGGAACAAATTCATGCCAAGAGTTACTCACATATTTTCACAACGTTACTGCCATCTAGCGAAACAAACTATTTATTAGATACATGGGTAATTGAAGAGCCTCATTTAAAATATAAATCTGATAAAATTATTGAAAACTATCATAAATTATGGGGTAAAGAAGCCTCAATCTTTGATCAATATATTGCTAGAGTATCTAGTGTATTCTTAGAAACATTTTTATTCTATTCAGGTTTCTATTATCCTTTATATCTTGCAGGACAAGGTAAAATGACTACATCTGGTGAAATCATTAGAAAGATTTTACTTGATGAATCTATTCATGGCGTATTTACTGGTTTAGATGCTCAAAGTTTACGTAATGAACTTTCTGAGAATGAAAAACAAAAAGCTGATAAAGAAATGTATAAATTATTAGAAGAGTTATATAGCAATGAAGTGTCTTATACTCACATGTTATATGATGATATTGGTTTAACTGAAGATGTGCTTAATTATGTTCAATATAATGGAAACAAGGCATTATCTAACCTTGGATTTGAACCATACTTTGAAGAAAAAGAATTCAATCCAATTATTGAAAATGCATTAGATACTTCAACTAAGAACCATGACTTCTTCTCAGTTAAAGGCGATGGCTATACATTAGCGCTTAATGTGGAAGCATTACAAGATGAAGATTTCATTTTTGATAAATAAAATATTCCTTAAAGTAGGGACTGGGACATTCATATAAAAATGTCTCAGTCCTTTTAATTTTGACAATAATTAATTAAAACTAAGATACGTTGAAACCATATTTTAATTATAGCGTCTCTCGCTAGATGTCAGTTTCACTCCGCTTTTTTAGAATGAACGTCTACCACCTAAATTTCTCACTTCACTCATTACCCTTTTCTCGAATATTTGTCCTTGTGATTATTAAAGTTGTTTCAGCAAAAAACATAGCATTTAATTTAATATAATTTTAAAAATATCTGGAAACCTATTGAAATTCGTAATAGTAATCTTTAATATTAGTAGTGACGACAATGATAATCATTATCGTTGAAAGGATATTACTTTTTAAATACATATTTTAAATTGAGGGGAATTACTAATGAAGTTTTTATTTAAAGGCTATGTTCTACTCATTTTGTTAGTGATTTTATCAATTATCTCCTTATTTGTAGGGGTAAGCCAACTTTCCCTCGCAGATATATTCCACTTAAATGAAGAACAAAGAAACATTTTGTTCTCGAGTCGTATCCCTAGAACAGTTAGTATCCTTCTTTCAGGAAGTTCACTTGCATTAGCTGGACTGATTATGCAACAAATGATGCAAAATAAATTTGTAAGCCCTACCACAGCAGGAACGGTAGAGTGGGCAAAGTTAGGTATTTTATTATCGCTAGTCTTCTTTCCTCACGGACATATACTAATTAAACTGCTTTTCGCGGTAACACTAAGCTTGGCCGGGACATTTTTATTTGTTAGATTAATTAATTTCATCCGTGTTAAAGAAGTTATTTTTGTTCCTTTACTAGGCATTATGATTGGTGGGATAGTATCGAGTTTCACAACTTTTATCGCACTAAGAACAAATGCTTTACAAAGTATTGGAAACTGGCTAAATGGGAATTTTGCGATTATCACTAGTGGACGTTATGAAGTGCTTTATCTCGTTATCCCAATTTTAATAGTGGCATTTGTATTCGCCAATCATTTTACAATTGCAGGAATGGGAAAAGACTTTAGTCATAATTTAGGTGTAAGTTATGAAAAAATCATTAACATAGCATTATTCATTACTGCTGCACTTACTGCGTTAGTAGTGGTTACTGTTGGAACATTGCCATTCTTAGGTCTAATTGTTCCTAATATTATTTCTATCTTTAGAGGAGACCACTTGAAACACGCATTACCTCATACACTTATGCTTGGATCTATCTTTGTATTAATAGCTGATATTATAGGTAGATTAATTGTTTATCCATATGAAATAAACATTGGTTTAACAATTGGTGTATTTGGAACAGTTATTTTCCTAATCTTACTAATGAAAGGCAGAAAAGAATATGCAAATAAGTTCTAATATGAAAATAGGTATATTAATTTTTGCGACAGTTTGTATGGCGATTTTTTATTTATTAGTAGGCTTAGATTTCGAAATCTTTGAATATCAATTTCAAAGTAGATTGAGAAAGCTATTTTTAATCTTAATTGTAGGTGGAGCCATTGGTACTTCAGTAGTTGTCTTCCAAGCCATAACTACCAATAGACTATTGACGCCATCGATTATGGGACTTGATTCAGTCTACTTGTTCGTTAAAGTATTGCCCGTCTTTTTAGTCGGAACGCAAGCTGCTATCGTCACAAATGTATATTTAAATTTTTTAATTACGTTAGTCACAATGGTGTTATTCGCACTTATACTTTTCGAAGGCATGTTTAAATTAGGTAATTTTTCAGTTTATTTTATATTACTTGTCGGCGTGGTACTTGGAACATTCTTTCGTAGTATCACAAGCTTTATTCAACTCATCATGGATCCGGAGTCTTTCCTAGCAGTTCAGAGTGCTATGTTCGCAAGTTTTGAAGCATCTAATTCACGATTGGTATTTGTATCTAGTATTCTTTTAATTTTATTAATAATTATTACCATTATACTTCGTCCGTATTTAGATGTTTTATTACTTGGAAAAGCGCAAGCAATTAATCTCGGTGTATCTTATGAAAAAATGACACGATTACTACTTATTATCGTCGCTTTGCTTGTGTCCATTTCTACGGCATTAGTAGGTCCTGTCACATTTTTAGGACTTTTAACTGTCAACTTAGCACATGAATTAATGAAGACCTATGAACATAAATTTATTTTACCAGCAACGATTTTAATCAGTTGGATTAGTTTATTTACAGCACAGTGGATAGTTGAAAACTTATTTGAAGCCACAACAGAATTTAGTTTAATCATTGATTTAATTGGTGGAAGCTATTTCATCTACTTACTTGTTAAAAGGAGAAGTGCAAATTGATTGAAATAAAAAAATTAGATAAGTCGATACAAGATAAACCTATTTTAAAGGATATTAACGTTGATATTCAAAAAGGAACTTTGACTTCTCTTATAGGACCTAATGGTGCTGGTAAAAGTACCTTACTTTCGGCAGTAAGTCGTCTGTTTGAATATGAAAATGGAATTATCAAAATTGAAGATAAGCCTGTACTCGATTATAAAAGCGATGAATTAGCTAAAAAATTAAGTATTTTAAAACAAACGAATCATACTGAAATGAATATTACAGTAGAACAATTAGTTAGTTTTGGTCGTTTTCCATATTCAAAAGGTCGAATGAAAGATGAAGACTATAAACAAGTAGAATATGCGTTAGATTTGCTACAACTTCAAGACATTAGAAGTAGAAATATTAAAACACTTTCGGGTGGTCAAAGACAACGTGCTTATATAGCTATGACTATAGCTCAAGATACAGATTATATTCTATTAGATGAGCCGTTAAATAATTTAGACATGAAGCACTCTGTACAAATTATGCAAACGTTACGTAGATTGTGTAAAGAACTGAACAAGACGATTGTAATTGTCTTACATGATATTAATTTTGCGTCTTGCTATTCAGATGACATTATAGCTTTAAAAGATGGAGCAATCATCAAAGCAGATACAAGAGATCATGTTATTCAATCAGAAATTTTAAAAGAATTATACGAAATGGATGTCCATGTCGAAGAAATTAGAGGACAACGTATTTGTCTTTATTATGATGAAACTACTTTTTGATTAAATTAAAATCTAAATCATTTAATCGCATTACTTTAAAGGGGTGATGCTATTCGAAGGAATAGAGTAGAGAAAGTCCAGATGAAACTCAGCAGCAAGGTTAAATTTTTTAAGGAGTGATAGGAATGAAGAAAACTGTCTTATTTTTATTATTAACTTTAGTTTTAGTTTTATCAGCATGTAGTAACGGATCGAATAGTAGCAATGATTCAGGCTCTAAGAGTGAAAGTGACAACGCTAAAGAAACTAAAACTGTAAAAATTAAAAATGATTTTGAAGCAAGCGGTCAAGAACGAGATGGCAGCGACGCCAAAAAAATTAGCAATACTGTAGAAATTCCGAAAAATCCTAAAAGTGCAGTCGTATTAGACTACGGTGCATTAGACGTTCTTAAAGAACTAGGTGTAGCAGACAAAGTTAAAGCATTACCAAAAGGTGAAAACAACTCTAACTTACCAGACTTCTTAAGTGACTTCAAAGATGACAAATATCTTAATACAGGTAACTTAAAAGAAGTTAACTTTGATAAAGTAGCAGAAGCTAAACCTGAAGTTATCTTCGTTTCAGGAAGAACAGCTAATCAGAAGAATTTAGATGAATTCAAAAAAGCAGCACCAGACGCTAAAGTTGTATATGTGGGTGCAGATGAAGAAAATCTAGTTAAAGACATGAAGAAAAACACTGAAAACTTAGGTAAAATCTACGACAAAGAAGATAAAGCGAAAGAACTTAATAAAGATTTAGATGAAGATATCGCTGACATGAAAGACAAAACTAAGAAATTCGATAAAAAAGTAATGTACTTATTAGTTAACGAAGGCGAATTATCTACATTTGGTCCTAGCGGTAATTTCGGTGGTTTAGTATACAATACTCTAGGTTTTACACCAGTTGATAAAAATGTTAATAACAGTCGTCACGGTCAAAATGTAACTAATGAATATATCACTGAGCAAGACCCAGATGTTATTCTTGCAATGGACCGTGGTGCAGTAGTAGGCGGACAATCAACAGCTAAAGACACATTAGATAACGATGTACTTAAAAATGTTAAAGCAGTTAAAAATGATAAAGTTTATGAATTAGATCCAAAATTATGGTACTTCTCTTCAGGTTCAACAACTACTACAATGAAACAAATTGACGAATTAGAAGAAGTATTAGACAAATAATATATTAAATAAAGAAGTTGGAATTGAATTCCAAAAATAATGGCTTGCGGGTGATTTCAAAGTCGAAATCGCCTGCAAGCCTTATTAAATATTGGTATACTATTTTTTCTTTTTAGAAAAATGATCAAACATTGCTATGAGTATTACGATAACAAAGCCACCTATGATTGCGGTAGACAATGCCAATCACTCCCTTTAATTTTAATCATACTTCAAAATATAAATGATAATGAAATTTACAGCGATTATTAAAATGAGCGTGACAATTTGGACATCGTTCAGTCATCATGTAGTCGTGGATAGACATTTCATGCTTACACACACCACACATAATAGCTTTTTGGTCGAACTCGTTTTCAGGCCATCTAACAATTTGATGTGATTCATGTTCATCATGGCACTGATAACAAGGGTAGTATTTATTGCAACATTTAAATTTAATGGCAACGACATCTAAAAAAGTATGGTAGTGTATGCAACGTGTTTCGTCATCCACAATGGAACCATAAACTTTTGGCATCTATATCATCTCCTTATTCACTAAGTCGAAACTTATTGTTCAGGATGTTCGCCAATAATACGAACCTCACGATGAAGTTCTACATCAAATTTTTCTTTTACAACTTTTTGTACATGATGAATTAAATCTTCATAATCTGTGGCTGTACCATTATCTACGTTTACCATGAAACCAGCATGTTTCTTAGATACTTCAACGCCACCTATACGGTAACCTTGTAAATTTGAATCTTGGATTAATTTTCCAGCGAAATGGCCTGGAGGACGTTGGAAGACACTGCCACAAGATGGATACTCAAGTGGTTGTTTCGTTTCACGACGTTCAGTTAAATCGTCCATTTTAGCTTGGATTTCATCAAGATGGCCAGGTGTTAAAGTAAAGGCCGCTTCTAAAACGACTAAATGTTGTTGTTGTACAATACTATTTCTATAATCTAGTTCTAATTCATTACTAGTTAATTGGATTAAATCACCTTGTTCATTAACGCATAATGCATAATCAATACAGTCTTTAATCTCCCCACCATAAGCGCCAGCATTCATATAAACTGCGCCTCCGACCGAGCCTGGAATACCGCAAGCGAATTCTAAACCTGTTAATACATGGTCTCTTGCAGCACGAGATACATCAATGATTGCAGCGCCACTTCCTGCAATAATGGCATCGTCTGATACATTGATATGTTTTAGTGATAATAAACTAATGACGATACCACGAATACCACCTTCACGGATGATAATGTTAGAACCATTACCTAAATACGTTACAGGTATATCTTTATCTTGAGCATAGCGTACAATAGTTTGAACTTGCTCGTTCTGAGTAGGGGATAAATAGAAATCTGCATTCCCACCTGTTTCAGTATATGTATATCGTTTTAATGGTTCATTCACTTTAATAATGTCTTCAGGTATTAAGGATTTTAAATCTTGTAAGATGTCTTCTTGTTTTAACATAAGTACATCCTTTCTTCTCTTCTATAATCTATTCTTTATTATAGCAACTTTATAACTGATTTGCGAAAGAAGGTAAGCGCGAATTATTATTAATCCCTCTTACATCTAAAGTTGTTTGTATAATTTTTCGAAGTATTGCTGTTTTTGATTTTCATAATTTCTTATCGTAGTTACATGATTAATAATTTGGTTCTTTTTTTCTGAAAAATGAAGGGCAATATCTGGAACGGAAGCAAGTGCCTTGTCTACTGCTAAATATTGTTCAAATAAAGGTGTCTCCATTTGAACGATATGTAAACGAATTGTTTGTTTTAGCTCAATCAAATTATTAAATTTTGCCATCATGACTTTTTTTTTATAAGGATGATGCAAACGATAAAAGCCAACATAATTTAGTCGTTTTTCATCTAAAAAAGTAATATCATGAAGGTTATTTACACCTACCAAAATATCTAAAATAGGCTCTGTGGCATAGTTGAAATGCTTTGTACCGCCAATATGTTGTGTAAATTGAACAGGGGAGTCTAGCAAGTCGAATAATAATGTTTTGGTAGTTTGATATAATACATTATAGTCTGTAGTAGACGGTGCTTGTACAAAAGGTTGAACAGTCGTGTACATATAAGTCTCCTTCAAATATTAGGATATTTTACAAATTCTGAAATACTATAGCACAAATTATTTTCAATATAAATAGCTTTAGGTATAATACGTGTTGATAGGAGTGCAAAGATGAAAAAATTAGCAATTCTTTCGATAATAATCATATGTGTGTTAACCTTATCTTCTTGTAGTAACCAACATCATGCTAATTTGAAAGAATTTGAGAAACAGTTAGATGAAGTGGAAGCTAAGAAGAAAGACGTCAAAACGGTAATGGACAAGATCCATTTAAAACAATTAGACCAATTAAGTAAGACAGATACGACGGACAAGAATAAAAAAGAGTTTAAAGTATTACAAAAAGATGTGAATCATCATCTTATGCCAGCATTTGAGGCTTATGAGAAAGAGGCTAAAAAATTACCTGCCGATAATCAGGATGCAAAAGATTTGAAAGCAAAGTATGTAGATAATGTTAAGCAAGAAAGACAATCAATTAATGAGCTTAAATCATTTATAGACTTATGTAATCAATCAATCAAAGCAAATGAAGATATTTTAGATTATACTAAATTATTCGAAAGCAATCGTTCTCAAGTAGAGTCTAAAATTCAAAAAGCAAGTAATCAAGACGACGCTAATCAATTAACTTCGAAGATTGAAAGTAACAATAAGAAATTGAAAGAAACAGCGCAAAAATATTTGGAAAATGAACATGCGAACTCTAAAAAAGCAATTAATCAACGTATTAAACCGTTAATTGAACGACAAATTATAGAGTTAAATCAGACAAATATTACAGATTCTAACGTTAATGCCGCACGTAAAAATGCGATTGAAATGTATTATAATCTGTTGAATTATTATGATACACGTGAAACAACTGTTAATATTGAGAAAAAACTTTCTAAAATTGATGTCGATAAGTTGCCAAAAACGGGTAAAGAATTAAGTGAACACGATAATGACTTTTACAATAGTTTTAAAAAGTTAAAAAAGTAAAAGTAAATATAACCGAGCTTAAATTAAATTTCTGGTTAACATTGGAGAATGAAGTGTGTATAATTGTACCCATTAAGTAGTTTATAGTAATCATAAATAACTATAGGGGCATAAATAAATTTAGAGGTGAATAGAATGGTTATAAAGCTGAGTTCAATTGACCAGTTTGAACAAGTACTAGAAGATAATAAATATGTATTTGTATTAAAACATAGTGATACTTGTCCAATCTCAGCGGCTGCATTTGATCAATTTAAAAAATTCTTATATGAAAGAGATATGGATGGCTATTATTTAGTCGTTCAAGAAGAAAGAAAACTTTCTGATTATATCGCTGAAAAAACAAATGTAAAACATGAGTCTCCTCAAGCTTTCTACTTTATAGACGGAGAAGCGAAGTGGAATGCAAGTCATAATGATATTAATGTGTCTTCGCTAGCTCAAGCCGAAGAGTAAAATACAATTAAATAAGAAAAGAGTAATCTAAGGCTGGGACACGAATGCGTAGTCTCAGCCTTCAATTCTACCTTAGGATATCTTCCTATTATGAAAAATCGACTTAACCCATGTATAATGTGAAAGTGAAGTTGAAGTAATAATGTCTAAAAGCATCTTTATAAAAATAACAGAAAATGGCATGAGGTGATTAACGAATGAAAGTATTAGTAGCCATGGATGAATTTAATGGTATTATTTCCAGTTATCAAGCTAACCGCTTCGTAGAAGAAGCGGTAACAAGTCAAATAGACGATGCAGATGTCGTACAAGTTCCTTTGTTTAATGGACGACATGAATTAATGGATTCAGTATTTTTATGGCAATCAGGCACTAAATATAGAATTAATGTCCATGATGCAGACATGAATGAGATTGAAGCGGTCTATGGGCAAACTGAACAAGGTCTAACAATCATTGAAGGTAATTTATTCTTAAAAGGTCAAAAACCGATTGCCCAACGTTCAAGTTATGGTTTAGGTGAAATGGTTGTAGATGCTTTAAATAACGGGGCAGATAATATTGTCATTTCACTTGGTGGCATCGATAGTTTTGACGGTGGTAGTGGCATGTTACAAGCATTAGGCGCTCAATTTTATGATGATGAAGGCAATATATTGGATGCGCGTGAAGGTTCTAAAATTATCAAATACATTAGACATATAGATTTATCAAATATTCCGCAAAGTTTTAAAGACGCTAATATTCAAGTTATGTCAGACTTTTCAAGTAAACTGTACGGTAAAAATAGTGAAATCATGAAAACATATGAAGAACACCATATTAGTCGAGATAAAGCTGCAGAATTAGATAATTTAGTATGGTATTTTAGTGAAATTGTTAAAAATGAACTACAAGTTGCCTTAGGACCTATTGAACGTGGCGGAGCTGGCGGTGGTATTGCTGCGCTATTAAAAGGTTTATATGGAGCAGAAATACTAACTAGTCACGAAATGGTCAATCAAATTACACATTTAGATGATTTAATATCTCAAGCAGATTTGATTATTTTCGGTGAAGGGTTAAAAGAAGAAGATAACTTACTTGAAACGACCACTTTAACTATTGCAGAGTTAACTGCTAAACACAATAAGCCTTCAATCGCTATTTGTGCTACTGCAGACAAATTTGATGTTTTTGATAATTATAACGTTACTGCAATGTTCAATACATTTACTGAAATGCCTACCACATATCCTGATTTTAAAATGGGTATCCAAATCAGACATTTTACAGTGCAAGCACTTAAATTGTTAAAAACAACATTATAAAGATTAAAATTTAATAATGAGACAGTGAGAATATCAACCCATAATTATAGGCTTGAACGTGATTGATTCGTTTAGAAACCAACCACTTTCAAGCCTGTTTTTATACTATTTAATTTTTATTTTCAAGAATGAGTGTACTAGTTAATCTTGAAATTATATCGGATTTTTGTGGTCACTCTTGTTTATTTTTGATGATGTGTTACTTCTTGAGCCATGCCAATAATAACTTGGACTGCCTTTTCCATCACATCAATTGATGCATATTCAAACGGTCCATGGAAATTACCGCAACCAGTAAATATATTAGGTGTTGGTAGACCTTTAAATGAAAGTTGTGAACCGTCTGTACCGCCACGAATTGGGTCAGTATTTGGTTCAATATCTAAGTCAGCAAACACTTTTTTAGGAATATCGATAATATATGGATGTGGCTCAATTTTTTCAGCCATATTATAATATTGATCTTCGATATCTACTTTTACTGGGAAATCTTCATAATGTGTATTAATATCATCACGAATTTCTAGTAATTTCTTCTTACGTAGCTCAAATTCTTGTCTATCATGATCACGAATAATATATTGTAACGTTGCTTTTTCAACATTACCTTCAAATTTCATTAAATGATAGAACCCTTCATAACCTTCAGTACGCTCTGGTACTTCACTAGCAGGTAATAAACTGTGAAATTGATGGGCTAAAGAAAGTGCATTAACCATAATATTTTTAGCTGAACCAGGGTGCACGTTAACACCATGAGTAGAAATTTTAGCTTCTGCAGCGTTAAAGCTTTCATATTGTAGCTCACCGAATTCACTACCATCCATTGTATAAGCGAAGTCAGCATCAAAGCGTTCTACGTCAAACTTGTGTGGTCCGCGTCCAATTTCTTCATCCGGTGTGAATGCGATACGAATGCGACCATGTTTGATTTCTGGATGTGCTTTTAAGTATTGCACCGCTTCCATAATCTCTACGATACCAGCTTTATCATCTGCACCTAGTAATGATGTACCGTCAGTAATCATTAACGTATGACCTTTTAATTTTTTTAATTCAGGAAAAGTATCTTGGCTTAAGACGCGACCAGTATCACCTAATTTAATAGGTTTACCATCATAATTTTCAACAATTTGAGGGTTAACATTTGTCGCATTAAAATCAGGTGATGTGTCCACATGAGCTAAGAAACCGACAGTTGGCACTTCAACATCGATATTACTTTCTACTGTGGCAAATAAGTAGCCATTGTCATCAAGCTCAGTATCTAATCCTAATTCTGTAAGTTCTTGTTGTAATAAACGCAATAAATCCCATTGTTTCTCAGTAGAAGGTGTAGTTTCTGACTCAGGATTAGATTGTGTATCAATTTTCACATAACGTGATAATCTGTCTATAATTTGTTCTTTCATGGCTAGACATCCCCTTAAACTCTATTATTCATATTATATGATTTTCTATATGTTTTACCTTTGATTTTATCATAATATTGTTTGATACGCGTATAAATGTAGTAGAGGATTTCTGCTACTAAAATACCAAACGCAATTGATCCAGAAATAAGTGTTACTTCTAAAAATGTATTAACTGCTTGAGTATAATCATTCGACACTAAAAAGCGTGTTGCTTCATAAGCAGTACCACCAGGCACTAAAGGAATGATACCTGGCACGATGAAAATAATCACGGGTCGTTTGTAACGACGGCTCATCACGTGACTTAGTAATCCAAGTATGAAACTACCTAAAAATGCGGCGCCTACTTTTCCTAAATCCATATCTACAGTAAATTGATAGATTGTCCAAGCTACGGCACCAACAAAGCCACAGGCAGCTAAGAGTCTCTTTGGAGCATTAAATATAATTGAGAAAAGTACTGTAGAAATGAAACTAATTATAAAATGAAATAAATAAAATAACATTTGGCACAGCCTTTCTTAAATAATGAGTAGTACAATGGCTACGCCAGCACCGATAGCGAATGATGTAAGTGCGGCTTCAACACCACGTGACATGCCCGCTAACAGTTCTCCAGCCATTAAATCTCGAATAGCGTTACAAATTAAAATACCTGGTACAAGTGGCATTACACTTGAAATGGTAATAATATTCTGATTAGTAGCAATTCCTAGTTGAGTAAAAGTTGAAGCTATCGTGATGACGACGGCGGATGCAACAAACTCAGAAAAGAATTTAATTTGAATAAAACGTTGTACTAAGCTAAATGTTAGAAACGCGGCGCCTCCAGCGATGATCGCAATCCAGCAATCGGAAGCTACGCCTCCAAACATAAATAGGAAGAATCCACAGGCAATGGCAGCAGCGAAAAAGTTTAATAAAAATGAATACTGCAATGAAGCACGTCGTAAATGAATCAATTCTGATTTCGCTTCATCTATAGTGAGTTCATTTTTAGCAATTTTACGTGAAAGACTATTAGTAAGCGCAATTTTTTCTAAATCTGTAGTACGTTCACGAATTCTAATAAGTCTTGTACTCGTACGATCATTTAGTGAGAAAATAATGGCCGTTGAAGTTACAAAACTATATGTATCATGAAGCCCATAGCTATAGGCAATACGATTCATGGTATCTTCAACACGATATGTTTCTGCGCCAGCTTCTAGTAAAATTCTTCCAGCTATTAAAACAACATCAATCACTTTATTTTCGTCGATAATAGTGATTGAATCTGACATAAACGGCACCCCCGAATAATTGAATAAAGAATTTTTATTTATTAGACAATTTGAAGTGTACAACTTGAACACTCAACTTGCAATAGTACGTTATGCATTCATACAATATCTTAAACAGTTCTTAAAATGAATAAAACTGTCAACATGTTATACCTTAAATTCACTAAGTAAAATTAATCTTTAGTATAACAAATTGACAGTTGAAATTTAATTTATATCTTAATAATTGGGTTGAACATGACTTGATTTCGACCTTCATTCTTAGCCGCATGAACCATATCATCCGCATCTTTAAAGACTTTACGTTGAGATTTATGATCATCTTGCGTTAAATACCCAACTCCGATAGATACAGAGAGTTTAATAACTTCTTTATTAGGTAAGTGGAAAGATGATTTTTCGACCCCAGTTCTAATATTTTCAGCCAATTTAACACTTTGATCTAATGAATAATCACGGATAACGACTGAAAATTCTTCGCCTCCATTACGGAAAATCTCGAATTGTTTAGGAACATAATTTTTTAGTAATTGAGACATTTGTTTTAGTACGGCATCCCCAGATTTGTGTGAGTAAGTATCGTTTACATCTTTAAAACCATCAATATCAATCAAAAGCAACGCTAGGCTTTCTTTATTTTCTTCAGCAATTTGTGAGATATGATTTAAATGTCTATCAAACTCTTTAACGTTTCCTAATCCAGTGAGGTAATCGTATTGGTCCTCATTTTCATAGCGTGTAACAAGAGAAAAGAAATACCACATATCTACGAATGTAATCGCTGAAGTAATGGTTAAGACGAATGAAATTGGAACTAATAAAGCAACTTCAAATAAATCATAAAGTGGACTGAAGATAGATAAAATAAACAGAATAATTACACTGATAAGATTTAAAATAACTAGAGACATAATATCGTTCTGCTTTAAGAAAGGTCCTACCATACTAACAATTACACCAATGACTATGAGTACTACGCCGTATAAAATTGAGTTTCCAAATGTAAACACATCGACTAATGCGACGATAATTGCTGCAATTAAAGTATACCCCATATTCGTGTAACGTCCCAAGAATAATAGTGGAACAAAAGTTAGGTGAATCAGGTACTTATCATAAAAGGGGATAGGATAAGCAGCTAATAATAAAGCTACTAAAGTCATTAAAACTGTAACGTATCCTTTAGAAAAAATCATTATCTTGTTTTCAGAGTATTGTAACCTATGAAATAAGTAAATACCTGCAACCATGACCGCAATATTATAAATAATTGCTTCAATCATATTGGAATCGACTCCTTTAATTTAACCATTAGTTATTGTAAGTGAAAACTTACCATTTGTCATTAAGTTGTATCTTTTAATAAGGAGAATTTTAATAGATAAATGGACTTTCATATTCAAAAGAATAATGAAATGATATGATAGAAAAAATAAACTTGTCTTTACGAAATATTTACAATTACTAGATTTAAGTGCAGTTTTACTCAAAACGATGTAAACTATTCTAGAATAAAAAAGATATAAGATAAGGAATCACACACAATGCTAAATGTTTTTTATGAGCACTTGGTACTATAGTCCAATGGTCAAAAGAAAAAACAACTGTTTAAATAAGATAAAAGATTAAAAAAGCAAATGTGAAAAAATAAGAGGGATTTAATGAAGGTGAACTGATGTATACTCTACTACTCATTGCTGTAACTTTGGTAATCAGTTTAATAATAACACCTGTTGTAATTAAGGTCTCTATTAAACTAGATTTAGTAGATCGACCTAATTATAGAAAAATACATACAAAGCCCGTTTCAGTGCTAGGAGGCACCGTCATTTTACTTTCTTTTCTTATTGGAATATGGCTTGGTCATCCAATAGAAAGAGAAGTCCGACCTCTAGTTATCGGAGCCATTGTAATGTATGTAGTAGGTTTGATTGATGACATTTACGATTTGAAACCAATTTTAAAGTTATTAGGTCAAATTGTAGCCGCTTCAATCGTTGTTTTTTATGATATAACGATAGATTTTATATCTTTTCCAATGGGACCGACCATCCATTTCGGAATATTTAGTATACCAATTACAATTATTTGGATTGTGGCCATTACAAACGCGATTAATTTGATTGATGGGCTAGACGGCTTAGCTTCTGGTGTGTCAGCTATTGGACTCATCACAATCGCATTTATTGCAATTTTACAGGCCAATGTTTTTATTATCATGATTTGTAGTGTGTTAATCGGCTCACTACTAGGATTTTTATGTTTCAATTTTCATCCTGCAAAAATATTCTTGGGTGATAGCGGGGCATTGATGATTGGTTTTATAATAGGATTTTTATCCTTATTAGGCTTTAAGAACATTACATTTATTTCCTTGTTCTTCCCAATCGTCATCCTTGCCGTGCCATTTATAGATACGTTATTTGCGATGATTAGACGTATGAAAAATAAGCAACACATTATGCAAGCAGATAAATCACATCTACATCATAGATTGTTAGCGCTAGGGTATAGTCACCGACAAACAGTACTATTGATATACTCAATCGCAATTATGTTTAGTTTATCAAGTATAATCTTGTATTTATCTCAACCATTAGGTGTCTTGCTTATGTTTATCCTTATTGTGATAACAATAGAACTTATCGTGGAATTTACTGGATTGATTGATGATAGCTATCGTCCTATTCTTAATTTAATTACTAAGAAAAATGACTCAACCCATCCACGTGAAAATTATAATAAAAAATCATAAAAGAAAGTAAATAACCTTGTGTAGCTTTATCTATTCATTGAGATAGTTAAACATACACAAGGTTATTTATATTAATACGGTTTTAATTTGTAGGAATATCAAACGGTAGTTTTTTAATATCGCTTTCATGTAATTCGTAATTTCCGGCAGTAATGCGATTTAAAAATTCGATAAATTCTTCATAGTCGGTTTGTACCACGTCAATTTGATAACTTACTTTGTCAGTGTAAGTCGTATCTCTTAAAAAATAAGAAGTTGATGCTAATTCGTATTCTAATTTTCCAGTTAAATCATAACCAATCGTCACTGTAGTAGGAATGGCATCGCGTAGTTCGACGCGTCCAATTGCATAAATTACATCCCTTACAGCGCCGCTATAAGCACGAATTAGGCCACCGCCACCTAATTTAATGCCACCAAAATAACGTGTTACAACTACGCATACATTATGCACATCTAATTTTTTTAGAATTTCAAGCATAGGTACGCCCGCCGTACCACTTGGTTCACCATCGTCGTTAGCTTTTTGAATGTTCATTTGATCGCCAATCGTATAGGCTGAACAATTATGTGTGGCTTCTTTATGTTGTTGTTTGATTTGATTAATAAATTGTTTAGCTTTATCTTCTGAAAACACAGGTTTAATATGCGCAATGAAGCGGGATTTACTGATTACATTTTCAATAGTATGTTCTTGTTTAATTGTAACGATAGGATCGCTCAATGAGTAGTCACCTCGAATATCTATAAAAGTTATTTGACTTTTATTATACACGCTTATTTTTGAATGATTAAATATATGATTATGAATTTCTTTTTTAATTAAAATAATTTATAATGATGATGAGTATAATTGAGGAGGACTACTATGAAAATCGCAGTAATGGCAGATTCCACTGGGTATCTACCAAAAGAGATGATTGAGAAATACCAGATACCTATCGCACCATTAAGTGTAGCGTTTGATGATGGTAAAACGTTTACTGAGAATGATAATATCCCAATGGAACACTTTTACCAAAAAATGGCCTCATCAAAAACATTCCCAACGACAAGTCAACCAGCAATTGGCGAATGGCTTCAAAATTACGAACAACTTAGAGATAAAGGCTATACAGATATTATTGTAATTAACCTATCAAGCGGCATAAGTGGTAGTTATCAATCAGCCACACAAGCAGGCGAAATGGTTGAAGACGTCAATGTCTATACATTCGATAGTAAATTAGCTGCAATGATTGAAGGTAGTTATGTATTATATGCTTTAGAGCTTGTCGAAAAAGGATTTACACCTAACGTAATTATCGAGGAATTGTTAGAAATTAGAGAAAATACTGGTGCATATCTATTTGTAGACGATTTGAAGAATCTACAAAAAAGTGGACGTATTACGGGAGCACAAGCCTGGGTAGGTACATTATTGAAAATGAAACCAGTCCTTCGCTTTGAAGAAGATGGTCGAATTTATCCATTTGAAAAAGTGAGAACGAAAAAACGTGCATTTAACGCTTTAGAACAAAATATTTTTGAGAAAATTAGAGGGTTAGATGAAGTAACCGTCTTCGTAATAAATGGTGATAAGATTGAAGAAGGTAAAGCCTTTTACAACCATTTAAAAGAAACGTATCCTGATGTGAATATTCAATATTCTGAGTTTGGCCCTGTTGTAGCCTCTCATTTAGGTTCTGGAGGTTTAGGCCTAGGTTATTTCCCTAAAAAAATCGTCATTAATTAATGTATTAATTTTATATATGAGTTAAAACTTGTTGGGAGCGAGATTGAAATCTAATGTCATGTCATAGATTTTGCAATCTCGCTCCAACTTTATTAATAATTTGAAAAGGGCGTGGTACAAAATAAAACATTATGGAAAGTTAGTTTTCCCTTCTATGATATTAAGTGACGAACCCATCCTCTCAGTATCCCCAGGTATTTTAACCACTTCTCATGGCTATCGCTGTCTTCAATGTGGTAATGAAGATCCAGCCTATTGGTGCCAGTATGAAAGTTCATTTTCAAAGCAAACGATTATATATTGTCGACGATGTATTCAATTAGGCCGTATAGATAATATTACAGAGTATAAGATAACGAAGAGTGTGAGCAAAACGTCTTCTGGAGAATATGAATTGCCATTTGAGTTATCTGAGCAACAAACGTATGCTTCTGCCGAGGTAGTACAAGCAATAAGAGAACAAAAAGACTTATTATTATATGCAGTTACCGGTACTGGAAAGACAGAAATGATGTTTGAGGGTATTCGAATAGCCCGTCGATTAGGCTATAATATTGCGATTGTTTCCCCAAGGGTAGACGTAGTCATCGAAACGAGTAAACGGGTAGAGCAAGCATTTATATGTGAAGACATCGATATCTTACATCAGTCTAGTCATCAACAGTATAATGGGCATTTTGTGCTTGCCACTATTCATCAACTTTATCGTTTCAAAGCTCATTTCGATGTTGTTTTTATAGACGAGGTCGATGCTTTCCCATTATCAATGGATCCCCAATTATTTAATGCAATCAATCTTGCTTCGAAACCCCAACATAGTTATATCTTTATGACGGCTACACCAACTCAACGCTTAACTAAACAACTATCTAACAATCAGATTATCCAACTTCCTGCTCGCTT
Organism: Staphylococcus sp. acrmy; assembly: GCF_022690565.1. Lineage (NCBI taxonomy): Bacteria > Bacillati > Bacillota > Bacilli > Caryophanales > Staphylococcaceae > Staphylococcus > Staphylococcus sp. acrmy. Next base: position 116,735 of record NZ_JALCVE010000005.1, on the reverse strand, counting down.
TCATCGCCACACTTTACCTATCCCTAAGTTTTCTTATTTTAAGTTGAAGGCTAATCGCGTACAACACAAACTTAAATCTATACTTTATCAACAATTAGAAGCTCAACGCTTTACGTTAGTCTTTTTTAATAATATAGAAATAATGGAAATGGCCTTTAAACACTATCATTATTTCTTTCCAGATTTAATATGTGTGTCTAGTGAAGATGCCTTACGTTTCGATAAAGTTGAGGCGCTACGCAGAGGAGAACATCGCATTGTATTCACAACAACTATTTTAGAACGAGGGTTTACTATGGCATGCTTAGATGTCATTGTGCTTAATTCTGATTCTTTTGAAAAGGCCGCCTTAATCCAAATTGCCGGAAGAGTAGGTCGCAAGAAGGAAGCCCCTACAGGCTTGGTATTATTCTTACATGAGGGTGTAAGTCTAGCGATGATTTTAGCAAAAAGAGATATTGTTTATATGAATCGACTAGGTATCAAACGTGGGTGGTTAGATGACTAAATGTCTTCAATGTTTAAAACCTATTCATGAAGCTTTATCTCTATTGAATTTTTACAGACCGAGTCCTCGATTGTGCGACACTTGCCTGTCACTGTGGAAGCAAAGCGAGTTAGTGATGGATGAACAACGATGTTCAAGGTGTTTGAATTATCGTACCTCCACAGAAGGCACTTGCTTAGACTGTCAGTTTTTAGCACAAACATTTACTTTGATGACGCAACTTTACTGTGATTACCAATATGATGGAATAATGAAAGACACCATCCATAATTATAAATTTATGCGAGATTACTATTTGGCAGATTTGCTAGCCACAATGCTTCAGTTACCTGAAACAACTTATGATTTAATCATACCTATTCCATCGCCTTATGAACGAGATAGGGAAAGGACATTTAATCCTGTTTCAACCGTCTTAGATAAAATGGGAGTGAAGTATCATAATGTCTTAGGTACTTCATTGCGTCCTAAACAATCTAGTCTTGGAAAATTAGCAAGAGCGAAAGCAACTAATCCCTTCTTTATAAAAGAAGATATAGAGCTAGCTGGTAAAGAGATATTGCTAGTGGATGACATATATACAACCGGTTTGACCGTCCATCATGCAGGGGAAAAATTATGCGAGAAAAGTATCAGAAAATTCAAAGTGTTTACGTTTTCAAGATAAGCGAAAACATGGTATTATAAAATTAAGAATTAACAATACAAGAGGTTAAAGGAGAGATAGCTATGATCAGATTTGAAATTCATGGAGATAACCTCACTATTTCAGATGCCATCCGCAACTATATTGAGGAAAAAATTGGTAAGCTTGAACGTTACTTTAACGACGTGCCAAACGCAGTAGCGCACGTAAAAGTAAAAACATACCAAAATTCTACAACTAAAATTGAAGTAACAATTCCTTTAAAAAATGTTACTTTAAGAGCGGAAGAACGCCATGACGATTTATATGCGGCAATTGACTTAGTTACTAGCAAATTAGAACGTCAAGTCCGTAAATATAAAACGCGTGTTAACCGTAAACACAAAGGTCAAAGCGAACAAGAAGCTTTTGTTTCTGAGACAGAAGTGACTCCTATAGAACCAACTGCACAAACTGAAGATAATCAAGAGACTGATAGTGAAATTGAAATTATCCGTTCTAAACAATTTAATTTAAAACCAATGGATTCAGAAGAAGCAGTCTTACAAATGGATTTATTAGGACATGATTTTTACATCTTTACAGATCGTGACACTGATGGAACAAGCATTGTTTATAAACGTAAAGATGGAAAATACGGATTAATTGAAACAACAGAATAGTCGTTTTATAATATTGATTAATTACTTAGGGCGTCCATATAACATGGGCGCTCTTAGTCGTTCTAACTATTTCGTTATAGTAATTCGTGGACGCTTATATGATGCTATGCTAATGTAATGAGGTAATTAGAAGTTTATGATTAAAACGTATAGATAATGAAAGTGATTTAGGGAGACAAAGTAAGTAATAATAGTTGCGCGCAATTAAAAATAGTGTTTATATGAGTTTTTGAGTATAAATTCTAAAGTATAAATGATATGATAAATTGTTGTAAGCCAAACAATTTTTAAGCTAAAGGAGCGGACGTAATGGGATTTTTATCGAAAATTGTTGACGGCAATAAAAAAGAAACAAAACGTCTAGGTAAAATAGCCGATGAAGTACTCGCGTTAGAGGAAGATATGGCTATCTTAACTGATGAAGAAATAAAAAATAAAACAAAACAATTTCAACAAGAAGTTCAAGAAATTGAAGATGTAAAAAAACAAAATGATTACTTAGATAAAATTTTACCTCAAGCGTATGCTTTAGTACGTGAAGGGTCAAAACGTGTGTTTAATATGACACCATATAGAGTACAAGTTATGGGCGGTATCGCTATCCATAAAGGTGATATTGCCGAAATGAGAACAGGTGAAGGTAAAACATTAACAGCTACAATGCCTACCTATCTAAATGCGTTAGCTGGACGTGGTGTCCACGTTATCACAGTCAATGAATATCTTTCTAGTTCTCAAAGTGAAGAAATGGCAGAATTATACGAGTTTCTAGGTTTAACAGTTGGTCTAAACTTAAACAGTAAATCAACAGATGAAAAACGTGAAGCTTATGCCCAAGATATCACTTATAGTACAAATAATGAATTAGGTTTCGACTATTTAAGAGATAACATGGTGAACTATGCAGAAGAACGTGTTATGAGACCTCTACATTTTGCAATCATCGACGAAGTTGACTCAATCTTAATCGATGAAGCAAGAACGCCGTTGATTATTTCAGGAGAAGCTGAAAAATCAACATCACTATATACTCAAGCAAATGTATTTGCGAAAATGCTTAAAGCAGAAGACGATTATAATTATGATGAAAAAACAAAAGCCGTACATTTAACTGAACAAGGTGCTGACAAAGCTGAACGTATGTTCAAGATTGAAAATTTATATGACGTACAAAACGTTGAAGTCATCAGCCATATTAACACGGCTTTAAAAGCACATGTCACATTGCAACGCGATGTCGATTACATGGTTGTAGACGGCGAAGTATTAATCGTTGACCAATTCACTGGACGTACTATGCCAGGACGTCGTTTCTCTGAAGGTTTACACCAAGCAATTGAAGCTAAAGAAGGCGTAAAAATTCAAAACGAATCTAAAACAATGGCTTCTATTACGTTCCAAAACTATTTCCGTATGTATAATAAATTAGCGGGTATGACTGGTACTGCTAAAACGGAAGAAGAAGAATTCCGTAATATTTATAATATGACAGTAACGCAAATTCCAACGAATAAACCGGTACAACGTGTTGATAAATCAGACTTAATCTACATTAGCCAAAAAGGCAAATTTGATGCGGTTGTTGAAGATGTTGTTGAAAAACATAAACAAGGTCAACCTGTACTATTAGGTACTGTAGCTGTAGAAACAAGTGAATACATCTCTAATTTACTTAAAAAACGTGGTATTCGACACGATGTATTAAATGCTAAAAACCATGAACGTGAAGCTGAGATTGTAGCAAATGCAGGTCAAAAAGGCGCTGTAACTATCGCTACAAACATGGCTGGTCGTGGTACCGATATTAAACTAGGCGATGGCGTAGAAGAAATCGGCGGCCTTGCTGTTATCGGTACAGAACGTCATGAATCACGACGTATCGATGATCAGTTACGTGGTCGTTCTGGTCGTCAAGGTGATAGAGGTGACAGTCGTTTCTACTTATCACTTCAAGACGAATTGATGGTACGTTTCGGTTCAGAAAGACTTCAAAATATGATGAATCGTTTAGGTATGGATGATTCAACACCTATCGAATCTAAAATGGTATCTCGTGCGGTTGAATCAGCACAAAAACGTGTTGAAGGTAACAACTTCGATGCACGTAAACGTATCTTGGAATATGATGAAGTATTACGTAAACAACGTGAAATTATCTATAATGAACGTAATAATATTATTGATTCAGAAGATAGCTCTCAATTGGTTAATGCGATGTTACGTTCTACATTACAACGTGGCGTTAATTATCATATCAATGAAGAAGACGATAATCCGGATTATGCGCCGTTTATCAACTACGTTAATGATGTCTTCTTACAAGAGGGCGATTTAACAGAAGAAGATATTAAAGGTAAAGATTCTGAAGATATCTTTGAGGTAATTTGGGCTAAAATTGAAAAAGTATATGCAAGTCAAAAAGAAAAAATTGGCGATCAAATGCCTGAGTTTGAACGTATGATTCTTTTACGCTCAATCGATACACATTGGACGGACCATATCGATACAATGGATCAGTTACGTCAAGGTATTCATTTACGTTCATATGCGCAACAAAATCCGCTTCGTGATTATCAAAATGAAGGACATGAATTATTTGATATGATGATGCAAAACATCGAAGAAGATACGTCTAAATTCATTCTTAAATCAGTCATTCAAGTAGATGACGATATTGAACGTGAGAAAACAACTGACTTTGGTAAGGCACAACATGTCTCTGCTGAAGACGGTAAAGAAAAAGCGAAAAAACAACCGGTTGTTAAAGGGGACAAAATAGGTCGTAATGACCCATGTCCATGTGGCAGCGGTAAGAAATATAAAAATTGTCATGGTAAAGATGAATAGTAGATAGACAATCAAACTAAGCGGGAGATGTGAAGTATAGTCACACTCCTGCTTTTACTGTATTTCATGGAAAGATCTACTACCTACGGCAGGGCTTAACTTAACAAATGATAGTCTTAAGTGGTCGGCCTTTTCCAAACGAAATGACAAGTCATAAAATTATCGTGTATTATAATGACATGTATAGCGAATGAATAGGAGAGATAAACGATGGAATTATCGGAAATCAAACGTAATATTGACGAATATAATAATAATCTAGCACAAATTAGGGGGTCTCTTTGACTTAGAAAATAAAGAGACAAACATTCAGGAATATGAAGAAATGATGACGGAACCAAATTTCTGGGACGACCAGAATAAGGCGCAAGAGGTTATTGATAAGAATAACGCGCTAAAGTCAGTCGTGAATGGTTACCGAGATTTAGAACGTGAAGTCGAAGATATGATGGCGACATGGGAGTTGTTGCGAGAAGAATTTGATGAAGATATGAAAGCTGATTTGGAAGCTGATATTGATGCTTTCAAGGCTAAAGTCGACCAATTTGAGTTGCAACTATTATTAGACGGGCCTCATGATGCGAATAATGCGATTCTTGAATTACACCCAGGGGCTGGTGGTACAGAATCACAAGACTGGGCGAGTATGCTATTACGTATGTATCAGCGTTACGGTGAACAAAAAGGTTTCAAAGTTGAAACGGTGGACTATTTACCTGGTGATGAAGCTGGGGTGAAGAGTGTGACATTGTTAATTAAAGGACATAATGCCTATGGCTACTTGAAAGCTGAGAAAGGTGTGCATCGTTTAGTTAGAATATCACCATTTGATTCTTCTGGACGACGTCATACGTCATTTGCTTCTTGTGATGTCATTCCAGAATTTAATAATGATGAAATTGAAATTGAGATTAATCCAGACGATATTACTGTCGATACATTCAGAGCATCAGGTGCAGGCGGTCAGCATATTAATAAAACTGAATCAGCTATTCGTATTACGCACCATCCTTCAGGGATAGTGGTAAATAACCAAAATGAACGTTCCCAAATTAAGAACCGTGAAGCGGCAATGAAAATGTTAAAGGCGAAATTGTATCAATTAAAATTAGAAGAACAAGCGCGTGAAATGGCTGAAATTCGTGGAGAGCAAAAAGAAATTGGTTGGGGCAGTCAAATTCGCTCTTATGTCTTCCATTCCTATTCAATGGTTAAAGATCATCGTACCAATGAAGAAATGGCTAAGGTTGATGCAGTAATGGACGGAGATATTGGCCCATTTATTGAAGCTTATTTAAGACATACCATGGACAATAGTGAAGTATAATTTACTAGTTGGAAGGACAGTAATCTAAGTAATTGACGGTTAATATTGCTTTGAAAAGGAGGCATTTAATTTTCAATGTAAAGCACAAAGTTTATTGTTACTAAAAGGGCGAATAATAAATCATTCATGCGAGTTATTTAACCTTTATATTACAAGGTTTTAACAAAGCACTTTTATGATATGAGTTGTGATACAGTATAAAAAACAAGTATATCAATCAACAAAGGAATGACAGCATGAGAAATAAAACTTTAACTGTAACATTGGCTTCTATTGCAGCATTTGCCGGATTTAATGGATTAGCACATGCACAACAAACACACATTGTGAAAGATACAATTTCAGTACAAGAACTTGCTCATCAATTCGCTACAACAACTAGTGAAATTCGTTCATTAAACAATATAACTACTAATCAAATCCAATCAGGCACACAAGTCGTCTTACCAGATAACGATATTATTGAAGTTAAACCTGGTGATACGTTGAATAAAATTGCATCAGCGCATCACCTTACTTTAAATCAGTTATATGCCTTAAATCCAGGCTTAACATTATTAATTCATCCTGGAGATTTAATTGCAGTAAGTGAAAAGGGTGCTGCTAGTTTAGACAGTAACTTAGTAAATTATGTCGCAACATCTACTGTTTCAACTACTGATAATCAAGATGAAAAGTCTGTAGATGTTGAAACTGTAGCGAAACATGCGGTGACTGATGTCGACGAACATAGTGAAGTTGCTCAGCTTGCTACAAGCGATAGGCATAAAGTAGATGTGACTGAAGCACCAGCGCCAGTTGACAATAGCTCTAATAAACAAAATGTAACTCATGCATCAGTTGCCTCAAGTGCACCAAAAATACCGAGTACATTAAGTGCACCTAAAGCGCCAAGTGCACCAAGCACGTTAGCAGTGAGTCATCCACATCATGCATCTACAAGTAAGGTGACTCATGTTGCGTCAAGTAGTAGTGCACCAGTAAGCCGTTCAACGCACACAGTTTCGAAGCATTATACAGCACATCGCAGTACACCGGTATCACGTCCTTACAGCTATAGATCAATTAAGAATCAAGGTAACCAATACTACTATGGAAATTGTACATATTATGCATTTAACCGTCGTCAACAACTAGGACGTTCGGTAGGTAGTTATTGGGGTAACGCGAATAACTGGGCGCACTCAGCTAGACACGCTGGATTGGCAGTCGATCATCGCGCTGAAGTTGGCGCTGTATTCCAAACGAACGCTGGTTATTATGGTCACGTGGGTGTAGTAGAACGTGTTAATCGTGATGGTTCTGTATACGTGTCAGAAATGAACTGGAACGGTCATTTTAATCATGTAACGAATAGAACAATTAGAAATACATCTGGCTATAATTTTATTCACTAGGTTAAATAGAGCTTAAGATATGTATTAAATGAAATGGTAATTTCTATTGAAAAAAGATAGAAATTACCATTTTTTGTATATCAATGGATATTGTGTCTAAATAATTACTAAAATTGATATTTTTCATGATACTGTTGATTGATATAATAAATAAAAGTATAATTTTTATTTAATAAAGTATGGAGGTATGGCAATATGGGTGTTCATCAATATTTTAAAAGACTTTCAGATTTGGAAAAATTAATTCGGTTACCAGGTAAATTTAAATATTTTGAACATAATGTAGCTGCGCATTCTTTCAAGGTCACAAAAATAGCACAGTATTTAGCGACAGTTGAAGAGCATAATGGTAATACAATTGATTGGAAAAGTTTATATGAAAAAGCACTGAACCATGACTTTGCAGAGGTGTTTACTGGTGATATTAAAACGCCAGTAAAGTATGCTAGAACTGAGTTAAAAATGTTGTTTTCTCAAGTGGAAGAAGAAATGGTGGACACGTTTATAAATGAAGAGATACCTGAACCCTACCAAGATACTTATCGCAAACGTCTTCAAGAAGGAAAAGACGATTCGTTAGAAGGACAAATTTTATCTGTAGCAGATAAAATCGACTTATTATATGAAACGTTCGGTGAGATTCAAAAACGTAACCCAGAATCGCTATTTTTTGAAATATACGAACATAGTTTAGAAACGATTATGCAATTTGATCATTTAAGTTCGGTACAAGAATTTATCGATTATGTTATACCTGAAATGTTAACTGAGAACTTTATTCCAAGAGCAGAATTACGTGAAACTACGATGGCTATATTAAATCGAAGAAATGGGTGAAACAGATGATCTGGTACGCTTTAGCCGCATTTTTTCCCTGTGTATTAGTTGTTTTATTTAGTGTAATCACAAGAAGCAAATGGGTAGGCGTCATAGCAACACTAATTTTAATTGCTACATCAGTATATAAAGGATTTTTTTTTAATGAATGGATTATCTTTATCGATGTAGTGTCATTATTAGCAGGTTATGTCATTGTTGATAGTCTTAAATTTCATAAACAAGAAGACTAATAAGGTTAGAAACAGAACAATTGAACTACTTCATTAGTTGATTTATAGTGTAAATACACATGAAAGAGTGAAACAGATATAGCTATAACCTAAGGCTATCTATATATTAAAATTTAAGTTAAATAAAACGTACAGACAACCAAATAATTATAGGCATAAAATACAAACGTAAGCGAACAAACGTTTGTATTTTTATTTGGATTTTTGCTAAAATAACTGTAAGTAAGAATACTTTTCAAATAATAGGAAATAAAGTAAGAAAGTTAACATTGAGGAGGCGCTTGTCAGAATGGTAGAACACTACCCATTTAAATTGAATTCTGAGTTTGATCCAGAAGGGGACCAACCTCAAGCGATTGAAAAGATAGTTGAAGGCGTAAAAGAAGGTAAACGTCATCAAACACTATTAGGCGCTACAGGTACAGGTAAAACATTTACCATGAGTAACGTTATCAAAGAAGTCGGTAAACCGACATTAATTATTGCCCATAACAAAACATTGGCAGGCCAATTATATAGCGAGTTTAAAGAATTCTTTCCAGAGAACAGAGTTGAATATTTCGTAAGTTACTATGATTACTATCAACCAGAAGCTTATGTTCCTTCAACGGATACTTTTATTGAGAAAGATGCTTCTATTAATGATGAAATCGACCAATTACGACATTCAGCTACAAGTGCGTTATTTGAACGTGATGATGTCATTATTATAGCCAGTGTAAGTTGTATTTATGGTTTAGGTAATCCAGAAGAATATAAAGATTTAGTAGTGAGCGTACGTGCTGGTATGGAAATGGATCGTAGTGAGCTCCTTAGAAAATTAGTCGACGTACAATACTCAAGAAATGATATTGATTTCCAACGTGGGACATTTAGAGTACGTGGAGATGTGGTAGAAATATTCCCAGCTTCACGTGAAGAAATGTGCATTCGTGTGGAATTTTTCGGTGATGAAATTGACCGTATTAGAGAAGTCAATTATCTTACTGGAGAAGTTATCCGAGAACGTGAACATTTTGCGATTTTCCCTGCATCTCACTTCGTAACTCGAGAAGAGAAAATGAAAGTCGCTATTGAAAGAATTGAAAAAGAATTAGAAGAACGTCTTAAAGAGTTAAGAGATGAGAATAAATTACTAGAAGCACAACGACTAGAACAACGTACTAATTATGATTTAGAAATGATGCGTGAAATGGGATTCTGTTCAGGAATTGAGAACTATTCTGTCCATTTAACTTTAAGACCACCTGGTTCAACACCGTATACGCTATTAGATTACTTTGGTGATGACTGGTTAGTAATGATAGATGAATCACACGTAACATTACCACAAATTAGAGGGATGTTTAATGGCGACCAAGCCCGTAAACAGGTATTAGTAGACCATGGGTTCCGTCTGCCAAGTGCGATGGATAACCGTCCGCTTAAATTTGAAGAGTTTGAACAAAAAACAAAACAACTTGTTTATGTATCAGCAACGCCAGGTCCATACGAACTTGAACATACTGATGAAATGGTTGAACAAATCATCCGTCCTACAGGATTATTAGATCCTAAGATTGATGTTCGACCAACGAAAAATCAAATTGATGACTTGTTAAGTGAAATTCAAGATAGAATCGATAAAAATGAACGCGTACTTGTAACCACGTTGACTAAAAAAATGAGTGAAGATTTAACGACTTATATGAAAGAGGCTGGCATTAAAGTCAATTACCTCCATTCTGAGATTAAAACGTTAGAGCGTATAGAAATTATTCGTGACTTACGTATGGGTACATATGATGCAATAGTAGGTATTAACCTACTTAGAGAGGGTATTGATATACCTGAGGTGTCATTGGTCGTTATATTAGATGCGGATAAAGAAGGTTTCTTGCGTTCAAACCGTTCACTTATTCAAACAATTGGTCGTGCTGCACGTAACGATAAAGGCGAAGTAATTATGTATGCAGATAAAATCACAGATTCTATGCAATACGCGATAGATGAAACGCAAAGACGTCGTGAAATTCAAATGGCTCATAATGAAAAATATGGCATCACGCCAAAAACAATTAACAAGAAAATTCACGATGTGATCAGTGCTACAGTTGAAAATGACGAAACAAATGAAAAACAACGTACTGAAGTACCTAAGAAAATGACGAAAAAAGAACGTCAAAAAACTATTGAAAATATAGAAAAAGAAATGAAACAAGCAGCGAAAGATTTAGACTTCGAACGAGCTACAGAATTACGAGATATGTTATTTGAATTAAAAGCAGAAGGGTGAAGCTGAATGAAAGGACCAAGTATCGTAGTAAAAGGTGCAAGAGCTCATAATTTAAAAGACGTAGATATTGAACTCCCTAAAAATAAATTAATTGTAATGACGGGGTTATCCGGTTCAGGGAAATCTTCCTTAGCATTTGATACGATTTATGCTGAAGGACAACGTCGTTACGTAGAATCATTAAGTGCTTATGCGCGTCAATTTTTAGGACAAATGGATAAACCTGATGTAGATACGATTGAAGGTTTATCTCCCGCAATTTCTATTGATCAAAAAACAACAAGTAAAAATCCACGTTCTACAGTGGCAACTGTTACAGAAATTTATGACTATATTCGCTTACTTTATGCGCGTATTGGTAAAGCCTACTGTCCAAACCATGGTATTGAAATTGAATCACAAACAGTTCAACAAATGGTTGATCGTATTTTAGAATTAGAAGAACGTACAAAAATCCAAATTTTAGCACCAGTTATTTCACATAGAAAAGGTAGTCATGAGAAATTAATTGAAGACATAAGTAAAAAAGGTTACGTACGTTTAAGAGTTGATGGAGAAATCGTTGATGTTAACGAAGTACCAGATTTGGATAAAAATAAAAATCACACTATCGAAGTGGTTATTGACCGTCTAGTAGTGAAATCTGGTATCGAAACTCGATTAGCCGATTCAATTGAAACAGGTCTTGAATTAGCTGAAGGTAATATCACCGTTGATGTTATCGGTGGCGAAGATCTTAAATTCTCAGAAAATCATGCCTGCCCGATTTGTGGTTTTTCAATTGGAGAATTAGAACCAAGAATGTTTAGTTTTAACAGTCCTTTTGGCGCATGTCCTACATGTGACGGTTTAGGACAACGATTGACGGTCGACCTTGATTTAGTTATTCCTGACCAAAATAAAACTTTAAATGAAGGTGCCATCGAACCATGGGAGCCTACTAGTTCAGATTTTTACCCAACTTTATTAAAACGCGTATGCGAAGTATATAAAATCAATATGGACAAACCATATAAAAAATTAACTGATAGACAAAAAGATATCTTAATGAACGGCTCTGGTGATAAAGAAATAGAATTCTCATTCCATAGTCGCAATGGGGGCACACGCCGTAGAAAAATGAAATTCGAAGGTGTGCTACCTAACATTGACCGCCGTTATCATGAATCACCTTCAGAATATACACGTGAAGTAATGAGTAAATATATGACAGAACTTTCATGTGAAACATGTCACGGTAAACGCTTAAGTAAAGAAGCGTTATCTGTATATGTGGGTGGCTACAATATCGGTGAGGTCGTTGAATACTCTATCGGTAACGCCCTGAAGTACTATGAAAGCATCGAATTATCAGAACAAGATAAGACGATTGCGAACCAAATTTTAAAAGAAATTTGTTCACGCTTATCTTTCTTAAATAACGTTGGATTAGAATATTTAACACTTAATCGTGCTTCAGGCACGCTATCTGGCGGTGAAGCTCAACGTATTCGTCTTGCGACACAAATTGGCTCTCGTCTAACAGGCGTCTTATACGTATTAGATGAACCATCAATTGGATTGCATCAACGTGATAATGACCGATTAATTAGCACGCTTAAAGAAATGAGAGATCTTGGTAATACCTTGATTGTAGTAGAACATGATGATGACACGATGAGAGCGGCCGATTATCTTGTAGATATAGGTCCTGGTGCAGGAGACCACGGTGGAGAAATTGTATCAGCAGGAACTCCAACAAAAGTAATGAAAGATAAAAGCTCACTTACTGGTCAATATTTAAGCGGTAAAAAACGTATCAATGTTCCTGAACATCGTCGTGAAGTGACTGACCGTAAGATTAGTATTAAAGGCGCACGTAGTAATAACTTAAAAGGTGTAGACGTAGATATACCATTATCTGTGATGTCAGTTGTTACAGGCGTGTCTGGTTCAGGTAAAAGTTCTCTAGTGAATGAAGTATTATATAAATCACTAGCTCAAAAAATCAATAAATCTAAAGTTAAACCTGGTAGTTATGACAGTATTGAAGGTATTGACCAATTAGAAAAAATAATCGATATTGATCAATCTCCAATCGGAAGAACACCACGTTCAAATCCAGCAACGTATACAGGTGTTTTTGATAATATTCGAGATGTTTTTGCGCAAACCAACGAAGCTAAAATTCGTGGTTATCAAAAAGGACGTTTTAGCTTTAATGTTAAAGGTGGACGTTGTGAAGCGTGTAAAGGCGACGGTATTATTAAAATTGAAATGCATTTCTTACCAGACGTTTATGTACCTTGTGAAGTATGTGATGGGAAACGTTATAATCGCGAAACGCTAGAAGTGACATATAAAGGTAAAAATATTGCCGAAGTTTTAGATATGACAGTTGAAGAAGCAGCTTATTTCTTTGAAAATATTCCTAAAATTCACCGCAAATTACAAACACTTGTAGATGTGGGATTAGGTTATATTACTTTAGGACAACAAGCCACTACATTATCTGGTGGTGAGGCTCAACGTGTTAAACTAGCCTCAGAATTGCACAAACGTTCTACTGGCCGTTCAATTTATATTCTAGATGAGCCTACTACTGGTTTACATGTTGATGACATAAGTCGTTTATTAAAAGTGCTTAATCGACTAGTTGAAAATGGTGATACAGTAGTTATTATCGAGCATAATTTAGATGTCATTAAGACAGCTGACCATATCATCGATTTAGGTCCTGAAGGTGGCGAAGGTGGCGGTACAATCGTGGCTACTGGTACGCCTGAAGAAATTGCAAAAGTAGAAGAATCATATACTGGCAACTATTTAAAAAACAGTATTAGAACGTGACAAGGTTGAATAATTGAATTGTGATGCATGAATAGCTCACTTACAGAGAACGAGCACATTAAATATGAAATCATCTTGTTTAAGCAGTCTGGAACGATTTAGTGTTTCAGACTGTTTTTAATTTAAACGCCTTATGAGAAGGCAAATCGTTATAAATAAAAGACGATTTTTCATGTGTGCAAAGAGGTGGAGAAACAAATTAAAAATGAATTCACCTTTTTTATATAAATTATGAGTTTATTTTTGATATGATAATAGATGAATGAATTCAAGGGAAAATGTTGAGGTGAACTTATGTTAACGACTGAGAAATTAGTTAATTTATTAAATCTAGAATTATTTACCGGTAAAAATGGACTACATAAATCTATTAAAAATACTGATATATCTAGACCTGGTTTGGAAATGGCGGGGTACTTCTCTCACTATGCGGCAGACCGTATACAATTATTAGGTACTACAGAACTATCATTTTACAATTTATTACCTGACGAAGAACGACATGGACGCATGCGCAAACTGTGTCGTCCAGAAACACCTGCTATTATTGTGACAAGAGGATTAGAGCCACCGCAAGAATTAATCGATGCTGCTCAAGAAATGGATACACCACTTATCGTCTCTAAAGATGCGACAACAAGCTTAATGAGTCGTCTAACAACATTCTTAGAGCATGAATTAGCTAAAACGACCTCTCTACACGGTGTATTAGTCGATGTGTACGGCGTAGGGGTATTAATTACTGGTGACTCTGGAATTGGTAAGAGTGAAACAGCACTTGAATTAGTGAAACGTGGACATCGTCTCGTAGCCGATGACAATGTAGAAATCCGTCAAATTACGAAAGATGAGCTTATAGGCACTCCACCTAAACTTATCGAACATTTACTTGAAATTCGCGGTTTAGGTATTATCAATGTGATGACGCTATTTGGCGCGGGCTCAATTTTAACTCAGAAGCAAATTCGTTTAAATATTAATTTGGAAAATTGGGACAAAAACAAATTATATGACCGTGTTGGACTTCATGAAGAAACATTACAAATACTTGATACGGAAATTACTAAAAAAACAATTCCAGTACGTCCAGGACGAAATGTAGCAGTTATCATCGAAGTCGCAGCTATGAATTACCGTTTAAATATCATGGGTATTAATACTGCTGAAGAATTTAATCAACGCCTAAATGAAGAAATTTTAAGAAAAGGTCATCAAAGCAAGGAGAACTAATGAATGATATTTAATTTAAATTATATTGATCCCACCGCATTTAATTTAGGTCCCTTATCAATAAAATGGTACGGGATTATCATCGCCGTAGGAATTCTTATCGGTTATTTTATCGCTCAAGAAAGTTTAAAATACGTAGGTTTACATAAAGACACACTCGTCGATATTATTTTTTATAGTGCTATCTTTGGTTTTCTTATGGCACGTATTTATTTTGTTATTTTCCAGTGGCCATATTATATGGAGAATCCAGGTGAAATACCGAAAATATGGCATGGTGGTATAGCGATTCACGGTGGTTTAATAGGTGGATTTATAACTGGCATTATTGTATGTAAAATTAAAAATCTAAATCCATTTCAAATTGGAGACATCGTTGCGCCGAGTATTATATTAGCTCAAGGTATCGGACGTTGGGGTAATTTTATGAATCATGAAGCACACGGTGGCCCAGTTTCAAGATCTTTCTTAGAAAACTTACATATCCCAGATTTTATTATCAATAATATGTATATTGAAGGGGTCTATTATCACCCTACATTTCTATACGAATCTGTATGGGATATTTTAGGTTTTATTATTTTAATTACTGTGAGAAAACACCTTCGAGTAGGTGAAACTTTCACACTTTACCTTATCTGGTATTCAGTAGGACGTTTCTTTATTGAAGGGTTACGAACAGATAGTCTAATGTTAACAAGTAATATTCGCGTTGCCCAATTAGTCTCAGTTATTTTAATTATAATCGGACTTGTTTTAATGGTTTATCGTCGCATGAAATATCAACCTCCAATTTATAAGACAGCGGGACCGTTGTCATGGTCAACTTCAAAAGGGAACGCGAAATAATGAGACGTTTATCTAAAGTAGGGAATCAGTCAATTAATCCTCGATGGCGTATTTATCACTTTGTGCGATTTTCAAAAGTCTTAAAGAATACGCTAATTATAGAAATTTGTCGTTTCTTACCGTCTCTACGTTTCAAACGTTGTGTGTATATCAACCTTTTGAAAATGAAAATTGGCAAGTACACTGCGATGGCCTATAAAGTTATGCCCGATATTTTTCATCCTCAGTTAATTTCAATTGGCAATAATTGCGTGATTGGTTATAATACTACAATATTAACTCACGAAGTGTTAGTCGATGAGTATCGCTATGGTAAAGTAAGTATAGGAAATCAAACCTTAATAGGAGCGAATACGACTATCTTGCCAGGAATAAAAATAGGTAGCAGTGTTGTTGTGAAAGCTGGCACTGTAGTTTCTAAAGATATTCCAGACCACGCGATTGCATACGGAAATCCAATGCACATTCATTATAAATAGAAAAGAGGTGACAAAGCATGGCACAAAATAGCGATAAAATTATTTCAATGAAATTTGACGAAGATTTCTATCGTAAAATGGCAGATCAAAAGTATAGACAAGAAGATTTCAGTAAAGCAGCTGAATATTATAGAAAAGTGCTTGATTTGTCACCAGATGATTTTGATATAAAACTAAAATATACCTACTGTTTAAATAAACTTAATTTAGGTAGACAAGCTGAAAAAGTGTTCTACGAAAGCATTATTAATGAAGACAATGTAGAAGAAAGCTTTTACCAATTAAGCGAATTGAACATCGATCTTAATGAGCCAAACAAGGCATTCTTGTTTGGTATTAATTATGTGATTTTAACAGGGGATAAAGAATTTAGAGAAGAACTTGAAAAAACCTTCGAAGTTTCATATATGAGTGAAGAAAAGATTGAATTAGAAGCCCAACTTTTCAGTATACAACTTCTGTTCCAATATTTATTTTCTCAAGGGCGTTTAAAAGACGCACGTACTTATATTCTGAACCAAGATGAAACGATTCAAAAACATCGTGTTATTCGCAATTTATTAGCAATGTGCTATTTATACCTAAGCGAATATACGATTGCGAAAGAAATGTTTGAAGAATTATTAGCAGAAGACAACTCTGACGTTCATGCATTATGTCATTATACGTTATTGTTATATAATACGAACGAAACTGAAAAGTACCATAAATATTTAAAAATATTAAGTAAAGTTGTACCTATGAATGATGATGAAAGTTTCAAGTTAGGTATCGTATTAAGTTATTTGAAACAATATGAAGCGTCGCAACAAATCTTATTACCCTTATATAAAAAAGGTAAATTTGCATCCCTTCAAATGTTCAACGCGCTAAGTTTTAACTATTATTACCTTGGAAATAAAGAACAAAGTAAAGTATTCTGGGATAAATTATTACAAATTTCTAAAGTGGATGTTGGCTATGCACCATGGATTTTAGAAGAAAGTAAAGCAACATTTAATCAAAGAATACTCCCCCTCTTACAAGATGACGATAACCATTATAGATTGTACGGAGTCTTTTTATTAAATCAGTTGAATGGCAAGGAAATTTTAATGACTGAAGAAATATGGTCCATATTAGAAAATATGAATGATTATGAAAAACTATATTTAACTTATTTAGTACAAGGTTTACATTTGAATAAGCTTGATTTTATTCATCGAGGCTTAGTTAAATTATATGAAGCGGAAGACTTACCACAAGATACAGAGTTGTTCGTTAGTTGGATTGATAAAGGGGAAGCGTTGATTGCTAATGACATAGATCTAAATGAAGTTGAAAGATATTTAGCAGCGCATACGTACCTGTACCATCGATACTATAATAGTCATATCACTAAGAAAAAGATTATGGAATTGTTTAATGTTTCGCGTTACAAATTAGATAGTGCGATTGACCAACTATTGAGCATATAAATTTAAGTATGTTTAAGAATAATATATAATGCCCATGATAATAAAAACGTAGGAGGCATAAAAATGACTGAAATAGATTATGATGTTGCGATTATCGGAGCAGGGCCAGCCGGTATGACTGCAGCAGTTTATGCATCACGTGCAAATTTAAGCACTGTTATGATTGAACGAGGCATGCCTGGTGGCCAAATGGCTAATACTGAAGAAGTTGAAAACTTCCCTGGATTTGAAATGATTACTGGTCCAGATTTATCTACAAAAATGTTTGAACACGCTAAAAAATTCGGCGCTGAGTATCAATATGGTGACATTAAGTCAATCGAAGATAAAGGCGACTATAAAGTCATTAACCTAGGAAATAAAGAAGTAACAGCACGTGCTGTGATTATTTCAACTGGCGCTGAATATAAAAAAATTGGTGTCCCTGGCGAACAAGAACTTGGTGGACGAGGCGTAAGTTATTGTGCAGTATGTGATGGTGCCTTCTTCAAAAATAAAAATATCTTTGTTATCGGCGGTGGCGACTCTGCAGTAGAGGAAGGTGCATTCCTTACTAAATTCGCAGAAAAAGTAACTATCGTACACAGAAGAGACGAATTAAGAGCTCAAAAAATCTTACAAGATCGTGCCTTCAAAAACGACAAAATTGATTTCATTTGGAGTCATACTTTAAAATCAATCAATGATAAAGATGGTAAAGTAGGTTCAGTTACTTTAGTATCAACTAAAGATGCATCAGAACAAACGTTAGATGCTGACGGTGTATTCATTTATATTGGTATGAAACCATTAACTGCGCCATTTACTAATCTAGGTATTACAAACGATACAGGTTATATTCTTACAGAAGATAATATGAGTACATCAGTACCTGGTATTTTTGCAGCTGGCGATGTAAGAGACAAAGGCTTACGTCAAATCGTAACTGCTACAGGTGATGGTAGTATAGCTGCGCAAAGTGCTATCGACTATATTGAAGAATTAAAAGATAAACAAGACGCATAAGACGTCATACGAGCTAGAATAAAGAGGTTAGGACGAAGAAACCTTGCTTTTGGGAGGCTATTAATCAGTTTTCCAGAGTATAAATGGTAAATGTCTCAATCTCATTTATTCTAGCTTTTTTCATGAAAATAAATAAATACGAAGAGTAACTAATTACGTTGATTTGAACATATGATATTATGAGAGTAAATAAAGAGAGATACATATACGATAATAATTTTAAGACTAACTAGGCGGTGGCATAATGATAAATCAAACTGAAAACGAAATGAGTAAAAGTGAATTATTAGTAGTAACTGGCTTGTCCGGAGCAGGAAAATCAGTCGTTATACAATGTTTAGAAGATATCGGTTTCTTTTGCGTAGATAACTTACCACCTATATTGCTCCCTAAATTTGTTGAATTAATGGAACAAGGGAATCCTTCTCTGCAAAAAGTTGCAATTGCCATAGATTTACGCGGTAAAGAGTTATTTAAATCTTTAGTCGATGAAATTGATGCAATAAAAAGCCGTAATGACGTCATTGTAGATGTAATGTTTTTAGAAGCTGATACTGAAAAATTAATCTCTAGATACAAAGAAACACGACGTGCACATCCATTGAATGAAAACGGGCAACAGTCACTTATCGATTCTATCGTTGAAGAAAGACAATTGCTTTCAAATATCCGTACTATCGCAAACTATATTATCGATACAACGAATATAAAGGTCAAAGATTTAAAAGAGAAAATTAAGAAAAAATTTGAAGATGAAAACTTCAAATCATTTAGCATTAATGTTACAAGTTTTGGATTCAAACATGGCATTCAAATGGACGCCGACTTAGTGTTTGATGTTAGATTCCTTCCCAATCCTTATTATGTAGAAGACTTGCGACCGATGACGGGGGAAGATGAAGCGGTTTATAATTATGTAATGAAATGGCGAGAGACAGAGATATTTTTTGAAAAATTAATGGATTTATTAAACTTTATGATACCAGGTTATAAAAAAGAGGGTAAATCACAATTAGTCATTGCGATAGGCTGTACCGGTGGTCAACACCGTTCAGTAGCCTTAGCCAAACGAATTGGCGAAGAGTTAGAAGAAATTTTTGACTATAATGTTTATGTCCATCATAGAGATGCGCATATCGAAAGTGGCGTGAAAAAATGAAACAATTAAAAATTGTGCTCATAGGCGGAGGAACCGGCCTATCAGTATTAGCTAGGGGTTTAAGAGAATACCCTATAGATATAACAACAATTGTGACAGTAGCAGACGACGGGGGAAGTACTGGTAAAATCCGTAGTGAAATGGATATACCTGCTCCTGGAGATATAAGAAATGTAATTGCTGCTTTAAGCGATGCTGAACCAATTTTAGAAGAATTATTCCAATATCGTTTTGAAGAGCACCAAATTGAAGGGCATTCACTAGGTAATTTATTATTAGCAGCCTTAACTAACATTAAAGATGACTTCGGTCATGCAGTGAAAGAGTTAAGTAAAATATTAAATATTAAAGGTAAAGTGATACCTTCAACAAATACCAATGTAATGCTTAATGCCGTATTAGAAGACGGCGAAATTGTGAGTGGCGAATCTAAAATACCTAAGAAAAATAAAAAAATCGAGCGTGTGTATTTAGAGCCCCCAAATGTTGAACCAATGGAAGAAGCAATTGATGCGTTAGAAGAAGCTGATTTAATTGTATTAGGACCTGGCTCTTTATATACGAGTGTCATTTCTAATTTATGTGTAAAAGGGATGTCTGATGCAATTTTAAATTCTCAAGCGCCTAAATTATATATATCTAATATAATGACTCAACCAGGTGAGACAGCAGACTATGATGTGTTAGATCA
Organism: Staphylococcus sp. acrmy; assembly: GCF_022690565.1. Taxonomy (NCBI): domain Bacteria; kingdom Bacillati; phylum Bacillota; class Bacilli; order Caryophanales; family Staphylococcaceae; genus Staphylococcus; species Staphylococcus sp. acrmy. The sequence goes on along the minus strand of NZ_JALCVE010000005.1, from coordinate 96,304 downwards.
TATTCAAGCTCTTCACGACCATGCAGGAAAAGACTTTGTTGATTTCGTAATATGCAGTGACGATAAATATGATGACGAAGTCCTAAAACGTTATGAAGAACGTCATGCGAAACCTGTTGAAATGAACGTGGATGAATTAACCGATAATAATATTAAAATTATTACTTCTAACAATTTGGTGGAAGTATCTGATGAATATTTAGTTCGTCACAACACGAAAGTTCTAGCACAATTAATTTATGATTTAGCACTTGAATTAACAAGCACAATTCAATTCCAACCTAAGAAATAAATATTTCTTTTCACGTGGTAAATTATGATAAGATATTAAGCATATGTCTATTAAAATTGAATTAACATAAATTAATGTATTAGAGATGTTAATTACATGTATTTATAACAATGATTAGAGAGGGAGGAATGTGTGATGAGTTTTGCGTCAGAGATGAAAAATGAATTAACGCGTATTGAAGTAGATGAAAGTAACGCTAAAGCAGAGCTTAGCGCATTAATACGCATGAACGGTGCACTCAGCCTATCTAATCAGCAATTTGTAATTAACGTTCAAACTGAGAATGCGACAACGGCAAGACGAATTTATTCATTAATTAAACGTGTATTTAATGTCGAAGTAGAAATATTAGTGCGTAAAAAAATGAAACTGAAGAAAAACAATATTTATATTTGTCGAACTAAAGTTCGCGCTAAGGAAATACTTGATCAACTGGGTATTTTGAAAAATGGGATTTTTGTACACGACATTGATGCCAGTATGATTACGGACGATGAAATGCGTAGAAGCTATCTGCGTGGGGCTTTCTTAGCTGGTGGTTCAGTTAATAATCCAGAAACGTCATCGTACCATTTAGAAATTTTCTCACAATATGAGAATCACTCAGAAGGTTTAACTAAATTAATGAATAGCTATGGCTTAAATGCTAAACATTTGGAACGTAAAAAAGGCAGTATTGCTTATTTAAAAGAAGCGGAAAAAATCTCTGAATTTTTAAGTTTAATAGGTGGCTATCAAGCGTTATTAAAATTTGAGGACGTACGTATCGTTAGAGATATGAGAAACTCGGTTAATCGCTTGGTCAATTGTGAGACGGCTAATTTAAATAAGACCGTCAGTGCTGCGATGAAACAAGTTCAAAGTATCCAATTGATCGATCAAGAAATTGGCTTGGATAACTTGCCAGATCGTTTGAGAGAGATTGCTAAATTACGCGTCGAACATCAAGAGATTTCTTTAAAAGAACTCGGTGAAATGTTATCAACAGGTGCCATCTCGAAATCGGGCGTTAATCATCGCTTGAGAAAGCTAAATGAACTTGCTGATAAATTGCGTAGTGGCGAGAAAATAGAATTATAGATAAACTACAAACACCTAAAATTTGGTTGTGTATCAATCCAATGTTTTGGGTGTTTGTTATTATAATGTTAAATTGTAGCTTGAGCCCCTAAAAAGTCCCTGAAAATGAGTTTTAGATGGCGTGTTATTAATGGCAGATATAGAAAAAAGCCCATTGTTATGGGCTTTTGATTTTAACAATGTATTTAATTAGTATATAATAACCCCCTCGAGAGGAATCGAACCTCTATCTTAAGAACCGGAATCTTACGTGCTATCCATTACACTACGAGGAGCTAATTTGAAAACGTATTTCTGTACTATTTATTCATTTAAAAGTACAATTTATATGTATGTTTATAGTGTACAAAATATTTTTAATTTGAGTCAAACGTCCGAGAAAAAGGATAGGTTAAATTTTTGACCATTTTTGACTTTTGATGTAAAATACAATGTAACAGTTAATTATGAGGAGGAAATATAAATGAATTTAATTCCTACAGTTATTGAAACAACAAACCGCGGTGAACGCGCATATGATATTTATTCTAGATTATTAAAAGACCGTATCATCATGTTAGGTTCAGCTATTGATGATAACGTAGCAAACTCAATTGTATCACAATTATTATTCTTACAAGCTCAAGATTCTGAAAAAGATATTTACCTATATATTAATTCTCCAGGTGGCAGTGTCACAGCTGGTTTTGCAATCTATGATACGATTCAACACATTAAACCTGATGTACAAACTATTTGTATCGGTATGGCTGCATCAATGGGTTCATTCTTATTAGCTGCTGGTGCAAAAGGTAAACGTTATGCATTACCAAATGCTGAAGTAATGATTCACCAACCATTAGGTGGCGCTCAAGGTCAAGCTACTGAAATCGAAATTGCTGCTAATCACATTCTAAAAACACGTGAAAAATTAAATAGAATTTTAGCAGAACGTACTGGCCAAAGCATTGAAAAAATCCAACAAGACACAGACCGTGATAATTTCTTAACAGCTGACGAAGCTAAAGAATACGGTTTAATCGACGGAGTTATGCAACCAGAAGATTAATCATTAAAGATTGAAAAGAGGGAACGCAATCAATGCGCTCCCTCTTATTTTTTATTATTTTTTCGAAGTGTGCTTTAAAAATAATTGAATCGAAACAGCGAGTAATAGAATGCCTACAATAATAAAAGTAATAGACATAATTTTGATTACTACATTATTTTCAAAAGCAAAAATACCATTCAAGATAAGACATAAGCTTGCAATAATGAGCAATATATAAGTTAATTTGGAATCGTTCATAATTAGAACCTCTAGTATTAATCTTTAATTAAATCTTCGAGAGCCAGTTTTAAATTAGGATATTTAAAGTTATAGCCTAACGCATCGAGTTTGTTAGGTAATACTTTTTGAGTATCTAGCACAACGGTAGACATTTCACCTAGAACGGCTCTCATTGCAAGTGATGGTGCCCATGTTTCATGAGGTTTGTGCATTACGCGAGCAAGAGTATAACCGAATAGATTTTGACGTTCAGGTAAAGGAGAAGCCATATTGAAAGGTCCACGTGCTGCTTGGTTATCAATTGTGAATAAAATGGCTTGTACAAGGTCATCTATATGAATCCAAGAATACCATTGAGAACCAGAACCTAACTTACCGCCTACAAAGAATTTATAAGGCAATTTCATAGTTTGTAGTGCGCCACCGTCATCAGATAAAATCATACTAAATCTTCCTAGAACCACACGCGTTCCAAAATCCTCAAAGCGTTTAGCAAAACGTTCCCATTGATATACTACGTCTGATAAGAAATCAAATGGAAGTGTTTGATATTTTTCGGTATAGGTATGATGAAGGCTTGGAGGGTAATAACCCATGGCACTTGCATTAAATAGGACATCAGGTTTATGTTGACGTTCGGCAAATAAGTTGACTAAAGCCTGTGTTGACTCAATACGACTCTTCATAATTAGTTGCTTGTATGAAGGTGTCCAACGTTTATTTAATGTTGCACCTGCTAAATTAATGACGATATTTATATCATTAGGTACTTGATCTTCCCAACCATCTTTTGACCAATTTATATAAGAAATTTTTGGTTCGTCACTTTGTTTATCACTACGCGTTAAAATAATGATATGCGCATCTTGTTTTTTTATTTTATTTACTAAATGGCTACCTACCATGCCTGTTCCACCAGTAATTAAATATTTTTTCATCTTTACACCTCTTTGTATTTAGTAAATTAAAGAAATATTGTGCGATAGTTTAGACTAGTTTTTGTTGTTCAAAAAATGTACAACGTTTAGTCAATAATATGTCAATTCCTAAGCTGTAAACCGGATTTAAATTTATGATCGTTAAGTTATAATAGGGATGTACCTTCGCTATAGTTGTTTTTAACAACATTTAACTAACATGAGTATACCCCATAAAATACGTAAACGAAGGTCAATTTTGACTCCCTTTAGTAGTAGCCCATGCGAGCATCGTATGGGCTTTTTACATATCTATTATAGTACTAAATGAAGTAGATTAAGAATAATATGATTGCAGGAATGAAAATTGCTAAAATTAACGTTAAATCAAATTTAGAAGTATTTTGATCATCGTTATTATCATTATATAACATCATTTCTCTTAATTTACTTTGCGGTATTTTTTCATCTTCAGTTATTTTTTCTGAGATATCTTTTGGCATCTATATCACACTCTCAAAATTAGGATAAAATATATTAAGATAATTAGTGTTTGTAATTACTTATGATGTTATCATATATAAGTGATTATATAGTAATTTCATCTTACGCCCTAAACTTTTTAATATTAATTTTAAGAGATTTACTGTAAAATAGTATGCTACATTCAGGGGACCATAAAAATGAATATCTAAAAGCGAGGTAGCTTATGTCTAAAAATAATAGAAATAGAGAAGACTATGAATATCAAGATAAGAAAAAAATGAGCGGTATGTCTAAAATTGTTAGTACAATAATTGTACTTCTTCTACTTGTAGGATTAGCTTTTGCAATCTTTTCATTTGTAGATCATTCTAATAGATCAAGCGAACGGTTAAATAAACAAACGACTGAAGAACATAAAGATAAAAAAGATAGCGAAAAGAAAGATAAAGATAAAGAAGACAAAAAAACAAAAGAAGATAAAACTAAGGAAAATAGTGAGGAAAGTGCTGCCACTCAAGAAAACGTGACAAGACAACAAACACCTCAAACAGAACAACGTCAAACGCAACAGCGAACACCATCAACTCAAGAAAAAGCTACTAAACAATCATCACAAGAACCTCAACGTACAAAACAACCATCAACTGAAGAAAAGGCTACTACTCAAGAAAAAACAACAAAAGAAGCTAAAACAAGTGAAAAACAAACTCAAGAACAAGCGACAGAAGAAAAAGATGAAAATAATAGCAATAACAAAGGAAATCAAAGCTCTCAAGGTTCGCAAAGTAATCAAAGTAATAACTCAAAAGAAACACCTAAAGCTACTAATAACAATAATAACAGTAGTAGTTCTAATGAAAGACAGTCATCACAAAGTACTCAATCTACTCAACAAAAGAACACACAACAAACTCAACAAACTCAACAAACTCAACAAACCCAACAGTCTCAACAAAGATCTACAGCATCATCAACACAACAGTCATCACAAAATAAAGCTTCAAACAATAGTTCAACACAATCACAAAATAACAACAGTTCTAATCAATAAGGAAATGAAAAAATATAAAATTAAAGAGGCTGAGCCATTAATATAAAAAATGGTTCAGCCTTTAGTTATGGCAGTAGTTGTCTGAAATGAAGATGCGTTCGAACCTCACTTTCTTTATTTCTAGTCAACCTTGCCGGGGCGGGACGACGAAATCTTTGAAATTACATTAGATTTCTGTCCCGCTCCCGTTTATATTTATTCATTAGAATATCCAGTTAAGTAAAAAAGTTAAGATGATAGAAAGTAAAATTGAAATAAATATAGAAGAGAAGCAACCAAATGGGCAACCACAACCATATTGATATCTCATAGAATAATTTCCATTTCTTGACTCTTCATGATGATTAAAATAGCGGTCATCTTTATATCTTTGATCGGAAGGATCGATTACTTCGACCTCTTTACTATCTTCACGAGCCATCTCCTCAACCTCCCAATAGTATTTGTATTTAATTGTATACCCAGATTAGAAAAAACTTAAAATTTTAATAAAAAGCATATCATATTAATTTTAGGGGTAAAGTTCTAAAATAAGAATCTTTTAACACTGGTAGGCAATCTTATAATAGGTGAATTATAATGTAAAAGAAAAAATTTACAGATAATTTTAAATATTAGAGTTTTTCTCTTGCATTTTCATTAACACAATAGTACTATTGCAAGTGCAAAGAGGTTAGATTTTGTCCCATCCGGGACGTTTTAAGTCAAACCGACTCAAGCCAAGTTTTAAACTATTGGTTACCTTTTAGATATAAAGGAGGAAGGTAGTAGTGAAAGACTTGATTAAAATTCAACAAAAGCTGATACCAGATTTAATAGAGAAAATGTATCGACGCTTTTCTATCTTAACTACTATCTCAAATAACCAGCCAGTAGGTAGAAGAAGTTTAAGTGAACACATGGATATTACAGAGCGGATTTTAAGATCTGAAACGAACATATTGAAAAAGCAGGATCTTATACAAGTTAAATCAACGGGTATGGAGATTACTGAAACAGGTACTGAAGTTTTAAGCCAACTTAACGAGTACTTCAATATGTATACCGATGATAATCAACTTTCTGAAGAAATTAAAACCGCATTTAATATTAAAGAAGTTCATGTCATACCTGGTGACGCAGATATTCAAGAAAATGTTAAATCTGAAATGGGGAGACAAGCTGGGCAATTGCTCGAAAGTATTCTCTATGAAGATGCAATTGTATCTGTTACAGGTGGCTCGACAATGGCTAACGTTAGCCGAGCAATGCATTTATTACCTTTCAATGTGTTCTTTGTTCCGGCACGAGGTGGCTTGGGCGAGAACGTTGTGCATCAAGCAAACACAATATCGGCTAGCATGGCTCAACAAACTGGTGGTTATTATACAACGCTATATGTACCAGATAATGTAAGTGAATCAACATATAATACATTGTTGATGGAACCTTCCGTGGCACATACATTAGATAAAATTAAACAGGCAAATATAACGATTCACGGTATCGGTGATGCGCTGAAGATGGCACGTCGTAGACAATCGTCTGATGAGGTGTTTGAGAAACTTCAACATCACCAAGCCGTAGCAGAAGCTTTCGGTTACTATTTTGATGCTCAAGGTAACGTAGTCTACAAAGTTAAGACAATCGGTTTACAACTTGAGGATTTAGAAACTAAGAAGTTTATATTCGCTGTTGCAGGTGGACAATCTAAAGGAGAAGCAATAAAAGCTTATCTAAAAATTGCCCCTAAAAATACGGTATTAATTACCGATGAAGCAGCAGCAAAAACAATATTAAATAAGTAATAAAAAGTTAATAGCTTTTTAAATATCATTTTAAAGGAGGCCATTATAATGGCAGTAAAAGTAGCAATTAATGGTTTTGGTAGAATTGGTCGTTTAGCATTTAGAAGAATTCAAGACGTAGAAGGTATTGAAGTAGTTGCAGTAAACGACTTAACTGACGACGAAATGTTAGCTCATTTATTAAAATATGACACTATGCAAGGACGCTTCACTGGTGAAGTTGAAGTCGTTGATGGTGGTTTCCGCGTAAATGGTAAAGAAGTTAAATCATATGAAGAACCAGACGCAAGCAAATTACCTTGGGGCGATTTAGATATCGACGTAGTATTAGAATGTACTGGTTTCTATACAGATAAAGAAAAAGCAGAAGCACACATTAATGCAGGAGCTAAAAAAGTATTAATCTCTGCTCCAGCTAAAGGTGACGTTAAAACAATCGTATACAACACTAACCACAGTGACTTAGATGGTTCAGAAACAGTTGTTTCAGGTGCTTCATGTACTACTAACTCATTAGCACCAGTTGCTAAAGTATTAAGTGATGAATTCGGTATCGTTGAAGGTTTAATGACTACTATTCACGCTTACACTGGTGACCAAATGACTCAAGACGGTCCTCATAAAAAAGGCGACAAACGTCGTGCGCGTGCAGCAGCTCAAAACATCGTACCTAACTCAACAGGTGCTGCTAAAGCTATCGGTAAAGTTATCCCTGAAATCGATGGTAAATTAGACGGTGGTGCACAACGTGTACCAGTAGCAACTGGTTCATTAACTGAAGTAACAGTTGTATTAGAAAAAGACGTTTCAGTTGAAGACGTTAACAATGCAATGAAAAATGCTTCAAACGAATCATTCGGTTACACTGAAGACGAAATTGTATCTTCAGACGTAGTTGGTATGACTTACGGTTCATTATTCGATGCTACACAAACTCGTGTAATGTCAGTAGGCGACCGTCAATTAGTTAAAGTAGCAGCTTGGTATGACAATGAAATGTCTTACACTGCTCAATTAGTACGTACTTTAGAATATTTAGCAGAATTATCTAAATAATTCAGAAGCCTAGTTAAATAAACTTGTGCTCGGTACGTTTGTACAAGGGCTCGTACGCTTGTACAAATCATTAAAATAAGGTAGCTTATGAGTAAGCGGGGAGCACTAACGCTTCTCCGCTTATTTTTATACTTATCATTCCTATTAGAGGAGGAAATTATAATGGCAAAAAAAATTGTTTCTGATTTAGATTTAAAAGGAAAAGTTGTTCTTGAACGTGCTGATTTCAATGTACCTTTAAAAGATGGTCAAATTACAAATGACAACCGTATTGTTCAAGCTTTACCTACTATTAAGTATATTCTTGAACAAGGTGGTAAATTGGTATTATTTTCTCACTTGGGAAAAGTTAAACAAGAAAGTGATAAAGAAGGTTTAACTTTAAAACCTGTTGCTGATGCTTTATCTGAAAAATTAGGTAAAGAGGTTACTTTCGTTCCTGAAACACGTGGAGAAAAATTAGAATCTGCCATTAAAAATCTAAACGAAGGCGATGTATTATTAGTTGAAAATACACGCTTTGAAGATTTAGATGGTAAAAAAGAATCTAAAAATGACCCAGAATTAGGTAAATATTGGGCATCATTAGGAGACGTATTCGTTAACGATGCTTTTGGTACAGCTCATCGTGAACATGCTTCAAACGTAGGAATTTCTACTCACTTAGAAACAGCTGCTGGTTATTTAATGGAAAAAGAAATTAAATTCATCGGTGGCGTTGTTAATGACCCACAAAAACCAGTTGTTGCTATTTTAGGTGGCGCTAAAGTATCAGATAAAATTGGCGTAATCAAAAATCTAGTAAACATTGCTGATAAAATCCTTATCGGTGGCGGTATGGCGTATACTTTCTTAAAAGCACAAGGTAAAGAAATCGGTTTATCACTTTTAGAAGAAGATAAAATCGACTTTGCGAAAGAATTATTAGAAAGTAACGGCGATCAAATCGTTCTACCAGTAGATGCTAAAGTAGCTAAAGAATTCTCTAATGATGCTAAAATTACTGAAGTTTCAATTGATGATATTCCAGCTGATCAAGAAGCTATGGATGTTGGTCCTAAAACAGTTGAATTATTCTCTAAAGAATTAGAAGATGCTCACACTGTTGTTTGGAACGGACCTATGGGTGTATTTGAATTCAGTAACTTTGCTCAAGGTACAATTGGCGTATGCAAAGCAATTGCGAACCTTAAAGATGCGACTACTATTATTGGTGGTGGCGACTCAGCAGCAGCTGCAATTTCATTAGGTTTCGAAGATGACTTTACACACATCTCAACTGGTGGCGGTGCGTCATTAGAATACCTTGAAGGAATTGAATTACCTGGTATTAAAGCTATTAATGATAAATAATTTTTACTTTGAAAATATGGACGTTTCCGTCTGCATTTTCACGGGAAAATATAATAAACAAGCAAGATAGTTAAACAAACTTTAAGAAATATACTGTAACAAGGTACTATTCGCCACAAATGATGAGTAGTAGCTTGCTACAGTTTGAAGTATTTAACACTAAAAATAGTTAAAAATATTAAAAATAGGAGTGTAACAAATGAGAAAACCAATCATAGCTGGTAACTGGAAAATGAATAAAACAGTTCAAGAAGCTAAAGACTTCGTAAATAATTTACCAACATTACCTGATGAAAAAGAAGTTGAATCAGTAATTTGTGCGCCAACAATTCAATTAGACGCATTAATTTCTCTAGTGAATGGTGGCAAAGCAAAAGGATTAAAAATTGGTGCTCAAAACACTTATTTTGAAGATAATGGTGCCTTTACAGGAGAAACTTCTCCAGTAGCATTAGCTGATTTAGGTGTTAAATATGTTGTTATTGGACACTCAGAACGTCGTGAATTATTCCATGAAACTGATGAAGATGTGAACAAAAAAGCACACGCAGTATTTAATCATGGCATGACACCAATTATTTGTGTTGGTGAAACTGACGAAGAAAGAGAAAACGGCAAAGCAAATGAAGTCGTTAGTAACCAAGTTAAAAAAGCATTAGAAGGTTTATCAGAAGAACAACTTAAAGAAGTTGTTATTGCTTATGAACCAATCTGGGCAATCGGTACTGGTAAATCAGCTACTTCTGAAGATGCGAATGAAATGTGCGCACAAGTACGTAAAACAGTAGCAGAATTTTCAAGTCAAGAAGTTGCAGATGCAACACGTATTCAATACGGTGGTAGCGTTAAACCTAATAACGTTAAAGAATATATGGCGCAATCAGATATTGATGGTGCATTAGTTGGAGGCGCATCATTAAAAGTTGATGATTTCGTACAATTGTTAGAAGGTGCTAAATAATTATGGCTAAACAACCAACAGCATTAATTATTTTAGACGGTTTTGCTAACCGTGAAAGCGAACATGGTAACGCGGTAAAACAAGCGAACAAACCTAACTTCGATCGTTATTACAACAAATATCCTATAACTCAAATTGAAGCTAGTGGTTTAGATGTTGGTCTACCTGAAGGTCAAATGGGTAACTCAGAAGTTGGTCATATGAATATCGGTGCAGGCCGAATCGTTTACCAAAGTTTAACGCGTATCAATAAATCTATTGAAGATGGCGATTTCTTTGAAAATGATGTCTTAGGTAAAGCTACACAACATGTAAAAGATAATAACTCTGCTTTACATGTTTTTGGTTTACTATCAGATGGTGGCGTACACAGTCATTATCAACACCTATTCGCATTATTAGAACTTGCTAAACAACAAGGCGTTGAGAATGTTTATGTGCATGCATTTTTAGATGGACGTGACGTTGATCAAAAATCAGCACTTAAATATATCGAAGAAACAGAAGCTAAATTCAAAGAATTAGGTGTAGGTCAATTCGCATCTATCTCAGGTCGTTATTATGCAATGGACCGCGATAAACGTTGGGAACGTGAAGAAAAAGCTTACAACGCAATTCGTAACTTCAATGGTCCTTCATACGCTTCAGCTAAAGAAGGTGTTGAAGCAAACTATGCCAACGACTTAACAGATGAATTTGTTGAACCATTTATTGTTGAAGGTCAAAATAACGGAGTAAATGATAACGATGCAGTTATCTTCTTCAACTTCCGTCCTGACAGAGCCGCTCAACTTTCTGAAATATTTACAAACAATGCCTTTGATGGCTTTAAAGTAGAAAGAGTAAGCAACTTATTCTACGCTACATTTACTAAATATAATGACAATGTTGATGCAGAAGTTGTCTTTGAAAAAGTTGACTTAAACAATACAATTGGTGAAGTTGCGCAAGATAATAACTTGAAACAATTGCGTATTGCAGAAACTGAAAAATATCCACACGTTACTTATTTCATGAGTGGTGGTCGTAACGATAAATTCGAAGGTGAACGTCGTCGTTTAATTGATTCACCTAAAGTAGCGACATATGATTTAAAACCTGAAATGAGTGCGTATGAAGTGAAAGATGCGCTATTAGAAGAGTTAGATCAAGGTGATTTAGATTTAATTATCTTAAACTTTGCTAACCCTGATATGGTAGGTCATAGTGGTATGCTAGAACCAACTATTAAAGCAATTGAAGCAGTAGATGAATGTTTAGGTGAAGTCGTAGACAAAATCTTAGACATGAATGGTTATGCTATCATCACAGCTGACCACGGTAACTCTGACCAAGTGTTAACAGATGATGATCAACCAATGACTACGCATACAACTAACCCAGTTCCAGTTATCGTTACTAAAGAAGGCGTCACTTTACGTGAAACTGGCCGACTTGGTGATTTAGCGCCAACATTACTTGATTTATTAAATGTAAAACAACCAGACGAAATGACTGGAGAATCATTAATTAAACACTAATTTTGTTGGAAAAGTTAAAAATGATTCTAATGTGAGGCTTGATTTCATAGCCTCAACATAGAATCAACTTAACTTAATACAAATATTTTATTAAATGCTTAAATCAAGCTATAATAACTATAGAATCTAAATTTAAAGGAGATTATTAACATGCCAATTATTACAGATGTTTATGCTCGCGAAGTCTTAGACTCACGTGGTAACCCAACAGTTGAAGTTGAAGTGTTAACTGAAAGTGGAGCTTTCGGTCGCGCATTAGTACCTTCAGGAGCTTCTACTGGTGAACATGAAGCAGTTGAATTACGTGATGGAGACAAATCACGTTACAGCGGTAAAGGTGTAACTAAAGCCGTTGAAAATGTTAATGAAATTATTGCACCAGAAATCGTTGAAGGTGAATTTTCAGTATTAGATCAAGTATCAATTGATAGAATGATGATTCAATTAGACGGTACTTCTAACAAAGGTAAATTAGGTGCCAACGCTATCTTAGGCGTATCAATTGCTGTTGCACGCGCTGCTGCAGACTTATTAGGCCAACCATTATACAAATACCTAGGTGGATTCAATGGTAAACAATTACCAGTACCTATGATGAACATCGTTAACGGTGGTTCTCACTCAGATGCACCAATCGCATTCCAAGAGTTCATGATCTTACCAACTGGTGCTGAATCATTTAAAGAAGCATTACGTTGGGGTGCTGAAATCTTCCATAACTTAAAATCAATCCTAAGCGAACGCGGTTTAGAAACTGCAGTAGGTGACGAAGGTGGTTTCGCACCTAAATTCGAAGGTACTGAAGATGCGGTAGAAACTATCATCAAAGCTATCGAAAAAGCTGGTTACAAACCAGGCGAAGATGTATTCTTAGGATTTGACTGTGCATCTTCTGAATTCTACGAAAATGGTGTATACGACTACACTAAATTCGAAGGTGAACACGGTGCTAAACGTAGCGTAGCTGAACAAGTTGACTACCTAGAAGAATTAATTGGTAAATACCCAATCATCACAATTGAAGACGGTATGGACGAAAACGATTGGGACGGTTGGAAACAATTAACTGACCGTATCGGCGATAAAGTTCAATTAGTAGGTGACGATTTATTCGTAACTAACACTAAAATTCTTGCAAGAGGTATTGAAGAAGGTGTTGGTAACTCAATCCTTATCAAAGTTAACCAAATCGGTACATTAACTGAAACATTTGACGCAATCGAAATGGCTCAAAAAGCAGGCTACACTGCAGTAGTTTCTCACCGTTCAGGTGAAACTGAAGATACAACAATCTCAGACATCGCAGTAGCTACAAACGCTGGCCAAATTAAAACAGGTTCATTATCAAGAACTGACCGTATTGCTAAATACAACCAATTATTACGTATCGAAGATGAATTATACGAAACTGCTAAATTTGACGGCATTAAATCTTTCTACAATTTAGATAAATAAGATTCGGCTAAATAAAATACAGTTTTAAATTAAATAAAGTTCACGCTAATAGCCTGTCACAGAGTTGAGACTGTGGCAGGCATTTTTTATTTTTTGGGAAAATGGAGACCACTCATCTTACATAGTGACATTTTCCAAATCAATTCTAATCCCGCCATGAAGACACCAATACTTTAGTGTGGAAGTAGACGGTAGAATGAATCAATAGACACAGCATAGGAACTTATTTAACTTACCTAAGCAAACTGATATAATAAGCGTGTAATTGAAAGAAGGAGATTTAAACATGGAGAATGTACCTAATCAGCCAAGCCAAAGGGAACGTAACGCTGGTAAATTAATTGGCTATGGCTCTTTAATATTTTGTATCTTATTAATCATTCATAATTTTATTGCGCTAGACACACAAACCGCAAAAACGCTACTATCACAGGCAGGCCAAAAAGCAAGTGATAGTGCTGTAGATAATATCTTGAATAGCTTTAGGTATACTGGTGTAATGTATATTCTGGCTTATTTAGCAGGCGTTATTGCATTGTGGAACCGTCACAAATATTTATGGTGGTTCATGTTCGCTGTATATGTTTCTAACGTGCTATTTACATTAGTAAACATTGCAATGGTGACTAATGCGATTATTAGTGCTAAATCACCATTATTTGTTGTTCCTGTATTCATTGTTATCATTGGATCAGCATTATTAGCAATTTATATGTTAGTGATATCATTAATGCGCAAAAGTACATTCAATCGATAGACATTGATAAGCTAACAACATATGTGATATAATTCCAACGTATATAATGAATGGAGGACAATTTTCATGCATACACTTTTCATAGTACTATTAATTATTGATTGTATTGCATTAATCGCTGTTGTTTTACTCCAAGAAGGTAAAAGTAATGGACTTTCAGGTGCTATTAGTGGTGGCGCAGAACAGTTATTTGGTAAACAAAAACAACGTGGCGTCGATTTATTCTTGCATAGATTAACAATTATTTTAGCAATCATTTTCTTCTTAATAATGATTGGTATAAGTTACTTTGGTTTATAAGGTCCGACGATGTCAATGTCGGACTTTTTTATTTATAATAAATAAAGAATAGGAACGGGACAGAAGTCTAATATAGTTTTGAAGATTTTGCAGTCTCGTCCCAGCAAGGTTGATTAGAAATGAAGGTAGTGGCGATTTAGCGCATCTTTATTTCAGTCAACCACTGCTCAAACTTAAAACTGATGCATTTAATACTAATGTTTCAGTCTCATATATTTTAAAGCTTTTAATAAAAGAGAAATACCACATATATAGACGTTAAACTAGCACTGCATAATAATATGTAGCGTTAACGTTTTTAAGATAAAATATTTAAATTTACAAGATACGATAGATACTACGATGGAGAGGGATTTCAAAATGCAAATTAAATTACCACAACCTTTCTTTTTTGAAGAAGGTAAACGAGCTGTTTTACTCTTACACGGGTTCACTGGTAACTCATCAGATGTAAGACAATTAGGTCGTTTCTTACAGAAAAAGGGCTATACATCTTACGCCCCACAATATGAAGGACATGCAGCACCACCCGAAGAAATATTAGAATCAAGTCCTCATGTGTGGTTTAAAGATGTACTTGACGGTTATGACTATTTAGTTGAGAAAGGCTATGAAGATATCGCTGTAGCAGGTCTGTCACTTGGTGGCGTCTTTGCCCTAAAATTGAGCTTAAATCGACCTGTAAAGGGTATTGTAACTATGTGTGCACCCGCTAAAGGTAAAACACAAGGTTCGATATATGAAGGCTTTTTAGAATACGCACGTAATTTCAAAAAGTATGAAGGTAAGGACCAAGCGACGATTGATAGAGAAATGGAAAACTTCCATCCAACTGAAACTTTAAAAGATTTAAGTGAAACACTAAATAATGTAAGAAATGAAATTGATGAAGTGTTAGATCCAATATTAGTAGTACAAGCTGAAAATGATGAAATGATTAATCCTCAATCAGCAAATTATATATATGACAATGTTGATTCAGATGATAAAGATATTAAATGGTATGCAAATTCAGGACATGTCATTACAATCGATAAAGAAAAAGAACAAGTATTCGAAGACGTCTACAATTTCTTAGAAACTTTAGATTGGTCTGAATAATAAATAAAAATTAGAAATGAAAGAAGAAAGGAGGGGCATGATGAATTTAAAGCAATCCATTGAAGAAATCGTAAAACAACCTGATTATAACCCAATGTCGGTGTCAGATTTTCAAGATGCTTTAGGTCTTAACAGTGCTGACTCATTTAGAGATTTAATAAAGGTGCTAGTAGAACTAGAACAAGCAGGTTTAGTCGAACGAACTAAAACAGATAGATACCAACGTAAACAATCAAGTAAAAGTACAGGTTCTAATTTAATAAAAGGGACGTTAAGTCAAAATAAAAAAGGATTTGCGTTCTTACGACCAGAAAATCAAGATATGGACGATATCTTTATTCCACCTACAAAAATTAATCGTGCTTTAGATGGCGATACAGTAATTGTAGAAGTTCAAAAATCCAAAGGGGAACATAAAGGTAAAACTGAAGGTGAAGTAAAATCTATTGAAAAACATTCAGTCACACAAGTAGTAGGTACGTTTAGTGAAGCAAGACATTTCGGATTCGTGATTCCAGATGATAAACGTATTATGCAAGACATTTTCATCCCTAAAGGTCAAAGTCTTGGTGCCGTAGATGGTCATAAAGTACTTGTACAAATCACAAAATACGCAGATGGTACAGATAACCCTGAAGGGCAAGTTTCAGCTATACTAGGTCATAAAAATGACCCAGGTGTAGATATCTTATCAATTATTTATCAACACGGAATTGAAATTGAATTCCCTGATAATGTCTTAAAAGAAGCTGAAGCCGTACCCGAAGAGATTAAACCTGATGAAATTAAAGGACGTACGGATTTACGTGATGAATTAACGATTACAATTGATGGCGCAGATGCAAAAGACTTAGATGATGCCATCAGCGTGAAAAAACTTCAAAACGGTCATACAGAATTAACGGTTAGTATCGCTGACGTAAGTTACTACGTCAAAGAAGACTCAAATTTAGATAAAGAAGCTTACGATAGAGCGACAAGTGTCTATCTTGTGGACCGAGTAATTCCAATGATTCCACACCGTTTAAGTAACGGTATTTGTTCATTAAATCCGGAAGTAGACCGCTTAACATTAAGTTGTCGTATGGAAATCAATGAACGTGGCGAAGTCGTGAAACATGAAATATTTGATAGTGTCATCCACTCTAATTATAGAATGACGTATGATGCAGTTAATCAAATTATTACTGATAAAAATCCGGAAGTTCGTAAGCAGTATCAAGAGATTACACCTATGCTTGATTTAGCTCAAGAACTATCTGAACGTTTAATTCATATGCGTAGACGTCGTGGTGAAATAGACTTCGATATCAGTGAAGCTAAAGTATTAGTCAATAATGAAGGTTTACCTACCGACGTAATTATACGTGAACGTGGTGAAGGTGAACGTCTAATTGAATCATTTATGTTGGCTGCTAACGAAACAGTAGCTGAGCATTTTAATAAATTAGAAGTACCATTTATCTATCGTGTTCACGAGCAGCCTAAGTCTGATCGATTGAAACAATTCTTCGAGTTTATTACTAACTTTGGCATAATGGTTAAAGGCACTGGAGAAGATATCCATCCTTCAACGTTACAATCTATTCAAGAAGAAGTTGAAGGACGCTCAGAGCAAATGGTTATCTCTACAATGATGTTACGTTCAATGCAACAAGCACATTATGATGACACTAATTTAGGTCACTTCGGCTTGTCAGCTGAATATTATACGCACTTTACGTCTCCAATTCGACGTTACCCCGATTTAACTGTGCATCGTTTAATTCGCAAATATCTCATTGAAAATTCAATGGATAATAAAGAATTGCATAAGTGGGAAGACAAATTACCTGAATTAGCTGAACACACATCACAACGTGAGCGTCGTGCTATTGAAGCGGAACGTGATACAGATGAACTGAAAAAAGCTGAATACATGATTCAACACATTGGTGATGAATTTGAAGGTATAGTAAGTTCTGTAGCTAACTTTGGTATGTTTATTGAATTACCTAACACGATTGAAGGTATGGTGCATATTTCCAATATGACTGACGATTATTATAATTTCGATGAACGTCAAATGGCATTAATTGGTGAGCGTCAGGCTAAAGTGTTCCGTATTGGAGATACAGTTACTGTAAAAGTGACACATGTAGACGTTGATGAACGTATGATTGATTTCCAAATCGTTGGTATGCCTACACCTAAAAATGAAAGAAGCCAACGACCAGCAAGAGGAAAAACAATTCAAGCTAAAACGCGTGGTAAATCTTTAGATAAATCAAAAGATGATAATCAAAAAGATAAGAAGAAAAAGCGTAAACAACGTAAAGGTAAAAATCAGCGAAATCGTGATCAAAAAGATAATACTAAACACAAACCATTTTATAAAGATAAAAGTGTGAAGAAAAAATCACGTCGCAAGAAAAAATAATCAGCAAAGAGGTGACTAACATTCATGGCTAAGAAAAAAACAAAATCACCAGGTACATTAGCTGAAAACCGTAAAGCCAGACATGATTTTAATATAGAAGACACGATTGAAGCGGGGATCGCATTAAAAGGTACTGAAATTAAGTCAATTCGACGTGGTAGTGCCAATTTGAAAGATAGTTTCGCCCAAGTTAAACGAGGCGAAATGTATATTAATAATATGCATATTGCCCCTTATGAAGAGGGCAATCGCTTCAATCATGACCCTTTACGTTCACGTAAATTATTACTTCATAAAAAAGAAATTATTAAATTAGGTGAACGTACTAGAGAAATGGGATATTCAATTATTCCATTGAAACTGTATTTAAAACATGGGCAATGTAAAGTATTATTAGGCGTAGCTCGTGGTAAAAAACTACATGATAAGCGTCAAGCTTTAAAAGATAAAGCAATCAAACGCGAAGTGGATCGTGCCGTTAAAGCCCGTTATTAAGCACAGTTGTTGTTTAATCGGGCTCTCTTTGATAAAATGAGTAGTATTGTGGTTAAAGTTATATGTCAGTTGAAAATAGTATCGAGGGGACGTTTTTGGATTCGACAGGGGCCCCCCGAGCTCATTAAGCGTGTCGGAGGGTTGTCTCCGTCATCAACACATTCAGTAAATATAACTGACAAAACAAACAATAATTTCGCAGTAGCTGCGTAATAGCACTCTGCATCGCCTAACAGCATCTCCTATGTGCTGTTAACGCGATTCAACCTTAGTAGGATATGCTAAACACTGCCGTTTGAAGTCTGTTTAGATGAAACTCAATCAAACTAGCATAATACTGGTTGTCTGTTGCTTACTATTATGCGAAATTCAACAATAGACTACACACGTAGAAAGATGTGTATCAGGACCTCTGGACGCGGGTTCGAATCCCGCCGTCTCCATAGTAAAGCCTATAACCTTTGTGGTTGTAGGCTTTTTATTTTTGTTGCCACAGTTTTGACACAGATATGCCACAATACAAAAAAACACCACCATTAATCAGGTAGTGTCTCATAAATATTTAACTATTTCCTTTTGTGTACTAGGATATAAATGTCCGTACCGTGTGCTTACTTCTTCTATTGAAGAGTGACCTAACCTTTGAGCAATAACCATTAAACTAGCACCATGATTAATTAAAAGTGACGCATGGCTATGGCGTATTTCATGAATTACAATTTTAGGGAAGTCGGTAGGAAGTAACTTATAGGCGTTAGTAAACCAACGATCTATTTTTGACTCGCTAAATGCTTTGAAAAATGTACCGAATAGCACATATTCATTTTTATATATGTTATTATTTTGATACCAATTCAAATATTCTTTTAAGTCGTCCATCATGTGTGTGGGTAAGTAAATATCACGTATGGCTGCTTTTGTTTTAGGGACTGTCACATCGCCGTGATAGTCCGTTTTGTTTATGTGGATATAATTATCATCAAAATTTATATCTTGCCTTGTCAACGCTCGTATTTCGCCTTTTCTAGCACCACTATAAAACAGTAATTTGAAAAATAACTTTTGTTCAATAGTAGGTAGCACTTCATAGAATTGGTTAAATTGATCTAGCGTCCAATAATTAAGGCGTTTGTTTGATTCAATTTCAAAGTTACCAACTAATGAGGCAACGTTTGATTTTAAATCATGGTACTTCATAGCGTGGTTAAGTAAGGACACTAAAAACACATGCATTTTTTTAAGATATTCCCCAGAATGACCTTCTTTTAATTTCTTGTTTTGAAACTTCATAACATCTTGTGTCGTAAGATTAAAAACATCAATAGAATTAAAATGAGGTATTAGATGATTATTTAAATGTGTCTTTAAGGATTTAACACTTGAAGCCTTTCGACGTGCAGAATACCAATCTAAATATTCCTGAGCTAATTTATCAAAAGGCAATTTATTAATTTGTCCTATACCTTCCAACTCGTCCATAATCTCATTGCATTTTTTCACAGCCTCTTTACGCTGCTTAAAGCCAGAGCGCTTTATCTCTTTTCTTTTATTAGTTCTATCATAATAGGTAATTCTAAAATAATATGTACCACGTTTATTATCCTTGTGTATATTGTGGGATAGTTTTAGGTCATGTTGCATGAAAAACACCTACTTAATATTTTAAATCGTTAGGATTATTCAATTTTTTTATCAATATTTCATATTCTTTAATATAATTATCTGCTACATCTTCATCTATATTTTTAATTTGTTTATTATGCCTTATTTCTTCAAGTTGTATTTGAACTTTTCTTATAAAATATTCATTGATTAAATTATTTATATATATTCTGTCTTCGTCTGTCATTTTTATTTTACGGAAGTATTTTTCGTTGTACTTGTCATTTAAATGAAAAGCGACATCGTTTAGTGGTAATTTAAAGTATTTATCAATTATTAAACCATTTTCTTCATAAAACATTATGTTTGGCGAACTTTCATTTAGTATAGCTTTAATCATACTTTGATTGCTTTCAATTTCTTGTACTGAATTTTTTTTAACATTAATAAAATCAGGATAGTATTTCCCTTTTGTTCCTTTAGATATTTCTTCTTTTATATTGCTTATTTCATGAACATTTTTCGATATTGCATATATATAATTTTCAAGAAATGCATTTGAAGGGTTGTCTTTGTGACCTTTTTCTACACCAGCGATATAGCTATACGAATAACCGATTTTCTCACCTAAATCTCTAGTAGTCCAACCTTTTTCTTCCCTTTTTTCTCTTAAGAAACTTCCTAGATTAAAATCTTCCATCTTATCACCTCAATATAAATATAACACGTTTAGAACACACAGAAAACAAAAAATTAACTTTAGTATTGCATTATTATTTGGGAAGTAGTAGAATGACTATAAGATAAAAGAACACAAAATAGTGTTCTGAGAACAAGGAGGTGAAACAATATGTATTTAACAGTCAAAGAAGTTTCTGAATTATTACGATTGAACGAACACCATACGTACAAATTGATTAGAGAGAAAGAAATACCAAGTATCCGTTTAGGGCGTAAGATTTTAGTTCCCAAACAGTCACTTATGAATATGTTACAAGAAAAGGAGGCATAACCAATGAATAATTTAGCATATCCGATGTTATACATTACTAGAAAAGAAAAAGGAGATACTCAAAGGAAAGTAGCTCAGAAATTAGGAATAACTCCACAACGCTATCAATTGAAAGAAAGTGGCAAAGCTTATTTCACATTACCAGAGGCTAAAATTTTGAGTGAAATGTATGGTATGTCAATTGATGATTTGTTTAGTAAGAACATTAAAGTAGGTTCATAGGAGGTACAAAATGTTTAAATTCGCATTACAGATACTGTTTATCAGTTTAATCACATTATTAGTTACTGCATTGATTGCATTTCATGTAGGGCTTGCAGTGTATTTATTAGGAAGCACAATCGCATTCTTAAATTATGAAAAAGTGGAGGAATTAAAAAATGAAAATTAAACAAAAATATCAATTATCAAAAGTAGTAAAAGTATTAGAAAAAGTATTGTATGAGAAAGATAAAGATGTATTTTTATCAGCGAAAGATAGATTTCATTCCATAACGGATTACCGCTATGATGATACAGCATTTTATGAACATATTTTAAAACTAGTTCATAAAGAGTTATTTAACATTCTTGCTGAATTAGATTTTGAAGATGAGGCGTTTTCTATTCTTGATGAAGTAACAATGACATTAAGTGATGTTATGAATGAAGATAAAGAAATTTACTACTATTCCGTTACAAATAACACGGGTGAACATGAATATACAACAGATAGAGAAGGACATGTGATCGGCATTTTAGAATGGGCATTGGATTATATTGTTGGAAATATTGAAGTGGAGGACGCAGAATAATGAATCGAGAAACTAAAATTTTAATTGAAGATGTAGATATTATTAAAAGAAAAATCAACGACGTATTAACCACGTTCGTTTGGTTTAATGATGAGTATTTTACGCATGACAGTGGTCATATGTTAACTAAAGATGAAATATTGACACACGGATACAAGTACCACGAACACCGTTGTTACATCACACAACACGTTGATTTGTTGAATATGTATCTTAAAGAACTAGATACAGTGTTAGAAGATATAGAAAAAGCGTCATCAGCGAAGTTTGGAGACAGAACTGATAACGCGTAAATATTTGGAATAAAAAAACAAGCATGGAATGGCTTATTTAACACATTTTTATTTTACCATTCCGTGCTGAATTTTAGAAGTGTTTAGGAGGAATTTAATGGCAATTAAAGAAAAAGATAAAATAATTGAAGTTAATGCGCTAGAAATACCCGAAGAATTAAAAGAATTGCCACAGTGGGTATTATGGCGCGCTGAATGGAACGAAAAACAACAACAATTTAGCAAGGTTCCGTATAGCTTTAGTGGTTACCGTGCAAGCTCAACTAACAAAGATACGTGGACGATATTTGATGTTATCAATAGACTTAATGAAGATAATGAAAATTATAATGGAATTGGTTTTATGTTAAGTGATGATGATAATTATATCGTGTTAGATATTGATAATGCGATTGATGAACACGGTCAAATCATTTCAGATTTAGCATTGGATATGACTGAAATCACCTACTGTGAGAAGTCTCCAAGTGGTACTGGCTTGCATTGTTTCTTCAAAGGACAGTTACCATCAGAACGTAAGAAAAAGCGTTCTGACCTAGATATAGAGCTATATGACAATGCAAGATTTATGACAGTCACAGGTGAATCAATAGGAAAATCTGAAATTTGTGAAGAACAAGAAATATTAAATAATTTAGTAGAACGATTCTTCAAAGAAGAACAAAATTTTGAAACTACTTTAACTTATGCTCCTAATCATAAAAGTGAATTGTCAGATGATGAAGTTATCGACCTTATGCTTAAATCTAAGCAAAAAGATAAAATTAGTGACTTGTTAAAAGGCAATTACGAGCCGTATTTTGATAGTCCTAGCGAAGCAGTGCAAAGTCTACTGCATTACCTAGCATTTTATACTGGTAAAAATAAAGCTCAAATGGAACGTATTTTCTTGAACTATAACAATTTAACGGACAAGTGGGATTCCAAGCGTAGTAATAGTACATGGGGAGAATTAGAGCTTGATAGGGCTATTGCTAATCAGAATGAAGTGTATAAGAAAAGTACCACTAAGAACGTAAAAGAATTACTGAATGAATTACGTAAAGAAGAACTACAACATATGCGCGAAGTGTGGGAAAAAGAGAAAGAAAAAGGCGAAGCATTTGGTCGTCCGCCTCAAACAATTAAGCCTATTAGATGTGCATATATATTAAATGAACACTTAAATTTTATCTTGTTTGATATGGAAGAAGATACAAAGCTAGCTTTTTATATGGAAAACGAAGGAATTTATACACAAAATTATACTTATATTAGACGTGTCATAAGTTGGTTGGAACCCAAACATAATAAAAGAAAAGCTGATGATGTTATTTATCATCTTGTTCACAATTTTGCACCAGTAACACCTAGAACTAATGATCCAGATTTAATACCTGTGAATAATGGTGTGTACAACAGGCAGACAAAAACGCTTGAACCATTTACACCTAAATATGTATTTACTACCAAGATTTCTACAAATTACGTAGCAAATGCATCATCACCTGTTATTGATGGTTGGACTTTTGATGAATGGTTATATGAAATTGCTTGTGCAGATAGAGAAGTGTACACACTACTATGGCAAGTTATCAATGATAGTTTGAACGGTAACTATACACGTAAAAAAGCTATATTTCTTGTAGGTGATGGAAATAACGGAAAAGGTACATTTCAAGTTATGCTTTCTAATTTAATAGGATTTGATAATGTAGCAAGTCTGAAAGTTAATGAGTTCGATCATGATTTCAAATTAGGTGTATTGGAAGGTAAAACATTAGTTATTGGTGATGATGTTCCTGTAGGTGTAAATGTTGAAGATAGTTCTAACTTTAACAGTGTGGTAACTGGCGATTCTGTGTTAGTTAATATTAAAAATAAACAACCATTTAGAACTGTATACAGATGTACTGTTATACAATCAACGAATGGTATGCCTAGATTTAAAAATAAAACTGGTGGGACTAATAGAAGATTGTTAATTGTACCATTTAATGCTGATTTTAATGGAGATAAGGAAAATACAGATATAAAAGAAAAATATTTAAAAGATAAAAAAGTGCTTGAATATATATTATATAAAGCTATTAACTTGGATTTTAAAAAATTCATAATACCTCAAGTATCAGCGGAAATGTTAGAGGAATATAAGCAAGATAACGATCCTGTATATGATTTCAAAGTAGTTGAGTTTGATACATGGAATGTAGATAAAGTGACACAAGCAGTTGTTTATTATAGATATAAATTATTTTGTGAAAATAGTGGGTACCGTCCGTTATCTGAACGAAAGTTCTACAAAACATTTGAACAACATTTAAGTAAAAAATGGAAAAAGGATAGAGCAAGATATTATTCAGTAGTAGATTTGCAAAGTAAAGTAGGATATTTTGAACCGACATTGTTACCACATGGAGAACCGAAACAATCTTATATAAAAGTGGTGTGAATGAAAGTGTGCATGAAATTGAAACTATTATGTTATTTCGTGCACACCTATAAATACCGTTATTAAGCAATTTGTGCGTATTTTAAAAACTAACTGTGCACGAAGTGAAATATTTCGTGCACACCTATAAATACCGTTATATCAACGATAAAGACTAAAACTGTGCATGAAATTATAAAAATAACAAACCTCAGTATAAATTAAGTAGAAATCATGAAGTAATTAATTTTATGTGTATGTTGAGATTTTTCGTGCACTCGTGCACACTTTTGCACCAAACCCCTTGTGGCAGTAAGAAAAAAAGGTGTGCATGAACTGTGCACGGTGTGCATGAACTGACATTTTTAAAATATTTCGTGCACACCTCAAACTAAAATAAAAGGAGATTTTACAATATGAAAAAATCAAAATTTGAACTACTAGAAGAATATGCTAATCAATTTTACGACGGACATTATACAATAATGAAATTCACAACTAACTACCGTGTAGCTTTCGGAACATTATATTCTACCGATTATGATGAATTACGAAATGATATAAGTAAAATGGCAGAAGGTAAAACGTTAGAACTAGCATGTGAAAATTGTATTGTTAATAAAGTTGAATTATAGATAAACCCCACCACAATTGGCTTTATAGAGCCTTTTGTGGTATAATTTAAGTAAATAATTAGTACCTGGTACTAAAACAGAGCGTGTACAATATAAAAAGAAAAGTAGGTGACGATGTGCCGAAGTGGATTAATAAGATGTTGGGACTGGATAAGATAGAACAGACCACAGCAAGACAGTTTGAAATGCTTTCAGGTAGCTTTCAATCATTTTCGCAGTTTAACGGTGATGCGTATTCTAACGATATATTTCGTAGTGCAGTTGATGCAATCGCTCGACATATTGCGAAGTTATCAGGCAAGCATGTGAACGACACAAAAGACTTTAATAATTATAAAATTAATCGATTATTACAAAATAGACCTAATCCATATATGAGTGGTTATGATTTTCTTTATAAGATCGCAACACAATATTACTTATTCAATAATGCGTTTATCCTTATTCAAAAAGACAATAAGGGAAATCTTTCAGGACTGTACCCACTGACACCAACAAGCGTTGAGTATGTGGTCGATGGCGCAGGGGAGATGTTTCTAAAATGTTTATTCAAAGATGGGGAAATCGTTCATTTCAGACTGGCTGAGGTGGCTATATTACGCCGTCACTTTAATTCTAATGAATTACTAGGTGATGATAATTCAGCCATTATGAATACGTTAGAACTGGCTCATACGCAAAACTTAGGTATGGAGTCGGCAATTAAAAACTCAGCGCAAATTAGAGGGATATTGAAATACACCCAAAAATTAGCAGATTCCAAACTTAAGGAAAAGAAAGATGCGTTTATGAATGATTATCTTTCTATGAGTAATAACGGCGGCGTCATTCCTTTAGATGCCATGCTTGAATACATTCCATTAAAAACGTCAGATGTGCAGATTGATACATCACAAATGGAAGTTGTTAAGAAGAAAATATATGACTATCTAGGAATCAATGAGGATATTGTGACAGGTAAATATGATGAAAACACATGGCAGGCGTTTTATGAGTCTGTAATAGAACCTTTTGCGATACAGCTTTCATCAGAACTCACGGATAAGATACTTACTGAACGTGAACAAGCCTTCAGTAATCGTATTATTTTTGAATCATCTAAATTACAGTATGCAAGCAATCAATCTAAATCTAATATGATAAAAGAATTGTTGCCACTTGGCTTACTTACAATTAATGAAGCACGTGACTTAATGAACTTATCAAGTGTTGAAGATGGTGACGAAAGAATACAATCCCTTAACTATATAGAAAAGACGCTAGCAAAGAATTATCAGATGGGAGATAAGGAGGTCGGACAAGATGAAGGAAATTAGAAGTGCAGAACTACAAGCAGAAACGAGAGATGATGAAATGGTACTTGAAGGGACTGCAATTGTATTTGATAAACCTGCACTGATTAATACGCCAACAGGTTCATATACCGAAATTATCAAACGTAATGCGCTGGACGGAGTAAAGTTTAATGACACAAGACTTTTAGTGTCACACGATCAGAATCGTCTACCATTAGCAAAATCACCTAAAACAATGGACGTGTGGCAAGATGATGCAGGTATGCATTTCAGAGCTAAGTTGGCAAACACTAGCGAATCACGTTCTGTATATGAATCGGTTAAACGTGGTGATATGTCAGGCGTAAGTTTTGGTTTTACTGTATCAGACGGCAGTCGGTACGATGTAGAAACTAGAACCCGCACAATAACTAAAATAGATAAAGTATTAGAGTTTTCTGTGGTGAATTTTCCAGCTTATTCAGAAACATCTGTTGAAGCTAGAAGTGAAATGCAAGAGGCAGAACTCAGACAACAAGCAATCAATCAAGTAAAAATAAATTTAAATAAATTATTTATAAAGGAGATTAAATAAATGTTTAATACAGTACAAGAAGCTTTTAATCATTATCGTAATGCAACACTTGAAGAAATTGAAACACGTGCTGGTGAAATTAGAGGCACAATCGAAAATGACCCAGAGGCAGATGTAACAAAGCTAAATGTAGAAATCGAAGGCTTAAACCAAGCGAAAGCAAATATTAAAGATAAGGAGAATCAACAAGTGGAACAAAATAACACAGAACAACGTTCATATAATCCAATTACAGGCGCACAATTACGAGGACAACAAGAAATCAATAAAGATAATGTTTTCGGTTCAAATGAATATCGTTCAGCATTTTTTAAAACAATGTTAGGACAAGATTTATCAAGCATTGAACAACGAGCATTTAATACGGCTCAAGAAGTAGAACAACGAGCAGAAGGTTTTGCATCATCTAATAATTCACAAGCCGTGTTACCTGAAACAACTTTAAATGAAATCATTACAAAAGCACGTAAACAAGGTGGACTAATCGGACATGTAAGAAACTTCAACATTCCTACTAAAATTAAAGTTCCTATCTCGTTACCTACATCAAAGGCAAATTGGCATACTGAGGGGGCTTTAGTAGAGGCAGAACACCCTGATATTGTAAGTGTTCAGTTTGACGGTAACGAAATCTTAAAAGTATTCTCAATCTCTGTTAAAGCTCAAACAATGAGTATTCAAGCATTTGAAAGCTATCTAGTTCAAGAGTTAACACAAACGGTTGTAGAAACAATTGACCACGCTTTAGTGAATGGTACTGGTGTAGAACAAGGACAAGGTATCTTAACAGGTATCACATGGGACGATACAAACAGTGTAGACTTAACAGGTAAATATACAGACTTCACAAAAGCGTTAGGATTATTAAAACGTGGTTATTCAGCAGGTGCTAAATTTGCGATGAGTAACGCTACATTATACAACCAAGTGTACGGTGTGATGGACGCTAACGAAAGACCAATCTTCAATCACGACGCACAACGTGAAGATGTTGGGCATATCTTTGGTAAAGAGGTTATCATTGATGACAATATCGAAGATGGCACAATTCTATTAGGTAACTTCCAATATGCAGGCTTTAACTTACCACAAGGTATCGCATTAGAGAAATCTACTGAAAGCTCATTCCGTTCAGGACTTATTGACTTTAGATGTATGGCAGTAGCAGACTGCAAGCCATTAGTAGATGAAGCGTTTGTGAAGTTATCTACTACATCAGAACCAATCGCATAAACAATATAAACCAGTGAGGGCATCAGTGATTAGCTGGTGTCCTTTATTCATAAAGGAGTGAACACAATGATTTTATCTATTGAAGATGCACGCAATGCTTTAAGAGTAGATGGAGATTTTAACGATGACATTATCATTCCATTAGTTGAGGCGATACCTAACTACTTATACATTACTACTGGTCGTGATTGGTTAGATGAACCAGTGCAGCCATTAGCACAAACAACAGCAAAGTTTATACTACAATTGTGGTTTGACCCTCAAACACAAGATAGTGAACGATTAAAACGTACCATTGATAGCTTATTAGGCGCATTACATGCATTAGGAAGTGAATATGATGGCTAGGAGTGTACCGCGAGCGTTTTATAAATCAGCTAAATGGCAGAAGTGCAAGAATAGTTACATGGCTTCACAGAATTATATGTGTGAACGATGTGGAGATGTAGCGTCAATCTGTCATCACAAAATATGGTTAAATTCAGAGAACTACACTAATCCTTATATATCATTGAACCATGATTTGTTAGAAAGTTTATGTCAGACGTGTCACAACCAAGAACATTTTGGAAGTCCATCAACAGGCGAAGGATTAAGATTTGATGAAAAAGGAAATTTAATAAAAATATAATATAACAAATAATTTATATCCCCCACTTATAAAAATGTAATCGATATGACAGGGAACGGCGTGGGACTTAACTTTTCCTCCATTCGAGATTTTAAAAGTTTAGGGGTGCCTAAAAAATATTTTAAGGAGGATGAAATATGAATAAGATATATAAATCAATTAATTTAGAACAACTTAAAATACAAATTGATAAAGATAATAATATTAATAAACCAGTTGCATATGATTTAATAGAAGAATTAAATTTCATGAAAGAAACAATGGAAGAATTGAAAAATACTGTACGCACACATGGCGCAACATACATCTTTAAACAGGGCGAA
The DNA here is from genome assembly GCF_022690565.1 of Staphylococcus sp. acrmy. Taxonomy (NCBI): domain Bacteria; kingdom Bacillati; phylum Bacillota; class Bacilli; order Caryophanales; family Staphylococcaceae; genus Staphylococcus; species Staphylococcus sp. acrmy. The sequence continues at coordinate 67,202 of NZ_JALCVE010000005.1, read as the reverse complement.
CAAGAATATCTGAAAGAAAGCCCTGCTATGAAGTCATACAATACGACAGTTTCGAAGTATAACGCTACACTTAAGCAATTATTATCTCTATTGCCACAAGACACTGAAGAATCAGATGCATTCATGGACTTTGTGACTAATGGCTAACTATATTGAACAGTATTATAAAGCGATAGAGAATGGCGAAATTGTGACTTCTAAACGTGTAAAAAAACAATATCAGAAATTAATTCAAGATATGGAACATCACGACAAATATATCTTTGATGAAGATAAAGCTATGCGACCAATTCAATTTATAGAAAATTTCTGTCGTCATTCTAAAGGTGAACTTGCTGGCAAACCATTAGTATTAGACTTATTTCAAAAAGCCTATATTTCGGCACTATTCGGCTTTGTGGATAAAGAAACAGGTTACAGACGTTACACTGAATCATTTTTCTTTGTTGGTCGTAAGAATGGTAAAACAACCATGTTAGCAGCGATTGCTTTATACATGATGATTGCAGATGGTGAAAGTGGCTCAGAGGTGTATTCTGTTGCATCGAAACGTGACCAAGCAAATATACTGTTCGATCAAGCGCATGAGATGATTGTACAGAGTCCTGACTTAAATAAAAATATTCGTAAGCGAAAATCAGATTTATACTTTGCACATAACTTTAGTAAGATGCAGTCACTAGGCAAGAACTCCAATTCATTAGATGGACTTAATGCGCATCTTGTTGTGATTGATGAATTACATTCAATTCAAGACAGAAATCTTTATGAAGTAATGAAACAATCTCAATCTGCACGTACACAACCATTACTCATTATGATAACAACAGCTGGAACTCATAGGGGTACAATCTTTGATGATTTATATGAGTATGCGTGTAATGTAGTTGATGGTAATTTCACTGATGATAACTTTCTGCCGATTATGTATGAATTAGATCATAAAGCTGAGTATAAACTTCCTGATTGTTGGCAGAAAGCTAATCCTGCTCTAGGTGTATCTAAAAAGGTTGAAGATATTGAGCGTAAAGTGGCACGAGCGCAAAATAATATGAATGACTTAACGGGTATCTTAACCAAAGACTTCAATATCCGTGAAGTGACTAACAGTGCATGGCTTACATTTGACGCAATCAATAATGAAGATACATTTGATATTAAAGACTTTGCTGGTTGGTATGCCATAGGAGGGAGTGACCTTTCCATAACTACAGATTTAAGTTGTGCCACGTTATTATTTGTAGACCCTGAAACTGAAATGAGGTTCGTTCATCAGATGTATTGGTTGCCTGAAGATAATTTATATAAACGTGTGCATGAGGACAAAATACCGTATGACAAATGGCACGAACAGGGGCTATTAAGGTTATGTAGTGGCAATACAATTGATTATAGCGATATTACGGACTGGTTCATTGAGATGATGAATGACTATGACATATCGCCACTATGGATATATTACGATAACTATTCGGCAAGATATTGGGTAGATGAAATGGAAGCGTATGGCTTTCACATGGTACGAACGCCACAAGGTGCTAAAACGTTAAGTTTACCAATGCAAAATATGGGCGCTGACTTAGAGAAACATAAAATCAATTACAATAATAACCCGATTTTAAAATGGTGCTTAACTAATACAGGTGTAGAAACTGATAGAAACGGTAATATCGTCCCTATTAAGAACCAGTCGCCTAAACGTCGTATTGATGGCGTGGCTTCCATGTTAGATGCGTATGTAGGCTTGTTTGATAACTATGAGCAATTTTTAAGAGCGATGTAATAGAGAGCACTCGCATTTCAAAATTTCGACGTCGAAAACAAGGAGGATAAACAATGGCATATCATTTTAATAATAGAATTGAAATCATTGAAGAAAGAGAAGATCCTGACGCATTTATGCCTGGTGAAGGAATGATAACCACAGTTATAGCAAAGCCGTGGGCTGAGGTTAAAACGTTAAAAGGTTCAGAATATGCTGATACTGGTTTTACAATTAACGAAGAACCTATGAGGTTTATCATTCGTTACCGAAAAGGTATAGAAACATATCATCATGTAAGATATAAGGGAGAAAATTATAATATCCAATCTGTGACTAATGACAATGGACTGAACCAAACATTAACTATATTTGCGAAAAAGTATAAATAATAGCCTTACTGTAATAGTAGGGCTTTTTTTGATGCTGAGAGAAGCTCTGTGTTGCATCGAAAAATGGTTTTAAAGACAAGTGTACATAAAAAAAGCCACCGTACAAAGTACAGTGACCTATCCAACATGAATATTGATTTAGAAAATTTAATAAGCTCTTAAAGCTGAAGAAGTGTCATTTTAAGTCTGACATAGACGTATATACTGCAAAACAATTTCTTTATACTGAGCCTGACGATAAACTAAACTATCAATTCGTATAATGTGATTTCATACATTCGGTAACCATAGCATCAAATACCCAAATATTTTTTATTTGGCTGATGTACGAGATACCGTGGATAAACCCAAAATACAATCGATGAATTTAAGTTTGTGTACCTTTTCGGCACATCTTTATTATAACATAAATTAACACCAGGTACTAATTAAAATCAAGGTATGCAAAACTATTTCTAATGTGTATAATTAGTTTATTGCAATAAAAAATATAATAGATAAATTGTTATATTATGTAAAAAATAAAAGTATTAGGAGTGATCAGAATGAGTGGTTGGAGTCGTTGTCCTAGATGTGGATCAGGAGCAGTTAGAGTAAAAGATAGTGGATATGGAATCGGTTGTTTGAGTTATTTGCTTGGGGCCATGTATGTGTTCACGGGACTTATGATATTGGTAGCAATAATTTCTGGTAATATTATTAATTCGCCTTTGAGTACACTTTTTAGTATTTTAATACTTATTGGTATCATAACGCTTTTAAGAAAACTTAAAAGCAAATCTAGTGGTGAAAAGAAAACTGAATTATATTGTAAATCATGTGAATATCATTTCACTAACTAATATGAAATAGTTATCTCACGCATACGGGAATGAATACGTATATGTTGCCCCAAAAATATGTTGTTTTTTTCAATTTTAACATTTTACACTAACATAGCAAGGCAATGTAAACGTTGATATGACAATACTTAAAGCGATTTTTAAATGTATTGATAATCGCTTTAATGAACTCCCGCCGTCTCCATAGTAAAGCCTATAACCTTTGTGGTTGTAGGCTTTTTATTTTGGCTCTCTGTCAAATCGGACTAATGGGCTCAATTACTGAGATTAAGCAACGAAACATTGCTTAATCTCTTTTTTTGGTCTATATGCATAAAAAAATAATGTGGTCGATTAATTAAAAAGGAAATTGGTAAAAAATGGAAACTTACGTTTGTATTTAGTGGTGATATAATATAAATATAAGAAAAATAATACATCAAATAAAAAAGTTTTAAAATAAAATTATTTTCCTTTCGTAGCTATATTTTAAAATTGAAAATTCTTGCTTTCCTTATGAACTCCAAGTATGGCTTTCTAAAGATCAAAAAAGAAATAAAAAGTCTCATGAAAAATATAAACAAGATTATTTAAATTGGGAATTATATGTAAAAAATTTAGACAAACATAAAGGCGGTGAAATCTAATGTACAAACATTTTTTGCTAATTTTAGAAGATTATGATAAGGGTCAACGAATTGCATTTCATAAAATATTATGTGATCAAAAAGATTTTGAAACAATTAAAAATTATCAAAAAGAACTAGAAGATTTGGAAATTAAATTTTATACCCACTTAATATCAACTATGGATGATTCTATAAAAAGCGTTAAACAAAAAGATGCTTTTTTTAAAGATTTTACTTTTTTGAACATTTTTCAGAGTTCAAAGATATTGCAAATACCCCATATAACCTAAGTGCAATGGATGTAGCTAGATACATATTAATGTTGAAACCTACATCCCCCTTAAATTACAAAAATTGCTTTACATTATTTATGAAAGATATATTTTACAAACACAAAAAAGGTTATTTAAAGAACCTTTTTTAGCATTTGATTATGGCCCAGTCGTTAAAGAGGTTTATACAAAATATAAAGGTAAAAGAGAGTTACTTTTAGAAAACGATAGTCAATCAATTTATAAAATAACAGATGAAGCAATTACACCTATAACATATAAAATTTTTAGAGAAAAAGATGGAGAATATATAAGTCAATTAATTAAAAGTGTAATAGATGAGTATGATAACTATACAGCTTGGGAGATGGTCGAAAAGACTCATGAAACCGGGACTGCTTGGGATAAAGCTTATAATTCGGGTAGAAATGAATTAATTACCTTGGATTTGATAAAGCAATCAGAGCCAGTAAAATAATAATATTCAAATCATAATAAACATATTAATACTTTGAGATAATCTCTATCAAACGCCACCTTAGCGTGGTGTTTTTTTATCATATAGCTAATAAACATATTGAAGCAATATAAAATATACTAAAAATTAATTCTGTGACGTATAATTATTTTTATAGAATATAGTCCGACATTAAAATGAATGTAAAATTATCTTTTATATTCATGTTCAAAAAGGAGGGGATGAGCGGATGGAAATAAACGTAGAAAACAACAGTTTTATTATAAAAAAACTACAAGAATCTAAATTGATATTAGAAAACAATCATAGTAAAAAAGTATTTTCACGAGAAGAAGATGAGTTTGTAATTAAATATAAAGATTTAGAAGAATTATTAAAAGTAAAAAATTTTCCTTTAACTTTTAAAAATGAAAATGGGGAAGATTTAATCTTATCCGATGATATATTTAAGTTTGAGAGTACGGTTATTAAGCATAACAAGTCCATGTACTATATATATGTAACAAAGGAAAATAAACTTAGCGTGATCTACAACAAAAAGCCAAGCATATTAAATTTTTATCATAATGATGGATGCATAAAAGAAGCGAAAGTAGAAAATAATACTTTAATTATTCAAATTAATTACCACTGTAGTATTTACAAGCCTATCTCTATTGAAGGGAAAATTAAAGTTAGAAATAAAGAAACTGAGATTAAGACAATTGGTCAGATAGTAGATATTAGTAAAAATAATCATATTTATAATGTTACAGCGAACCTTATTTTCAAGTTAGATGAATTGAAAGAACTATTTATGGATCGCATCCCAGATTACATTTATAATTCTGATATTTATGACATTTGTTTTAATTACCAAATAGAAGAAATGCAAATTTCTAAATATTACACAAGATTAAAGTTTCCTTTAGAAAATAAATATAACGTTAATGATGAAAATTGGTTAACGTATGATAAAGAGTTTATGTTACTTTGTAGACCTTATCCAACCACTTATGGAAATCTCTCAATGCGCCTTATTCCAATACCTAAAGATACTTACAATGATTTCATATCTCAAAATTACATAAAACTTAATGATAATGGTAAGAAAAACATTGTTTGCATGGAATATCCTGAGAAAGCTCAAGAAAATGGATTAATATATTTTAAATGGTTAGTGAAACATCTTTCTCAAAAATTTAATATTTATTATTTAATAAGTTCTCGTAGTAATGATTTAGATAATTTAAAAGGATACGAGGAACATATTATTTATTATAAATCGAGAAAGAATATAGAGATTGTAAATAGTGTTGATGTCATATGTCATTCACATAGTGCCAATTATTTATTACCTTTTCAAACAAATAAAGCAGAAAAAATAATTAATCAGAAAAATAGAGTCTTTTTACAACACGGGATCATTGGCTCTAAAGATGTCAGTAAACTATATGGAAGAAATGGAGAAGACAAAGTGGCAGATTTATTTGTCGTGTCTTCAGAGAGAGAAAAAGAATTAGTTCATCAAGATTATGGTTTTGAACGAAATGAAATTATTTTAACAGGATTGCCGAGATTTGATGATGTTATTAAAGAGAGAAAGAATATAATTAAAAAACTTAAAAATCGGAAGAAAATTTTAATTATGCCAACGTGGCGTACTGGTTTAAATATATATTCAGATGAAAGGTTTATGGGAACGAATTATTATAAAGAATTTCAACAATTAATTAATAATCCTGAATTGCAAAGATTAGTCGAGGAAAAAGGGTATAAAATATCTTTATATTTACATAGAAACTTCCAAGTATTTAGTCATCTTTTTTCTTCTGAATTTGTCGAAGTACTTACAGATCAAAATCATGATGTAAAAGATTTATTAGCTGAATATCAAGTTTTAATTACTGACTATTCTAGTGTGGGGTTAGATTTTGCATTAATGCATAAAAAAGTCGTGTATTTTAGACCAGAAACTATTGTAAACGACGATTTCATGTCAGAATCAACAAAATTGTTGCCGGGAGAAGTAATGACTAACCAAAAAGATTTAATTAAAGAATTACTAATTACTAAAATGTCTAAAAAGTATAAGAATAATTTAGATCATCTATATAAATATTCTGATAGAAAAGCATGTAAAAGAATAAGCGATGCGATGATTAATTATTTTAACCTGAATTAAAGGGATAGTTTGTTTTTATTTATCAAGATAACAATAGTTTTAGACTGATTATATTGGAGGTCTAATATGGAATTATTAGGTGCTATCATATATTTATTTATTACTTTTTATATTTATAAAACTGTATGGTTTGTAATAACGCCCTATATTGCTAAATTTTTTTTAATGTCTCTATTTTTAGAAACGATGAGAGTAACTTATTTTTAGCAATGATGACTACAATACTAGCTACATTAGTAATTACCTTAACTATATTAATAGGGAGTTATTTAATTTTTCATTGGTTCTCAATAGTACTCTTATTCGCGTTATGCATATTCATAAGAGTTAAAGATATAGGAAATCCTGATATTTAATGTTTATTGAGGCTAAGGCATTGATTATTTATTCAGTGTAAAACCGACAAACTGTCTCCAAAAGTAGGAATTTCGGCGAATAAATTCAAGAGATAAAAAATAGGGGATGACGACAGAAATCTAATGTAATTTCAAAGATTTCTATCGTCATTCTTTACCAATGTTGACTAGAGAAGAAAGTACGGTTTTATTTACCCTTTTTAATGAACTATTACAATTATGAACTTGAAGAAAAGCATCTAAAGTTAGTTACAAATACGAAGCGATATAAAATACATTGTTTTTAATTACAAATCTAAAATAACTTTAGCATTGTAATTTTTTATTAGATTAATATAGATGTTAATAAAAGTGTTGAAAATTATTTTAAGGTTTTGTCCATTGCCGTTTTATATTTATTAAATACATTATCATCAATATCGCCATTCATCTGAATTAGCATATTATCTTTAGCATAAACATATGAATAAAATATTGCACTAGATTTTCCTAATTCATCATAATATTTCTTCGTTTCTTCTAAATCTTTTTTATTTTTAAATTTAAATATTCTAGCATTTTTGTTATCTTCCACTGTAAATATTTTTGCATCTTCAGATTTCATAGGAGCCATTCCGAAATCTTTGTGTTTCATTGTTCTTAGATTTTTTACACTTAAACTTTCACTTTTAAATTTATTTATTACATCACTAATTTCATAATTTTTACCACAAGCAACTAAAATTAGAACTCCTACTAACAAAATATAAAGCAACTTTTTCATCCTTAATATCCTCCTTATTAAATTTTATATTTGAACATATGTAAAAGACGTTGAATTATCTTATTATATGTAAATATCATTTACTTATTAAATTACAGCTTATCTTATAAAAAGGTTTATAAGACCTATTACTTTAACTCTTAGATCATAGTTTTTACCTACTGTGGACTAAGCAGAAATCATGATACTTTTTAAAATTTTAAAATTATAATCTTATTATATAATTTATCGGAGAAAAATAAAGTGTATTTTACAATATTTACAGTTGAAAATAAATTTGTTTTTATCAAACAAAATAGACGTATTTGTGCAATTTTTAAACACAAATACGTCTATTTTTTTAGTATTTAATTTAAATGAAAAGGCGAATTAGCGTACCCGGATACTTACCTCATAAATTACTAATTAAAAATGTGGTTTTTAGAAAAATCGACGAAATTTGTGCTAGCTTTTGATAATAAGTCTTTGTTTTTAAAAGCTAAGACTACGCGATTTTTAAATTGCTCAGGCATTTTTAAATATTTAACATTACTTGTATCTGTAACAGATGTTTCTGGAATAAAAGTGAATGAGCCACTGTATAATGCGAGCTTATGGGCAGTGTCTATACTCACAGTCTCGATAGTCACATTTGGACTAATCTCATAGTATTTCAAGATATTGTAAAACAACTTCCGTAATCCATACCTATCTTTAAGCATAATAAACTTTTGATGATTAATTGAACTCATAATTTGATCTAACGTCAGATTATCGAGATCTTTATACAATATATTTTGTGACGAGATAACCAGATATATATTTTCTGCATAAAGCTCGGCATAATCGATACTTGAATTCCATAAAGGCAAGGTGTTAAAACAAATATCAATTTTATTATCTAGTAATTTATTTTCTAAATCTTTAGTATCTCCCTCAATTAAATCAATTTTAATTTTAGGATATTTTTGTGTGAATGCAGGCAACACTTTATGTAAAACATGTGACGCTAAAGTTGGGTTAGTACCAATTCTTAAAAAGCCAGAGTCGTAATTTGAAATATTAGTCAGTTTTTGAGTCATTTTCAAATACATGAGATCAATATCTTTCAAATATTCATAATAAATTTCACCTTCAGTAGTCAAGATGAGTGGCTTCTTCTTTCTATTGAAAAGCGTTACGCCTAAAGAGGTTTCAATATTTTTTATGTAATTGCTGTAGTAGGGTTGAGAAACGTATAGTTTATTTGAAGCTTTGGAAAAGGATCCTTCTTTAATAAGCGTATCTATAAAAAGCAATTCTTTATTAATATTATCACCTGCTTATAACTTATTTATTATAACTCGTATATGATAATAGGAATTTTACATTTAGTCAATTTAGAGAGAAAATTGATAGTGTTCTAAGAAAAGAAAGGGTGATAATTTGGCAACGAATATAGATGAAAAAGAAAAAATATGGACGAATAGTTTCGTATTAAATTTTATAGTTAACTTTCTAGTTAATTTAAATATGTATTTGTTAATAGTTATAATAGCTGGATATACACAACAGCAATTCAACGCGTCTGAGAGTACGGCGGGGCTCGTAGCTGGATTATTTATCGTAGGTTCACTATTTGGTAGATTTATCATGGGGAAATATGTCAACAGTTTAGGGCCTAAAACAGTATTAATTATTGGGGCAACGTTATTTACTATAACAAGTGCTTTTTATTTTGTAGAAACTTCAGTAGGATTTTTAATATTAGTTAGAATCTTAAACGGGTTCTCATTTGGTGTTTGTACAACATCTACCGGTTCAATAGCTGGTTATATCACTCCTCAATCACGAAAAGGGGAAGGTATTAGTTTATTTAGTTTAAGTATGGTGCTTGGAGCTGCAGTTGGGCCATTCTTAGGTTTACTTTTATTACAAGATTTTAGTATTGAAGTTATTTTCGGCCTTAATTTAATTTTAAGTGCTATATCACTTATCATTGCATTAATTATGAAAGTGCCATTTGAAACAGTTAAACTTTCTAAAGAAGAGAAAGGTTTCCACATTTCTCAATTCGTAGCTAAAGAAGCAATTCCAATTGCTATCGTTGTTTTCGTTTCTGGTTTAACATACTCTTCAATTTTAAATTTCATGAATCCATTTGCTGCACAAAGGGATTTAGTGACTGCCTCTAGTTATTTCTTTATTGTCTATGCTATCATTTCAATTATCTCAAGACCGATATGTGGTCGATTAATGGACAATAAAAATGAAAACTATGTAATTTATCCTAGTATCATATTTTATATCATATGCTTTGTTGTTTTAGCTAACTCCCAATCATCATGGATGTTATTACTAAGCGGTGCAATATTAGGTTTAGGTTATGGTAACCTTACTTCTACATCACAATCTGTTTCTGTTAAAGTTGTGCCTAAAGAAAAAATTGCACGAGCAACTTCAACATTCTTTATTGGTTTAGATCTTGGTTTAGGTTTTGGACCATATCTATTAGGAAGCTTTGTTCATAAAGTAGGTATTAGTAATATGTATCTTATTATGGCAGCAGTTTTAGTAGTTACATTCTTTATATATTATTTAATTCATGGGAAAAATGTACGCACTGCATAAATAAGTTGAATATATCAAACAAGCCCATAATCGCATGGTTATGGGCTTGTTTTTTAATTAAAATTAGTTGTTATTTATTTTTTTACCTTCAGTACGTCCAGTTTCGCCCTTATCTTTATGAGCTTTCGGATTATCCTTTTTATGTGTACTTTTCTTCACAGGCTCTACTGAGTCTTTATCGTGGCTACACGCCCCTAATAATAGAAAACTTGAAAGTAAAATAAAAGCTACTTTTTTCATAATGTCACCCTTTGTTAAAAAATAATATTGGAATATTCAAATAATTATATTTTAAGTATGACACATTTTATTTAATATTCAATAGTTATTATTAAAGTTAAAAAAACAGACATAAAGCATAAAAAAACAGGTAGGTGAGCCTACCTGTTTTCATGCTTTAATTAGTTAGCGTTATTTCCATTTTGAGTAGATTCAGGAGTTGTACTTTCCTGAGTTGAGCCCGTTGTGTCTTCACTACTTTGGTTGTCTTCGCTACTATTAGCTGAATATGTTTGAATTTCTGAGTTAGACGATTGATCATCAGTATTTGTATTGTTCTCTGTTGAAGCATCGTCATTTCTATTATTATTACCAGTATTATTATTTGTAGTTTCGCTTGTTTGATTATAAGTTTGACCAGTATTATTAGATTGATTTGTGTTTTGGTTATTAGTATTTTGTTCAGCAGTGTTTTGATTACTATTTTGGTTATTTAAATCGCCATTAGACTGGCCTTGGCCGTCATTTTGTTGATAAGTAGATTGGGCGTTCGTTGGTTGTTGCTCTTGAGTAGGCTGTTGTTCTTGTGTTGCATTTTCTTCACTACCATTATCTTGTGTGCTATTTTGTTCTTCTTGAGTTTCAACACTACTATTGTCTTCGGATGATTCATTATCTTTGGATTTATCATCATCTTTTGAATCATTTTTGTCTTTGTCTTTATCTTTGTCCTTATCCTTGTCTTTAGATGACTTGTCCTCATGTGATTTTTTATCTTTCGTTTCTACAGCTTTGTTCGTAGATGGGTTATTGCTTTCAATCATTTTATGAATACCTAGAGCCAGCATACTTAATAGGATAATTGTAATAGCCATTGCAAAGTATTTTAAGTAATTCTTATTTTTAAAAACCGCAACAATAGCGAATAAAATGATTATGAATGCTATCAGTAAAAGAGCCATGCCTATGTAGAACAACATTTTATCCATATCTTACCTCCGTTTATTTTAAATCATTAATTATATTGTACTATACTTATAAAACAATAAATATTAATGTGTAATTAACATCTAATTAATTTTTGAAAACAATTGTGTAAATAGGGGGATAGAATATTTACATTATTAACTATGTGTCTTATCGAAAATGTTCAATTCTTCATTTTCTTCACTAGCAGAAACATATAAAGTGTCATCATAAATGTGGGTTTGTTCAGATTGAGTGTTTAAATTAATTTCTGCTAAAATTCTAAAAGCGCCATTATCTAGTGGCTCAACTATGGAAATTTCATTATTATTTTCTTGAATCATTAAACGTCTTTGTGAGTGGTTATTTATTTTCCAGTTATTCATATATTCACCTTTTCTTCAAAAATAAAACTACGTCAGCGTCATTCTAACGTAGTAAGAGGGTTAATCCTAATTAAAGCTTCTTTCAATTTCTGTAAAAGCTTTATTAGTTACTTTAATATTATCAATTCTATCTGCCGAAATTTTTCCGTCTAAATAGCCGTAGTCAATGAATACTTTGCAGTTTTCTAAAAAGTCGCTATACTCTCTATCGCAAAAATAGTCATCTTGAGCTATAATACTATCTTTAAAATCATTAGCTTCATGTTCGCTTTGCCCGCTATTAGAACGTTCCATATACAATTTATAAAATTTTGCGATTGTATATTTTTGTTCTTTTGTTAATTCATCTAACATTGAAATTCCTCCCTCATAATTAATTAGTTATACCCCATTTTATAGGTTAAAAAAACGTCTTTACTTAGAGAATTGATGGGGTAATATTGATTTATTGTGCATCTTTAATACCTTCATCAACGGCTCTTGCAAATTTGTAGAATGTCTTTGTATAGTTGTCGTAATTGCTTCTGGTTTTTTGATCTAGGTTTTTATTTTTGAAAAATAGTGCTCTTTGTCCGGTAGTTAATTCGAGTTGAACACCGTTATCGTTATGTCTATTGATAATATTTTCATCTGAGGTTGCTTCGACACCTTTAGGACTTTTTTGAATTGTAAAGCCTTTATCTTTAAGAGAACTTTTAATGGAATTAGCTAGTTTCTTATCCTTGCCCCCAACATAGACGATAGGGTCTTCACCAGCATAGCCATGAATCGATATTGTTTCATCTGTATGCTTTAACATTTTTAATAATGTAGGTTCGTCAAATACGGTCGAAGTGATATGAAGTTGTTCATTATGATCAGGAAGAAGCCCTTCAAAGGTGTAGTAGTCATATTTTCCAATATTTGAAATACGGCGTGCTAATTCAGTAGTACCTGGTTCAATACCGCCGCCATGAATTGCAGTAATCAATATATGGTTGTTCTTTCTGTTTTTAGTTCTAACTCTCCAATCTTCACCTTCAGTTGTATGTTTTTTTAAATCTTGAAAATTGGAATAGTAATCTGAAGAATGGTTTTTCTTTTCTTCGCGAGTTTTATAAATGACAAATGCGACAAGGACTACACCGATTATCAATAAAATGATAAATAGGTAATATAACTTTGAATACCAATTTTTTCTATTTTTCATAGGACCTTCCTTATATCCTTATTTAGTAGGGGAATAAATTTAAATTAATCATTTATAAATTAGCTTTTACATTATAAGTTATTTTATTAAAGAGCTCAAATATTGTTTGTTTTTCAAAAATAAAGTTAATAATACAATAGGAGATATTTAAATGAGTAATATTCAAATAGAAGCAGCACAACCTCAACATAAAGAAGGTGGCAAATTAACCTATGCTGCTATAGATGACATGGCCGAAGTTATACTTGGTACGTATAAAGATAAGGCTATTGAGGCTGATTTACAACAGTTATGGGAAAATCGCGCAAATCGATTTAGTCATGATATATCATATGTAGCTACTCAAAATAATGAAGTGCTTGGCGCGATAACGTGTGGGCCTTTAACAGAGATAGAAGAAAGAATGACACCCACAGTATTTCAAATTATTTCAATGAATAAACTTAGACCATTTCTTTCTATTTTTAAACATCCAAAGAAATTTTATTCTTTAGTAACAATGGATGAAGGGGAAGAAGGCGACTACCATATAAGCATGTTAGCCACTATGCCTAATGCTAGAGATAAAGGCGTCGCACAAAAATTATTGAATTTTGCGGAAAATAAAGCCAAAGAAGCGGGATATAGTAAAATATCATTAACCGTAGTTAAAGATAATGAGAAAGCATTAAATTTATACAAAAAACAAGGTTTTGAAATAATAGGCGAAATAAATAAAAAGCCTTTCTATCTTTATCAAATGAGAAAAAATATAAATTAAAAGAAGTGCTATTAAATTCGCACTTCTTTTAAAGATAATTATTGTTTATATTGATCATATTTGCCGTTTGCTATATCTTGCTCTCGTTCTTGAATTGTTTTATATACTTCGTCGGCATCATCACCATCATAATATCCTTGCTCTATTGCAGTTTTAGTTTGGAGTTCAGCTGACGATAAACCACCATGATATTTTTTACGTAACGCATCTACATATTCATCTTCAGTCGTGGCAGCATTAATTTCAGCATTAGGATCTTGATTTTCATTATCTTGAGAAGAAACATTAGAATTATCTTGGCTACGTTCATAAACTGATTTTTCTTTTCCGCTTTCTACGCGTAATGAGCTAGCATAAGCTGCACTTGCTGGTCCTTCCATGACATTCTCTTGAGGTATCACACCATTTGAAACTGCACTATTATATGCAAGAATTTTATCAGATTCTGAATAGTTATTACTATTAATGATCGAAGCTAAAGTGGCACGGTCAGTAATATTACTTACATCTACTTTAGTAGTGTTTTGTAAATTATTACTTTCGTTCTCATTATTTGAGGTATTTACATTCTCTTGTTGATTTTGTTTGTCATCATTAGTATTTGATGATGCTTGATTTTTATCCTCATCTTTCTTACTGTTCTCTTTTTTACTGTTTTCTTTCTTATTAGAAGATTTTTGTTCTTTTGAATCAGATGAAGAAGTAGTTTTTGAGTTAGACTTTTTATCATCGTTACCATTATCTTTGGTGTCCTCAACTTGACTGCATCCTGTTAATACTAAAAAACTTAAAAATAATGTAAATAAAACTTTTTTCAATTTAATCTCTCCTTGTTCACCAGATATTATTATTTTACTATAAAATAATTACATAAATCTTTATAAATTTATAAAATATCGTAAAAGCGTTTACATAAATCACACATTCACTTCACGGTTTATTTACATAGATATGATAAATATGAAGTGAATAGGATGTGATATGAATGAAAAAGGAAATTTTGAAAAAGTACTTTAATAACAATGATTTCAAAGCAATTGCGATTGTATTTGGTTCTAAGAAGATAGTGTTAGAGAACGATATTCATGTAGATTACGAAAATGAAATTATCATTTATCCATTAAAGAATTGTACGCGTATCATCCCATTTAGTTCTATTTCTTATATTGATTTATTAGAAGAAAATGAGTTTTTTGTAAATTACTTTAAAGAGACGGTTTAAAAGGCTAAATAGAAAAAGAGGTTGGAGATAATTACTCAAGATTAAAAACTTGAGCTACTAATCTCTCAACCTCAATATTTTTTAACTAATTTTAATTGATACTCATCTGTAAAATTATCGACTAAGGCATAAGGTGAAATAATGAGCAATCCATGATCATTAATTGCATTTTTGCTTACGCCATATTTATATGCTTGGTAAATAATTTTTGTACAGTATGTAAAGCGCTCGCTTTTAAGATTTAATGTTACTAAATAGGTTTTATCGCTATCTTTATAATGATTTTTAGCCCAATCGGCCGCTTTTTGACCAGCTCCGGGTTTAGCACAACGATAAACTTTAATCCAATCGTCTTCACCTTCACCAAATCTTTGTTTAAACGATTCGAAAGATTCGGTAATAGGTTTGTCGCCAGGCCCTTCAATTTGTAATACAGTGTCATGATCAAGGGCAATGCTAGAGTGACCAAAAAATCCGAATAACACAGGGCCTTTTGTGAGGATAATGTCACCTGGTTTTAAATCAAAGTCATCGTTAGTAGTGGTAGTAAGTTCTGAGTAGTCAGAGTTAGCTTCAGTTAGTGGCGAGATAAACAAGAAAGTAAGTAGCATGATAAGTACAACTTTGTATATATAGGTTCTTATGAATTTCAATGTATGTCTCCCTAGTTTTTTAAAACTTGATATTTACTAATTTATCTAAAAGAACACTTATATTCAATAAATAAAAAAAGAGCAAGATAGAAATCTAATGTAATTTTAAAGATTTCATACTCTCACTCCGACAAAATTAAACAAGCCTTTTAGCTCATTTTCAAAAATGAAGGTTATAATACGCCAAATATTAGCACATAAATCAGTAATGCAAAGCCGAAAATGTAAAAGATCACTGTAAAACCTAAATATGATTCTTTGCGTTCTTCTTTTTTAGATTTAAGTAATAAGCCTAATATAATTGAGGCTGCTACTACGAAAATGATACCCAGCCATAATAAAATGGTTAAATGCATACTCATGTTCCAAGCCTCCTAATGGTTAATTTAGAAAAAAGTGTATATCAATGGATATACATAATATAACAGTAAAATCACATTAACTAGAAAAATGATTTCATTAATAAGATTCTTACACATTATAGCAATAGTTAAACTTAAAATGATGGCTATGCCACTGATTACTAGTTCTGGTACGAGCCAGAAATAATCGTCTAATTCAGGATAGTAGGTGACGATAACATTAAAACCTAAAAATAAAATTGTCATAAAAATATTAAGCCAAAATATTTTATTTATTTTCATAGGTCTCTCCTCATTTTAAGTAAAATCTTTAATTTAATAATATCACTTATTTTCTAAAGGTAAAATGAGTTATTCGTTTAGTAACAATAATGTCTTTAACTATAAAAATATAAAAAAACTGCCTGCTTAGACCAAGTCTAAACCGACAGTACGACATTGTTTTAATAAATCCTAGCCACAATCGAAGAATTGTAAATAGTGAAATTCGACAATTAGTATAAATAATTCAATTTTAAACTAAATATACAAATAGATAAAGTTCACAAAAATGTCACATTTAGCAAAAAATAAATTAGTGCTTATTTAAAAATTAAATGGTTTAATTATTTTAAATAGCAAATAGTTTTGCATTATATATTTAAGTAATAAACAATAATCAACATTTCCACATAGATTGATTTTATTGAATATACCAAAATATTTACATATAATTACGAGTAATCCTATATGTTTTAACAATCAACGTTTCCAAAGCCCCAGCTAGAGATACTAAGGAGGATAATTATGACATTTTATGATTTTATTATAGGTTTTATAAATGATGATACGCCTCTTGGAAGATTAGCGAACTATATCGCTAATGATTGCCAATTTCCAAAGCACGAGCAAAACAACAAAGCTATAAGAGCTTACGTTATGTCTAACTACGTAGACCATCAAATTATTGAAAGCGCCAATAGAGCGATTAGTTTATATAAATTAATTTAAGAAATATTAATACCAATTTTGGGTGTTAAGCGCATCCCATACATCTTTTGTTCTGAAATTAATTTCATTATTTTTTATTGAAAAAGGCTGAATAATTTCTCTGTCCATCCATGAATTAATAAGTTCATTAGGAACGCCATCAAGTACCATGTCTGTTTTACTAACTATTAAACATTCCCAATCTAATGAGAGTTTATTAGGATTGACATAATTATATTCATTATAATCACTCATAATTAACACTCCTTTAGTGATTCCAAATCCTATAATCTTTATACCCAACACATTCGGGATAAAACTACTTCTTCGCGATTTTCTTTTTTCTACTTTTTGAAAATTAAGCTATTAATGTATACTATTATATGAATAAATAATTATGAAACCGAGAGTTTTAATAGTTAGTAAAATGAAAAAGTTATCTTAAGCATAAGCTTTTTTATCTAAAAATGAGGTGCAATCAATGTCTAAAACACTTTATTTAATGAGACATGGACAAACAATGTTTAATTTAAGAGGCAAAGTACAGGGGGCCAGCGACTCTCCATTAACCGAATTAGGAATTTCCCAAGCTCAAAAAGCAGGACAATATTTCAAAAATAACAATATCATCTTCGATCATTTATATGCTTCAAGTTCCGAACGCGCCTGTGATACGTTAGAGAATGCAGTACCTAATACGTTATATCAACGGGTAAAAGGACTTAAAGAATGGAGTTTTGGACTATTCGAAGGGGATAGTAAGCAATTACTTGATGCTTTGTGGGAAAGTGAAGATATATTTGGCGAACGCTTAGTACCTTTCGGTGGAGAAACTCATCAAGAGGTTGAAACACGTTTGAATCGTACGCTAATTGATATTATGGAGAAATCAAATAGCGATACGGTTTTAGCCGTGTTGCACGGAACAGCGATTCACGCTTTTTTAGGAAAATGGATAGGGGTTAGCGCAGGAAATGATTATTTTATCGGAAATTGTCATATTCTAAAATTTGAATACAACCATCATCAATTTAAATTAATTGAAAAAGTAGATCCCATTGCAGAGTAATAACTGAAAATATAGCTAATATTATGCTCCTTTCAAAGTTGACGTGAACATCTAATCACTTTGTAAGGAGCATATTTATTAAATGAATAAACAATATAATAAAATGCTAATTTTCTAAAAATTAAAATGTAAAATATACAACTTACGTGGATAATAGTTAAAGGCATTTATAAAACGGGGAAATAGTTTTTGCATTATTTACTGATATTTAAACCATATCATGTTGTAACCAATGCACATCAAAGTATTCGTCTCCAATTTTAGTTGATTTAGTTTCTAAGCCTAATGTTTCAAACCCTAAAGAAGAGAAGAATATCTTACCACTAATGTTATTAGAAGTTACACTAGTCATTAGTTTTTCCACACCACGAGATTTAGCGAATTCAATCACTTCACGTATTAAGTCGCGAACTGAATCTTCCTCTTCCTTATCTTTTAAAAATAAATTTTCAATCATTGCTTTATGTTGACTTCCTACTTGTTTCAGCTGACGAAGTGTCACACAAGCGACAAGTTCATTATCTTTAAAACTTCCAAAGATATTCCAATAGTCAGTTTCTGGAGATAAAATATAATTAAGACAATCGTGTGTCACGTGTTCTAAATATAGTTTATCCCAAGAATAAGTATGTGAATTGCTTGATAATAATGAGGTATAGTCATCTAAATCATTTGTGTTTAATATTCTTATTTCTGCCATTTTATCCTCCTCATAAAACAGATAACTTTAATCTAAATGATTAGTACTCGAAAATTTAAAATTTAATAAAAGAAAATTTGATAGAGTAAAAAACAATTTATGTAAAATGATTTCCATTTCTATAAGTATAAATGTTTTATAAAGTTTTTTAATTACTGTATTTATAGAATAACTTAAAATCGCAAAATATACAAAAAAAGGGACAGAAAAATTCCAAGAATCTTTCTGTCCCTCTAAATATATTAAATTACAAGTAAAAGCTATATTAGTCTACTACTTGAACGTTTAAGTCTACATCGATATTGCCACGAGTTGCTTTTGAGTATGGGCAAAATTCGTGTGCATCTTGTAAATATTTTTCAGCGTCTTCTTGAGATAAGACGTTTTTAACTTTTGCGTCGATTGCTACGCTTAATTTAGGACTTTCTGCATCTGGATCGTCCTCTAAACGTACTGTTAATGTTACTTCAGGTTCAGCATCGCGAACTTTATTTTGTTTTAAGATAAGGTCGAATGCACCATTAAAACATGAAGCATAACCTGCTGCGAATAATTGTTCAGGGTTTGTCGCATTGCCGTCCGCTTGTTGTGGTGGTAATACATCTGCGTTGATTGCTTTATCGTCAGTGTGTACATGTCCTTTACGTCCACCAACGTTTGTCGCTTTTGTTTCATATTGAACTGCCATTATTATTACCTCCTATAAATCTAATACAACTATTGTTTACCCAACTTACAATTTTTAAACCATATTTAAATTTATTTTTTGAAAAGTATTGCTCACATTGATTGGCTAGAGTAGTGCAATAGTTTAAAATATAAACAAATTATACTAAGAAAGTAGGGAAACCCATGACAACTGTAGATGTAGCTGCAACCATAGCGCCAGAGGGATTACTCGAAAATACAACTATTGATGATATTAAGGAACATGAATCGAATATAGACATTATTGAATTACGTATAGATCAATGGGCACATCATCATCTTCAGTTGTTAAGACAAAATCTTTCTTTATTAAAACAAGTAGATTCTGACTTTAAAGTTTTAGTGACATATCGTACCGCATCTCAAGGCGGTAAAGGGAACTTGTCATCTGAAGATTATCTTGAACTATTACGAGACATAGCCATAGTAGATGACTTCCATATGCTTGATATAGAGTGGGATAGCGATATACCACCTCAAACACTTCGTGATATCGTTCGTTTGGCACAACAAAATTATAAACAGGTTATAGTGTCGTATCATAATTTTTCAGAAACGCCTGGTATAGATGAATTAAGATTTATTTATTATAAAATGCATCAGTTGAGCCCTAACTTTATTAAAATTGCGGTTATGCCTAATTCTCGAGAAGATGTGGCTATTCTATTGGAAGCGATGGCTTCTAGCGTGGATGCAGTGAGTTGTCGCATGATAGGTATTTCAATGTCTGATTTAGGATTAGTTAGCCGAACTGCACAAGGCGTGTTTGGAGGTTCTATATCTTATGGATGTTTAGGTGAGCCACAAGCACCAGGTCAAATTCATGTAAAAGCGTTAAAAGAGCAGTTGGCATTTTACGAAAATACGTAGGAACTATTTGAATTTAGTAGTGTGAGGCTTTATAATTGATAATAGTTATCAATATGAAGGAGCGATAATTGTGGAACTACAAGAAGCAATTTCTTCAAGAAGAAGTATTAAGAAATTTAAACATGATATGACGATAGATAATAATGACTTATTTGAGGCTATTGAGAAAGCTACTGATGCTCCTAACCATGGAATGAGAGAACCATGGAGATTTATTCATATACCTAAAGAGAAATTAGGAGAAATGAGTAGAGATGTAACGTATTTTGCATTTCCAAATAGTCCTGAAAAACAAGAAGATCATTATAACAATGTAACTAAATTAGGCGGAATGTTGGTATTAGTAGTTAAAACTGATCCAAGACAACGCCAAAATAGTGAGAATTTCTTTGCGATGGGTGCCTATGCTCAAAATTTAATGTTGTTATTACATGAAAAAGGCATTGGCACATGCTGGAAGACTCCACCATATATCTTCGACCCTAAAGTACGTAAAGTATATGGAATTAAGGGCGACGAAGCTATTGCTGGATTACTCTACTTAACTGATTTAGAAGATGTGCCAACAAAAGCACCTCGTAAAAATAAAAATCTAGTTTCTGAATATTAAATGTAAAAAAAGCTAGGACCCTGATATACAAGGATCCTAACTTTTCATATATTATTGGATTTGTGAGTTGTGTTCTTTATTTATTAAATGTTTCGTCTAAGAACGATTCAACTTGTTCTGGAGATTTAGCATTTGCTGAATGTAAATGTGCACGTTTGTTACCATTTTCAAAAACTAATAAACTTGGAATACCCATTACATCGTTATCTGCCGCAACATCTTCTAACTCATCACGGTTAACTGTATACCATTCGTAGTCATTATATTTCTCCATAATTGGATCAATCCACATATCCATCGCTTTACAGTCAGGGCACCAACCTGCTTCAAATTTCACGATAACAGGTTTATCACTTTGAATTGTAGAGTTAAATTGTTCATTTGTATTAATACTTTCCATATATAACGCTCCTTTTTTAATAAATGCTAAAGGTATTATAACTAAATTATTACTTTATTTGAAAAATTAAGCTTAAAAGATAGAGCGTTTCCATAAATTATCTGATATATTTAGGATAAGTCTAATTAGGAGGTTACATCTGCATGATTAAATTTTATCAATATTCAAATTGCACGACTTGCAAGAAGGCTGCAAAATTTTTAGATGACCACGGCGTAAGTTATGAACCTATCGACATTGTTCAACACACGCCTACTAAAAAAGAGTTTGAAGAAATTATCAATAAAACAGGTGTTGAAATAAATAAATTATTTAATACACACGGAGCAAAATATAGAGAATTAAACCTAAAAGATAAATTGAAAGATTTATCTAAAGATGAAAAGTTAGATTTATTAGCTTCTGATGGTATGTTGGTTAAACGACCATTAGCTATTTCAGGCGAAAAAATTACTTTAGGTTTCAAAGAAGACCAATATAAAGAAACGTGGTTATAGGTTAAATTTACAAATTTTAATTTTATAAATTATTCGAATTTTTATATTAATAGTTGAATGAAACTTAACGGTATGGCATCATTAAATTGTAATTATTTTTAGGAGGGGATTTTCGTGGCAGTACCGAGCGAATTTAAATATTCAAAAGAACATGAATGGGTAAAAGTTGAAGGCAACACTGCAACAATCGGTATCACTGAATACGCACAAGGTGAATTAGGTGATATCGTATTCGTTGAATTACCAGACGTTGATGATGAAATTAATGAAGGGGACACATTTGGTAGTGTAGAATCAGTTAAAACAGTATCTGAATTATACGCGCCAGTATCTGGTAAAGTTGTTGAAACTAACGACGAATTAGAAGATAGCCCTGAGTTCGTTAACGAATCACCATACGAAAAAGCATGGATGGTTAAAGTTGAACTTAGCGATGAAAGTCAATTAGACGAATTATTATCTGCTGATCAATATAAAGAAATGATTGGTGAATAATTTACTTAAACTCCTTGATTATATATCTGGGAGTTTTTTATTTCTGGAAAATTAGGTTTTGTATTAAACCTTTAAATATAAAATTGTACTTATAGCTATACATAAATAGCTTAATTTTTGTTTTATCTTATATTTTATGGCGTGTTGTTCTAACTAATAATGTCTTAGCTTTATATTTTTACTCATTTTCAAAAGTATTGAATTATAATAAATGTTTAGCTTTTTGAGTTTCTGTGAAGAAGTAAATGATTGTTTATTATCGACTTAGAAGGTGGATGAACATGGCAATTTTAAATAAGGTTATTATTGTTGAAGGTAAATCTGATAAGAAGAGAGTACAACAAGTCGTTGCTGAACCTGTGAATATCATTTGCACACATGGTACAATGAGTATCGATAAATTAGACGATATGATTGAAACTTTATATGATAAGCAAGTGTATGTGTTAGCAGATTCGGATAATGAAGGCGAGAAGATTAGAAAATGGTTTAAACGTTATCTTAGTGAAAGTGAACACATCTACGTGGATAAAACGTATTGTGAAGTAGCACGATGCCCTAAGAACTATCTTGCTCACGTATTAAGTAAACATGGCTTTACAGTTCGTAAAGAAAAAAGTCTAATTCCTAATTTAAGAACTGAAAGGTTAGTAATTATGCATGAATAATTCTATAGAAATTGAAGATATTAGTGAACATTATAATAAAGATAAACATTTAATTTTTGGTTACACACCAATGTGTGGAACATGTAAAATTTCAGAACGGATGTTAGATATAGCGAATGAAATTTTACAGTTACCAATTAAGAAGATAGATTTAAATTATCATCCAGAATTTAGTGAAAAAAATAAAATTATGTCTGTGCCTGTACTCATAGTCATGAACAAAGATCAGGAAACCGATAGAATTTATGCTTTTCAATCGGTTCCTTATTTGTTAGAAAATTTAAAATAGTTGTTGACGAAACTAGAGTGCAATGGTAGGATATAAATTAATTAAATAGTGCGAAAACTCTTATCAAGAGAGGTGGAGGGATGTGCCCTATGAAGCCCGGCAACCGTCTTATTATAGAAATGGTGCCAATTCACATAAAGTGCCACACTTTAGAAGATGAGAGAAAGATGATTCAATGCTTTCTCCACCGACTAAAGTGGGGAAAGCATTTTTTAATTACATAAAGGTTTAAGGAGGCATTTAACGTGATTGAGTTGAATCAAGTTGTTAAACGTTATCACACAAAGAATAAAGATGTACTCGCTGTTGATCACGTTGATTTAAAAATAGAAACTGGCACAATTTTCGGAGTTATTGGATTCTCTGGTGCTGGTAAAAGTACGTTAGTGCGTATGTTCAATCATTTAGAAGAACCTACGTCAGGCGATATCATTATTGATGGTGACAATATAAATAAATTGTCTAAATCAGACTTACGACAAAAACGTCAAAAAGTAAGCATGATTTTCCAACATTTTAATTTATTATGGTCGCGTACCGTCTTACGTAATATTATGTTCCCACTTGAAATTGCTGGCTTTTCAAAAGATAAAGCTAAAAAGAGAGCGTTAGAACTCGTAGAATTAGTTGGCTTGAAAGGTAGAGAAAGTGCTTACCCTTCAGAATTATCTGGTGGTCAAAAACAAAGAGTAGGTATCGCTCGAGCATTAGCCAATGAACCAGACGTATTATTGTGTGATGAAGCCACAAGTGCGCTAGACCCACAAACGACTGATGAAATATTAGATTTATTATTGAAAATTAAAGAACGCGAGAATTTAACGATTGTTATCATTACCCACGAAATGCATGTAATCAGACGTGTGTGTGATGAAGTAGCAGTAATGGAAAATGGTCGCGTGATTGAACAAGGCAATGTCACTCAAGTATTTGAAAATCCACAACACGAAGTGACAAGACGCTTTGTAAAAGAAGACTTAGATGATGATTTTGAAGAATCAATTAAACATTTAGAGCCTTTAGATCCAGACGCTTACATCGTAAGACTTAACTTCAATGGTGAAAATACTACAGAACCAGTTATTTCTTACATAACTAAAACACATAATATTGATTTTAATATTCTTGAAGCAAATATTAAAAATACGCGTGGTAGTTCATTAGGATTCTTAGTTATCCACGTCCCACATATTGCGGAAAAAGATTTTGAAAATTTCAAAAACGACTTACATCAGCAACATGTCAATGTGGAGGTGATTAAACATGGATAAGTCTTATGGTGATATTTTCCACGAGATGATCACAATGCCTAATGTTCAGTGGCCAGAAGTATGGCAAGCAATTTACGAAACACTTTATATGACGATTGTGTCTACCATCTTTGCGTTTATCTTTGGACTAATTTTAGGGGTGTTATTATTCTTATCTGCTAAAAGTAATTCTACAGACGCAAGAGTGTTCTATAGTATTGTGTCGTTCATTGTTAACCTGTTCCGTGCAATACCATTTATCATCTTAATCTTGTTATTAATTCCATTTACAAGTGTCCTATTAGGAACAATTAGTGGTCCGACTGGTGCGCTACCTGCCTTAGTTATTGGGGCAGCACCATTCTACGCAAGATTAGTTGAAATTGCATTTAAAGAAATAGATAAAGGTGTTATTGAAGCGGCATGGTCTATGGGGGCAAATACTTGGACAGTCGTTCGTAAAGTATTAATTCCAGAAGCAATGCCTGCGCTAGTATCAGGTATTACAGTTACTGCCATCGCTTTAGTTGGCTCTACTGCAATTGCCGGTGTTATTGGTGCCGGTGGTTTAGGTAACTTAGCTTACTTAACTGGTTTTACTCGAAACCAAAATGATGTCATTTTAGTTTCAACAGTATTTATTTTAATTATTGTATTTATAATTCAATTTATTGGGGATTGGATTACAAATAAAATTGACAAACGTTAAAGAAAAGAGGATGGAATGAATGAAAAAACTTTTTAGTCTATTTTTAGTACTTACATTAACAGTCGTTTTAGCAGCTTGTGGTAATGGCAATGGTGGAAAAGATAAAAAAATTACAGTCGGTGCATCGCCAGCGCCTCATGCTGAAATTTTAGAAAAAGCTAAACCTTTACTTAAAAAGAAAGGCTATGACTTAGAAATCAAAACAATCAATGATTACACTACGCCAAACAAATTATTAGATAAAGGTGAAATTGACGCTAACTACTTCCAACACGTTCCTTACTTAAAAACAGAAAGTAAAGAAAAAGGCTATAAAATTGAAGATGCTGGTAAAGTTCACTTAGAACCAATGGCTGTTTACTCTAAAAAATATAAAAGCTTAAAAGACCTTCCTAAAGGTGCTACAGTTTACGTGTCTAACAACCCAGCTGAACAAGGTCGTTTCTTAAAATTCTTCGTTGACGAAGGTTTAATTAAAATTAAAAAAGGCGTTAAAATTGAAGACGCTAAATTTGAAGATATTACTGAAAACAAAAAAGACATTAAATTTAACAACAAACAATCAGCTGAATATCTACCTAAAATCTATCAAAACCAAGATGTTGATGCAGCAATCATTAACTCTAACTATGCAATCGATCAAGGCTTAAGCCCTCAAAAAGATTCAATTGCAGTTGAAAAAGCGAACAACAACCCTTACGCAAACTTAATTGCCGTTCAAAAAGGTCATAAAGACGATGAAAAAGTAAAAGCTTTAGTTGAAGTATTACAATCTAAAGAAATTAGAGACTTCATCAAAGATAAATACAAAGGTGCCGTTGTACCTGCTAAATAATAAATATTGAAATAAGCTCCGTAGTGATTTTATTGGCTACGGAGCTTTAGTATGTTTTAAATCGTTTTCGTATCACTATAGAGGATACCGACGCCAAACTTGTTTTGAGCGACGGCATACTCAAACTTAATAATTTCAATATAAGGATGCTCT
The DNA here is from genome assembly GCF_022690565.1 of Staphylococcus sp. acrmy. Lineage (NCBI taxonomy): Bacteria > Bacillati > Bacillota > Bacilli > Caryophanales > Staphylococcaceae > Staphylococcus > Staphylococcus sp. acrmy. Next base: position 40,997 of record NZ_JALCVE010000005.1, on the reverse strand, counting down.
TCTAAAAAGTTATTTACTTTTTTATTTAAGCCATTTTCTGTCATAGCACTAAAATTTATAAATTTCATAATATTCAACTCCTTCTTATGATTAAGTGTAGCATAGTGCTAAATGATATTATTAGTAGAATATTTCCGTTGAGCTTAATTAAAATATTTTGTTATTTATGTTTATAAGTAATTTGGCGGGGTATAGTATCTATGTAAATGACAGTCTACCAAGGAGGAATTTTAAATGGCTGAAGATAAATTTGAACAAGCAAAAGGTAACCTTAAAGAAACAGTTGGTAACGCAACTGACAATAAAGATTTAGAAAAAGAAGGTCAAAACGATAAAGCATCAGGTAAAGCTAAAGAAGTTGTCGATAATGTAAAAGACAAAGCTAATGATGTAATCGATAAAGTAAAAGGCGATAACAATAAATAAAGTCGTGTTATAGAACGAGCGCATGTGCATTGCACATGCGTTTTTTTGTGTTTATAAAGAGAAAGTTTAAACGTCTCGTGTGTTAATGCATACTCATGTTATAACCACTCAACACTTCACATTTTCCATATAAAAAAGCCAACAAAGAATTGGGCTTTGTTGACCTTTAAATTATAACTAAATATTATTCTGGAGTATCGACACTACTTGTTACTTGGCCTAAAACATAGCTTGCGATAAAGCCTAAAACAAGAGTGATAATAGAAATAATCCACTCGGTTGCTGAGCTTGGTAGGCCAGGGAAAACCGCAAAAATAGATCCTACCACGAAGCCAATAATTAAGGCGAATGTAGTGTAAAAGTAATGTGTTAAACAATACTTAATAATACGGCTTGAAAGTAAGAAACCTGTTAAAATACCAAGTCCTACAATTAGAAGTAGTGGAAGTCCGTCAAAGTTAAGTTTAACTAAATCTGATATTGCATACATAACTGTTCCGTAAGCACCAAATACTAATAACATAAATGAACCAGAAATTCCTGGTAATAACATAGCACTAGAAGCACATACACCAGCTATAAAGTATTTAATAATAAGACCAAAAGATAAATGAAGTGATGTGTCTGCGCTTTGGTCACCTGAATTTAATAAAGTTATTGCAATTAGTATAGCGATTCCGATAATCATTACAATGTAGTGTTTAGCAGAAAATGTCTTTTTAACATGGGCAGTTCTTAATAAGTAGGGAATGATACCGATAATTAATCCAGTAAAGAAGAACATAGTTACCACATGATGATGTTCTAATAGATAATTGATTAAGTTACTTAATACCCCGATTGCTAAGCCCATACCTATTAATATAGGAAGTATAAATTTTAAACTAGGCCAAAATCTTTTAGAAAATAGTCCGCTTATTGAGGAAATAAAGCCATCGTAAATACCTAATAATAGGGCTATTGTACCTCCGCTTATTCCGGGAACTAAATCCGACGTGCCCATACCAAATCCTTTTAAAATATTGCTCCACCTAAAATTTTTCATGAGCATTTCCTTTCTATTGTTAATTGAAAGAAAATCATAACAAAATTCTCAAAAATAAGAAAATAATTGAATTATAAAATTCAATAACATTGAAAGTTTGATTTATTTTACTCCAAAATTAAATTTTCTTAGCAAATGTCATCCAATAATCTGCAGAATTCGAACGAAAGGGGATGAGAAGTTATTAAAAATATACAAAGCCTTAGCCAAGCACATTTGTGTCTAAATTGTTTCTATTGAGAACAATGCGCGCATCATTATCAGTTGAAATCGATTAATGTTTGCTAGATAAAAATCATTTTAGATAAATAATAAGTCTAATTTGGAGTTTTAATAAGTTTATATTACGGGATATATGCGTTATAATGAGGTGTATTAAAGTATACAGAGCTTTTTGACTACACATTAAAATTATTATAAACTAGTTAAGAAACTTTATATGACGGAGGGAATATAAATGGCATCAACATTAGAAATTAAAGATCTACATGTATCTATTGAAGATAAAGAAATCTTAAAAGGTGTTAATTTAACTGTTAAGACAGACGAAATACATGCAATTATGGGACCTAATGGTACTGGTAAATCAACATTATCATCTGCAATTATGGGGCACCCAACATACGAAGTAACACAAGGTGAAGTATTATTAGATGGCGTTAACATTTTAGAATTAGAAGTTGACGAAAGAGCAAAAGCTGGTCTTTTCTTAGCGATGCAATATCCATCAGAAATCACTGGTGTAACTAATGCAGACTTCATGCGTTCAGCAATCAATGCGAAACGTGAAGAAGGACAAGAAATTAACTTAATGCAATTTATTAAAAAATTAGACCAAGAAATGGACTATTTAGATATCGATAAAGATATGGCTCAACGTTACTTAAATGAAGGATTCTCTGGCGGTGAGAAAAAACGTAACGAAATCTTACAATTAATGATGTTAGAACCTAAATTTGCGATTCTTGATGAAATCGACTCAGGTTTAGATATCGACGCATTAAAAGTAGTATCTAAAGGTATCAACAAAATGCGTGGGGAAAACTTCGGCGCATTAATGATTACTCACTATCAACGTTTATTAAACTACATTACTCCAGATAAAGTACACGTAATGTATGGCGGTAAAGTAGTTAAATCAGGTGGCCCAGAATTAGCTAAACGCCTTGAAGAAGAAGGTTATGAATGGGTTAAAGAAGAATTTGGTGCTACAGAATAGTCTATGAATTGTTCATTTAAATAATGAAACAAGACATAACTTACTTAATATACTTGCTAAATTAAACGCAACGAATTATATAAGACTGAGGAATAATACTTTAAGGTATGAGAGAAAAGGTATGAACTTCCTACAGTCGTTAAAATTTTCATCAAGTAGGAGGAAAAAGAGTTATGACAACCGAAACTTTGAACATTTCTGAAGAACAACTTGTTGATTATTCTAAAGCGCACAATGAACCTTCTTGGATGACAGAATTACGTCAAAAAGCGTTAAAATTAACAGAAACTTTAGAAATGCCTAAACCGGATAAAACTAAATTAAGAAAATGGAATTTCGATACTTTCAAACAACATAGCGTTGAAGGAAAAGTATTTAATGATTTATCTGAGCTTCCTGAAGCCATTAAAGAAATCATTGACGTTGAAAACTCTAAAAACTTAATCGTGCAACACAACAATGCTTTAGCATATGCTCAAGTATCAGAACAAGCTAAAAATAATGGAGTTATTATTGAAGGCTTAGCCGAAGCATTAGTAAACCATAGTGACTTAGTACAAAAATATCTAATGACTGATGCAGTGACAGTTGATGAACATCGTTTAACAGCGTTACACGCAGCATTAATTAATGGTGGCGCATTCGTCTACGTACCTAAAAACGTAGTAGTCGAAGACCCAGTTCAATATGTCGTACTTCACGACGATGAAAACGCTAGTTTCTATAACCACGTAATCATCGCAACTGAAGAAAGTGCTGAAATCACATACGTTGAGAACTATCTATCAACAGTAAGTGGTGAAGGTAACCAACTTAACATTGTTTCTGAAGTTATTGCTGGCGCAAACTCAAATATCACTTATGGTTCAGTAGATTACCTTGATAAAGGTTTCACTGGTCATATTATTCGCCGTGGTACAACTGAAGCTGATGCCTCTATTAACTGGGCGTTAGGTTTAATGAACGAAGGTAGTCAAATTATTGATAATACTACTAACTTAATTGGTGACCGTTCTACAAGTGAACTTAAATCAGTAGTCGTTGGTACTGGCGAACAAAAAATTAACTTAACTTCTAAAATCGTTCAATACGGTAAAGAAACAAATGGTTATATCTTAAAACACGGTGTAATGCTTGAAAGTGCATCATCAGTATTTAACGGTATTGGTCATATTAAACACGGTGGTACAAAATCTATTGCTAACCAAGAATCACGTGTATTAATGTTATCTGAAAATGCACGCGGTGACGCCAACCCAATCTTATTAATTGATGAAGATGATGTAGAAGCTGGACACGCAGCATCAGTTGGCCGAGTAGACCCTGAACAACTTTACTACTTAATGAGTCGTGGTATTTCACAAAAAGAAGCTGAACGTTTAGTTATTCATGGTTTCTTAGATCCAGTTGTACGTGAATTACCAATTGAAGATGTTAAACGTCAATTAAGAGAAGTAATCGAACTTAAAGTAAACAAATAAATCATACGAGATTTTTAATAAAAGAAAGGTCGTGAACAAAGTGGCCGAAACTTCATTAAATATTGAGGAAATCATTAAAGACTTTCCAATATTAGAACAAAAAGTTAATGGTAAACGCTTAGCCTACCTTGACTCAACAGCGACAAGCCAAACGCCGGTACAAGTGTTGAATGTAGTAGATGATTATTATAAACGCTATAATTCAAACGTTCACCGTGGTGTTCATACGCTTGGCTCACTAGCTACTGACGGCTATGAAAGCGCACGTGAAACGGTTCGTCGTTTCATTAACGCTAAATATTTTGAAGAAATTATCTTCACAAGAGGTACAACTGCATCAATTAATATTGTAGCTCATAGTTATGGCGATGCGAATGTACAAGAGGGCGATGAAATTGTTGTAACAGAAATGGAACATCATGCGAATATTGTTCCTTGGCAACAACTTGCCAAACGTAAAAATGCATCTTTAAAATTCATTCCAATGACTGATGAAGGCGAATTAAAACTTGAAGATATTAAAGCGACAATTAACAATAATACTAAAATTGTCGCTATTGCACATGTATCTAATGTGCTCGGTACAATCAATGATGTGAAAGAAATCGCTAAGATTGCACATGAACATGGTGCGATTATAAGTGTTGATGGTGCTCAATCTGCGCCACATATGGATATTGATGTACAAGATTTAGATGCAGATTTCTTTAGTTTCAGTGGACACAAAATGTTAGGTCCAACTGGTGTTGGCGTGTTATATGGTAAACGAGATTTACTTAAAAACATGGAACCAGTTGAGTTTGGTGGCGACATGATTGATTTCGTAAGTAAATATGATGCCACATGGGCTGATTTACCTACTAAATTTGAAGCAGGTACGCCATTAATCGCACAAGCAATTGGCCTAGCAGAAGCTATCCGTTATATTGAAAAATTAGGTTTCGATGCGATTCATCAACATGAAAAAGAACTTACTGAATATGCATACGATCAAATGTCATCCATTGACGGGCTTGAAATATACGGGCCACCTAAAGAGCGTCGTGCTGGCGTGATTACATTTAATTTAACTGATATTCACCCACACGATGTGGCTACAGCAGTAGATACAGAAGGTGTAGCGGTTAGAGCTGGACATCACTGTGCTCAACCACTAATGAAATGGTTAAACGTTTCATCTACTGCACGTGCAAGTTTCTATATTTATAACACTAAAGAAGATGTAGACCAACTTGTTGAAGCATTGAAACAAACGAAGGAGTTTTTCTCTTATGAATTTTAATAATTTAGATCAACTTTATAGATCTGTAATTATGGACCATTATAAGAATCCAAGAAACAAAGGCGTTTTAGACAATGGCTCAATGACTGTAGATATGAATAATCCAACTTGCGGTGACCGTATTAGATTAACGTTCGATATTCAAGATGGCATTATCAATGATGCTAAATTCGAAGGTGAAGGTTGTTCAATCTCAATGTCCAGTGCATCAATGATGACAGAAGCAGTTAAAGGTCATTCATTAGGTGAAGCTATGCAAATGAGTCAAGAGTTCACTAAGATGATGCTTGGTGAAGACTATGAAATTACTGAAGAAATGGGCGATATTGAGGCACTTCAAGGTGTATCTCAATTCCCAGCACGTATTAAGTGTGCAACATTAGCCTGGAAAGCTCTTGAAAAAGGTACGGTAGAAAAAGAAGGTAAAACAGAGGGCACTACTGAAGAGTAGTCAAATAACTTAGGATGTGGGGCAGAAATCTAATGTAAGTTAAAGATTTCGTTGTCCCAATCTCACAGTTAGTTTAAGCTCTTTTTTCTTACACATTTAACTTTTTACACTTGTGACTTTTTATGAAGGTTGCATATTGTTACAATGACAATAGACAATAACATAACTATTAAAAATCTCGCGCACGTCGTTTAAATATATTTAAGGAGTGATTGAAATGGCTAAAAAAGCACCTGATGTTGGAGATTACAAATATGGTTTCCATGATGAGGATGTTTCCATTTTCAGATCAGAACGTGGTTTAACAGAAAATATCGTTAGAGAAATTTCAAATATGAAGGAAGAGCCAGAATGGATGCTTGACTTCAGACTTAAAGCTTTAAAATTATTCTATAAAATGCCAATGCCTCAATGGGGTGGCGACTTATCAGAATTAAACTTTGATGACATCACATACTACGTTAAACCTTCAGAACATACTGAACGTTCTTGGGACGAAGTACCTGAAGAGATTAAACGTACATTTGATAAATTAGGTATCCCTGAAGCTGAACAAAAATATTTAGCAGGTGTATCTGCACAATATGAATCAGAAGTTGTTTATCACAACATGGAAAAAGAATTAGAAGAAAAAGGTATTATCTTTAAAGATACTGATAGTGCTTTACGTGAAAACGAAGATTTATTCAAAGAATACTTCGCTTCAGTTATTCCAGCTGCTGATAACAAATTTGCTGCACTTAACTCAGCTGTATGGTCAGGTGGATCATTCATCTATGTACCTAAAAACGTTAAATTAGATACGCCATTACAAGCGTACTTCCGTATTAACTCAGAAAACATGGGTCAATTCGAACGTACATTAATCATTGCTGACGAAGGCGCATCAGTAAACTACGTTGAAGGTTGTACTGCACCAGTTTATACAACTAGTTCATTACACTCAGCAGTAGTTGAAATTATCGTTCATAAAGATGCTCACGTACGTTATACTACGATCCAAAACTGGGCTAACAACGTTTATAACTTAGTTACTAAACGTACGTTTGTTCATGAAAATGGTAACATGGAATGGGTTGACGGTAACTTAGGTTCTAAGTTAACAATGAAATACCCTAACTGTGTACTATTAGGTGAAGGAGCGAAAGGTAGTACATTATCAATCGCTTTCGCAGGTAAAGGACAAGTTCAAGATGCTGGTGCTAAAATGATTCACAAAGCGCCAAACACATCTTCAACAATTGTGTCTAAATCTATTTCTAAAAATGGCGGTAAAGTTATCTATCGTGGTATCGTTCACTTCGGACGTAAAGCGAAAGGTGCACGTTCAAACATTGAATGTGATACGTTAATCTTAGATAATGAATCTACATCAGATACAATTCCTTACAACGAAGTGTTTAATGACAATATCTCATTAGAACACGAAGCGAAAGTATCTAAAGTATCTGAAGAACAATTATTCTACCTTATGAGCCGTGGTATTTCTGAAGAAGAAGCGACTGAAATGATCGTAATGGGCTTCATCGAACCATTCACTAAAGAATTACCAATGGAATACGCAGTAGAAATGAACCGTTTAATTAAATTTGAAATGGAAGGTTCTATCGGTTAATCTATCGATATTATCTACTTTTCAAATATGCTTATAGAGTTATAGTTAAAGGTGTCCATCGTTTATCGATGGACACCTTTTTCATGAAATTTATTTCAATAAGGTTAGTGAATATTTGTTAAAAAGTATAAAAAGAGCATAAGTGTACCCTTGAACATTATTCAACTGCTTGGCTTGTAGAGTTGACGGCATTTTGCCATTCTATTTGGGCGTCTTTCCATGAATTATAATTTTGTCCATCTTGTACCGGCCAAGAGCCTCCTACGCCTTCTATCTTACCTCCGTTTTGAGCTTTGCCTTGCTCAGTAGCTTCTTTTGCAGCGAGATAATCACTATACCCATATCCCATTTGACCTTCATCATGAGTAGTAGTTTTAGTTTTATTCCATTCATCTATATCTTGTTGACTCATATATTGATTATTAGTAGAAGTGTTTTGAGCATTAGACTGTTGATTATTTTGATTCTGTTGTGAATTATTATTTGTATTAGACTGTTCCGTATTATTATCTTTATCATTATTTAACGTATTATTTGTATTAGACGAATCGTCATTGGATTCTTCCTCAGTATTATTAGCTTGCTTATCATCATTATTATTACTATCATCTGTAGATTGAGTATCTTCTGAACTGTTTGATTTATCTTCGTTATTCTCTTCCACTTCTTTGTCTTTTTTATGTTTTTTACTTAATTTGCTATCTTCAGTTTTTTCATCATCGGCGTTGTTCACTAGGTCGCTGGATTTTTTATGATTATCACTGGATTTTGCCTCATTATCCTTTTGACCACATGCCCCTAAAACTAATAAACTAGCAAATATTAAAGCTAAAACCTTTTTCATTTTACGTTGTCCCCTTTGTTATTTTGTGCAAACTAGCTAATCTTAATGACTATTTATTTCAATACTTTTTAAAATAAAATTATAATATTGCTTTTCTGCATAACTATATTATAAGCAAACCTTTATATATTTACGATGTATTGTTTGAAACTTTTTGTAAATAACCAATTAATTTTATGTAAATGTGATTAAGCATTGATTTTCAAAGGTAATAAAATCAAGAGTGAGACATTAATATAAAATTTGTATAACTTTTAATTTTGGAAGTAGTTAATTGAGATGAGATGATAAACTAGTAGACATCGACCTCTCAGTTTTTTTGCTCACCACTTAGTTTTGCTTAAATCCTAAACACTTATGTCCCAATCTTCTCTAATTCTCAAAGTTTATGAAAAAATAGGGTAGGGAATATTTTAATAAAATGTACATATTATAATCGCAAGAGAGACAAAGGAGTTGAATATTATATGTGGCATTCAAATGCATTAACAGAGACGCTAAATATTAAATATCCAATTATTCAAGCAGGCATGGCAGGAAGCACAACGCCTGAATTAGTAGCGACAGTAAGTAATAAAGGCGGGCTTGGTTGTATCGGAGCAGGGTATTTTACTGCCGATAAGTTAGAGCAAGAAATACAGGAAGTTCGTTCAATGACCACTCAACCATTTGGTGTAAATTTATTTGTGCCAAGTCGCAATAACTATACCCAGGATCAAGTTGAATATATGAATGCTTGGCTGAAACCGTATCGTAAAGCACTAGACCTTGAAGAACCGGTCGTAAATATTACTGAAGAACAGCAATTTAGTAACGCCATTGATATGGTTATTAAACATAAAGTGCCGATTTGCTGTTTTACCTTTGGACTTCCAAGTCAAGAAACTATCTCTAAACTTAAACAAGCTAATGTGAAATTAGTCGGCACCGCTACATCGGTTGAAGAAGCCATTGAGAATGAACGTGCAGGTATGGATGTAGTGGTGGCACAAGGTAGTGAGGCTGGCGGTCATAGAGGATCATTCTTATCTAAGAATCAACAGACTCAACCATTAATAGGCACAATGTCATTAGTACCTCAGGTCACTGAACACGTCTCAATACCTGTGATAGCAGCAGGTGGTATTATGGACGGCCGTGGTATATTAGCCAGTTTAATTCTTGGTGCGCAAGGCGTTCAGATGGGTACCGCATTTTTAACAACTGAAGAAAGTGGTGCTAATGAAGTAGTGAAACATGGAATTCTTAACAGTAAAGAAACAGATACACGCGTGACAGATGTCTTTAGCGGTAAATTAGCACGTGGGATTAATAATGAATTTGCAGAATCATTGTCTAAATATGACGGTGAGATACCACCTTATCCAGTGCAGAATCAATTGACTAATACGATTAGAAAGACAGCTGTTGCGAAAGGGAATAGCGAATGGACGCATATGTGGAGTGGTCAATCACCTCGTTTAGCTAAGCGTCAACAAGGGAACCAATTGTTTGATGGGCTCGTCTCTCAAGTTGAGTCTCTATTACAAACAATGCATTAATAATTATTTTTTTGAAAATGAAATAACAAACACTATTCGAGTCCCTAAAGTTTAAGTTATGTAAAGATTGTATTGAACATATGATAACTTAAAAATGAATGTGGTATCATATAGCTGGTGATAAAAATGATTAACATAGGTCTTACCGGATGGGGAGATCACTACTCCTTATATGAAGATATGGAGCGACAGTCGGATAAATTACAGACATATGCCAGTCACTTTCCTATTGTTGAACTCGATGCCTCATATTATGCCATCCAACCAGAACGAAATATACAAAAATGGATCAAAGAAACACCTGACCGATTTGAATTTATAGTGAAGATTCATCAAGCGTTAACGCTACACGCAGATTATAAAGAATTTGCTGAGTCACGGGCGGAGTTATTTGGACAGTTTAGGCTCATGCTTCAGCCACTGATTAAGCACAAAAAGTTAGCAATGGTATTAGTACAATTTCCACCTTGGTTTGATTGTACTGCTCAAAATATTAAATACATTTTATATGTAAGACAACAATTAGCAGATATACCGATGTGTGTAGAGTTCCGACATCAATCTTGGTTTAATGAGCAATTTAAAGAGCAGACATTAGCATTTTTAACAGAACATCAAATTATTCATTCGGTAGTAGATGAACCTCAAGTTAAAGAAGGTTCCGTTCCTTTAATCAACCGTATTACCACTGAGAAAGCGTTTGTTCGCTACCACGGTAGAAATAAACAAGGTTGGACTAAAAAGGATATGACCGACCAAGAATGGCGCGATGTGCGATATTTATACAATTATAATAAACAAGAACTGACTGACTTAGCGAATAAAGTAAAGATACTAGAACATAAAGCTAAACAAGTTTATGTAGTGTTTAATAATAATTCCGGAGGCCATGCTGCCCAAAATGCGAAAACATACCAAGATCTATTAGATATAGAATATACAGGATTAGCACCACAACAATTAAAATTATTCTAAGAGGCGAAATATAATGTTAGTAACAATTATTTTATTAGTTATCATTGGGCTACTGTCAGCAGTTTTAGGTTCATTAGTAGGCATAGGCGGAGGAATTATTATTGTTCCGACACTTGTTTATTTAGGTGTAACACACCATATATTACACGGTATTACCACACAAATAGCTATTGGGACGTCATCTGTCATCTTAATCGTTACAGGCTTGTCATCATCTATAGGCTATTTAAAAACGAAGCAAGTTGATATTAAAAATGGTTCTATTTTTCTATTTGGTTTATTACCTGGGTCATTACTTGGTTCTTTTTTAAGTCGATATCTAACGCTAGATTCATTCAACTTATATTTTGGTATTTTTATGATTATAGTATCGATATTATTAATGGTCAGACATAAAATTAAACCATTTAAAATTTTTGATAAAGAAAAATATCGTAGAACGTATATCGATGCTGAGGGTGTAACTTATCATTATAGCGTGCCACCTGTATTTGCCTTTTGTGCTACATTATTGATTGGTATTTTAACAGGTCTTTTTGGAATTGGCGGAGGCGCTTTGATGACGCCACTCATGTTAATAGTATTTCGCTTCCCACCTCATGTGGCAGTGGGTACAAGCATGATGATGATTTTCTTTTCAAGCGTGATGAGTTCAATAGGACATATCTTCCAAGGGCATGTGGCTTGGTCATATTCAATTGTCCTGATAATCTCTAGTTATATAGGGGCCCAAATTGGCGTTAGAGTGAACCGTTCAATTAAATCGGAAACCGTGGTTACATTGTTACGCACAGTATTATTAATTATGGGTGTTTATTTAATCATTAAATCTTTTCTTTAAATATATATAGGGGGCATTTAATTGAAGTTAACAATTTATCATACTAATGACATTCACAGTCATTTAAACGAATATGCGCGTATTGCATCATATATGGCAGATCATAGACCGAAACTTCAACACCCCTCACTTTATTTAGATATTGGTGACCATGTAGATTTATCAGCGCCAGTCACACAAGCGACATTAGGTAGAAAAAATGTAGAACTTCTTAATGAATCGCAGTGTGATATTGCTATGATAGGTAACAATGAAGGCATGACTATTTCTCATGAAGCCTTAAACAATTTATATAATGAGGCGAAATTTAAAGTGATATGTACAAATGTCATCGATGAAGAAGGACATTTACCGCATAATATTGCGACCTCTCATATAGAAGAAATTGAAGGCGTACGCTTTTTATTTGTAGCTGCTACTGCGCCATTTACACCGTTTTATCGCGCATTAGACTGGATTGTCACTGATCCTTTAGAAGCGATTAAAGACGAAATTGCTAATCAACGTGGTAACTACGACATCCTTATTGTGATGAGTCATGTAGGTGTCTTTTTTGATGAAAAGTTATGCCAAGAAATACCTGAAATTGATGTCATATTAGGTAGCCATACACATCACCATTTTGATCATGGTCAAGTGAATAATGGTGTACTCATGGCAGCGGCCGGAAAATATGGTTACTACCTAGGTGAAGTGAGTTTAACCATTGAAAACAAGCAAGTTGTTAATAAGACAGCTACACTTTATCCAGTTGATACCTTACCTGAAGTTGAAACCGATTATGACGTTGAAGGCAAGGCGTTAATGAGTGAGCCAGTCATCGATCATCCGGTAAATTTAACCAGTAAAACAGATGTCATCACAAAAACGTCATATTTACTAGCAGAAAGTGTATATGAATTTACGCTCGCAGACTGTACAATAGTAAATGCTGGTCTTATCGTGAAGGGTGTCGAAGCGGATAAATTAACAGAATATGATATTCACAGAATGCTACCACATCCAATTAATTTAGTACGAATAAGACTTAAAGGTTCAGAACTTAAAAATGTGATTATTAAAAGTCAGAAACAAGAATATATGCGAGAACATGCACAAGGTCTTGGTTTCAGAGGCGATATTTTTGGCGGTTATATTTTATATAATTGTGGATTTATCGAATCTGAGCAGCGTTTCTTCGTTAATGGAGAGGAAATCCAAGACAATGCAACGTATACGCTCGGTACAGTCGATATGTACACGTTCGGCAGATATTTCCCAATGTTAAAAGGGTTATCCATCGATTATTTAATGCCACAATTTTTAAGAGATATCTTTAAAGACAAATTAGTAAGAATGTAAAACGTTGCTTTGTTAATGTGATTAGCGGTTAAGACAGAGAATATTGAAGAGAGTTTGAAAATTATAAGTTATTACATTTTAATTTAATGTAAATTTCGTTATAATAGTTAAAGATAGATTATACAGGAGGGTATACGTTGTTATGGCTACTAAAAATGAAGAAATCTTACGTAAACCAGATTGGTTGAAAATTAAGCTTAACACGAACGAAAACTATATTGGCCTCAAGAAAATGATGCGCGAAAAAAATCTACATACAGTTTGCGAAGAAGCAAAATGTCCAAATATACATGAGTGTTGGGGAGCTAGACGTACAGCTACATTTATGATTTTAGGTGCGGTATGTACAAGAGCTTGCCGTTTCTGTGCAGTAAAAACAGGTCTACCAAATGAATTAGATTTAAACGAACCAGAACGTGTAGCAGAATCAGTTGAATTAATGAATCTTAAACACGTAGTTATCACAGCTGTTGCGCGTGATGATTTAAGAGACGCAGGTTCAAACGTGTATGCAGAAACAGTACGTAAAGTACGTGCGCGTAATCCATACACTACAATCGAAATCTTACCATCAGATATGGGTGGTGACTATGAAGCACTTGAAACATTAATGGCTTCTAAACCTGATATCTTAAACCACAACATCGAAACAGTTCGTCGATTAACTCCAAGAGTTCGTGCACGTGCGACTTACGACAGAACTTTAGAATTCTTGCGTCGTTCTAAAGAATTACAACCAGATATCCCTACTAAATCAAGCTTCATGGTTGGTTTAGGAGAAACATTAGAAGAAATCTACGAAACAATGGACGATCTTCGTGCAAATGATGTAGACATTCTAACAATTGGCCAATACTTACAACCATCTCGTAAGCATTTAAAAGTTGAAAAATACTATACACCATTAGAATTTGGTAAATTAAGAAAAGTAGCTATGGATAAAGGTTTCAAACATTGTGAAGCTGGACCAATGGTACGTAGTTCATACCACGCAGATGAACAAGTTAATGAAGCCGCTAAAGAAAAACACCGTTTAGGCGAAGAACAATTACAACAAAACTAATATAGTTTATTTAAACTGATTATTTAAAGCTTAGGTTGCATATTTCAAATGAAATGGTGTGATCTAAGTTTTTATTATACGAATTAAAGGTGACAAATTATGATTAAAGTAGATCAACAGTATTTTGAAATAATTGAAGACTATAGAGATTGCTTTGATGAAGAATTATTTGCGACAAGATACTCAGATATTTTAGACAAGTATGATTATGTGGTAGGCGATTTCGGCTATGATCAGCTACGTTTAAAAGGATTCTATAAAGATGCTAATAAAAAAGCGGAAATCTCTAAGCGTTTCTCAAGTATACAAGATTACATTTTAGAATATTGTAACTTTGGGTGCCCTTACTTTGTATTAAGACATTTATCAAATAAAGAGATACAGAGAATAGAACAAGAGAATGATGACCTCGTATTAGGGGAAGCAGAAGATAAATTGCAAGATGTAAAGATAAAACCTAGTATTCAAGAAGTGAAAAACAATAACTAAATATTAACTAATTAAAAAAGCTTTTAAACCAAATAGAGACTAGAGCATTCATAGGTTAACCGTACAATATCATCCAATCTCGTGGTTTAAAAGCTTTTATTTTAAAAAATTTAAGAAGGCTATTGAATCACTTGGTTTAAGTATTCAATAATTTCATCACTTTCTTCTTGGCTTACACCTAAAATATGTGCAATATAACCTTCTTCTTCTATATCATCAGTTCCTATAATTCCAAATTTATTGGTTTGCATATTGAGAACTAGCATTTTGCCATAATGACGATCGGTTTGAACTAGCATTAAATCATAACGGCTATGTTCACCTACAAAGCCTACAAATTGTACTTGGCTTTGCTCCTCGTCGTCATATAAATACATATCTATCATAAGAGATAAAACTCCTTCTATTAATGTGATTAAATTTAGTATAACGACAAATGAATACCTATGCAAAACTGTGATATGATAGACATATTAAGAGGTGACAGACATGTATTTTGTAGATAAAGATAAACTAACGTTAAAACTTGAATATTTAAACCAGTTAACTAAAGATTATGAAGAGCACAAAGCCAACCATTATGCATTTGAACGTATTGCACAAATGTTAATTGAATCTTCTGTTGATATTGGCAATATGATTATTGATGGTTTTATACTAAGAGACCCCGGAAATTATAAAGACGTAATTGATATCTTAGAGTTAGAAGACGTTATTACTAAAGAGACACAGCAACATATCAATGAAACTGTAGAAGTTAGAAAACAGTTTGCTCATAATTATACTGAACTTGATAATAATGTTATTCGACCACTTTTCGATAAAACGCTCCCTTATTATAAACAATTTATTCAAGAAGTAATTCAATTTCTTGAGAAAGAGAGTGTTCCAGTTACTGCTTTTGGAAAAGGAGAAAATAAGTAATGAAAAATTATAAAGGTTATTTAATCGATTTAGATGGAACAATGTATTTAGGCACAGATGAAATTGATGGCGCAGCACAATTTATCGATTATTTAAATAACAATAATATTCCTCACTTATATGTAACAAATAATTCTACTAAAACGCCTGAGGAAGTAACTCAAAAATTAAAAGAGATGCATATTGATGCGAAACCTGATGAAGTAGTAACGTCTGCTTTAGCGACGGCTAACTTTATCGCTCAAGAACAAAGCGATGCGACGGTTTATATGCTAGGTGGTAGTGGTTTAAGAACAGCGCTGACTGAAGCAGGCTTGACAGTTAAAGATGATGAGAACGTAGATTATGTTGTTATTGGATTGGATGAACAAGTCACTTATGAAAAGTTAGCAGTAGCAACGTTAGCAGTTCGTAAAGGCGCACGATTTATTTCTACTAATCCAGATGTTTCAATTCCTAAAGAACGTGGTTTCTTACCAGGTAACGGTGCCATTACTAGTGTAGTGAGTGTTTCAACTGGTCAAGCACCACAATTCATTGGTAAACCAGAACCGGTTATCATGGATATTGCGTTAGACATTTTGAAATTAGATAAATCTGACGTGGCCATGGTTGGTGATTTATACGATACAGATATTATGTCTGGAATGAACGTAGGCGTCGATACGATTCATGTTCAAACTGGCGTTACATCATATGAAGAACTTTTAGAAAAAGACAAACAACCAACTTATTCATTTAAAGATTTAAATGTAGCTATTTCTGAATTAGAAAAAGCATTGAAATAAATCAAAGGGGTGACGTTTTTATGGGAAAGATATTAGTCACACGTAAAATACCTGAGCAATTTATCGAGCAATTAGAACAATTAGGTGACGTTCGCATGTGGGATGACGAATTTGAACCTATGCCACGCGCACAATTTTTAACTGAATTAGAAGATGCAGACGCATGTTTTATTACTTTAAGTGAAAAAATTGATAAAGAAAGTATTGAACATGCGAAGAACGTTAAAATAATCGCTAATATGGCAGTAGGTTACGATAATATTGACGTAGCATTGGCTAATCAAAATGGTATCGTAATTACTAATACGCCTAACGTGTTAACGGAAACAACTGCGGAATTAGGATTCACTTTAATGTTAACGGTTGCGCGTCGTATAATTGAGGCACAACAATATGTGCAAAATGGCCAATGGAAAAGTTGGGGACCGTATTTATTATCCGGAAAGGATGTTCACGGTTCGACTGTAGGTATTTATGGTATGGGCGATATTGGTAGAAGTTTTGCACGTAGACTTCAAGGCTTTAATACTACAATTCTCTACCATAATCGTTCAAGACATGAAGATGCTGAACGTCAGTTAAATGCACAATATGTCTCATTTGAAGAACTATTAGAACGAAGCGACTTTGTAATTTGTACGGCTCCATTAACCCCAGAAACGGCAAATAAATTAGATGAAAAAGCATTTTCAAAAATGAAAAATGATGCCATCTTTATCAATATTGGTCGTGGGGCAATCGTAGACGAGGAAGCTCTAGTTAATGCATTGAATAATAATGAGATTGGTGGTTGTGGACTTGATGTACTGCGAGAAGAACCTATTCGTCTCGACCATCCATTGCTCAAAATGCAAAATGTTGTAATATTGCCACATATTGGTAGCGCATCGGTAGAGACGCGAGATCGAATGATTCAATTATGTATAGACAATATTAAAGCTGTTCTCCAAGGGAAAGCACCTGAAACGCCAGTTAAAACTAAATAGTCATGCAAGTAACTTCTTATTGTAGTGGTAGATATTCCATCTAAAACAATAAGAAGTTTTTTCTATCTTGGTTCAACTAACAGTTTTGTTATGCGCTATGTCATTGTGATGTAGACGAATAAGTACTAATATAATGAATATCATTAAAGTGGTAAAACAAGAAATTATATTTAGAGTTAATGCTTGCAACAATAGTGATTGACAATAATTTTAAGTGACTCTACATAAACTTTTTTAAAATTTAATTTGCCATAGAAATAGGTATTGCTTATAATAAGGTGTAAAAATAAAATATAAATTTTGTATTTAAAAACTTTGTTTTACAATACCTTCTGGGAAATGAAGCTTTCTAAGAACTTAAAACTCATACGCTAGAAAATGATAGTGAGGTGCAATTTTGCATTGAAAGAAAATAATAACAAAGCAATGCTATTTTTCGAAAAAGCTAAACCATACTTATTAACCCTACTGTATTTAGCTATATTTATTGCGTTGTATCTTATTTATGGATCCGGCGACACACACAATAATTTCATATATAACGAATTCTAATAAGGAGTCAAATTATGTCAGATATCATAAATTTAATAAATGACTTTAGTCAAAACAATCCTGAGTGTATTGCAATTAGACATAAAGATGATGAATTAACGTATCAACAGTTAATAGATGAATCAAGTAAATTAGCACATTTACTACAAGATACGCATAAACCTCTAGTTCTATATGGTCATATGTCACCCTATATGATAGTGGGAATGATAGGTGCGATTAAAGCCGGTTGTGGCTATGTGCCAATTGATACGTCGGTTCCAACTGATCGTGTTCACATGATTATCAAGCAAGTAGAACCAGAATTTATTTTGAATACAACGGAAACGTCAATAGCTAATCATGAGGCTAAAGAAATCACTATTCAAGATGTTCAAAACTCTGACTATCCAACGGTGTTTGATAGCCAAATGGCGCTTACAAACGTGGTATATACTATTTTTACTTCAGGGTCTACTGGAGAACCTAAAGGTGTTCAAATTGAATATGCAAGTTTAGTAGAGTTTGCAGAATGGATGGTCTCATTAAATGAATCTAATGAACCATAAGAGTGGCTTAACCAAGCACCATTCTCATTTGACTTATCAGTAATGGCAATCTACCCATGCTTAACATCTGGTGGTACTTTAAACTTAGTAGATAAAGATATGATTAATAAACCTAAATTGTTAAACGACATGTTAGTTAACACACCAATTAATGCTTGGGTATCAACACCGTCATTTATGGAAATGTGTTTATTGCTTCCAAATCTTAATGAAAGTGCCTATCCAAGTTTGAATCACTTCTTCTTCTGTGGAGAAATCTTGCCGCATAGAACAGCAAAAGCATTATTAGACAGATATTCTCATGCAGTGGTTTATAATACTTATGGTCCGACTGAAGCGACTGTAGCTGTGACTAGTGTCAAAATCACGCCAGACATCATTGAAACGTATAATCCACTACCAGTGGGCGTAGCCCGACCTAACACGACGTTATCTACAACAGATGAAGGAGAACTTATCATTAAAGGTAACAGTGTCAGCTTAGGGTATTTAAATAATAAAGCTAAAACTGAAGCGGTATTTAACTTTGAAGATGGTATTCGACTTTATCATACAGGTGATAAAGCTATTGAAAAGGATGGCCTTTGGTTTATTCAAGGACGTATCGACTTCCAAATTAAACTCAACGGCTATCGTATGGAGCTTGAAGAAATTGAAACACAGCTTAGACAATCACAATACGTACGAGAAACAATCGTCGTACCAATTTATAAAAATAATAAAGTTGTTCACTTGGTAGGGGCTATTGTGCCTACTGAAGAAGTTAAAGATGATTTAGAAATGACCAGACAAATTAAATCCGAACTCAAATCTCGCTTACCAGAATATATGATTCCAAGAAAATTTGTTTGGATGGACCAACTTCCATTAACTTCAAACGGAAAGCTTGATCGTAAACAAGTAGCTGAGGATATTAACGCATGATCCCTTATGGCACGTTTACCTTCTTCTTAGTTGCTTTTATAGTACTTTTACCAGTCATCATACTCGGATTTTTAGGTAAGCGAAGTTATATCTACAACGGTATAAGTACAGCAATTATGATAGTCATTATTTTTTCATCAGATAAACATAACCTGTTTGATAATAAATACTTAAGTATTCAGTTACTGTGTTTCGTAATTTATCTGATTTGGCAAGTAGCACTCATCATGGGTTATTATCATTCAAGACAAAAGAATAATACCTTCACTAAATTTGTTATTGTTATGGTATTATCTATCTTGCCATTAGCAATTGTTAAGGTTTTACAAAGTTCATGGCTAGGTGGACATCAAATTCACTTCCATGAGCATAAATTAATTGAATTTGTAGGTTTCTTAGGTATTTCATACGTTACGTTTAAAAGCGTTCAACTTATCATGGAAATTAGAGATGGTTCAATAAAAGAAATTAAAGTAGGTAAGTTACTTCAATTTATTTCTTTCTTCCCAACCGTGTCTTCTGGACCTATTGACCGATACAAACGTTTTGTTAAAGACGATAAGAAGGTTCCTACAGGAGAACAGTATAGAGCGTTAGTAGCTAAAGCAATTCATATGATTATGCTTGGTTTCCTTTATAAATATATTCTTGCTTATTTAATTAATTCTTACGCAATTCATCCATTACTAATGGATTTACATGGTTTCACACATAAATGGTTATATATGTATGCGTATAGTTTCTATTTATTCTTTGACTTTGCAGGTTACAGTTTATTTGCGGTAGCGATTAGTTATCTTTATGGTATTAATACGCCTCCAAACTTTAAACAACCATTTAAAGCACGTAATATTAAAGACTTCTGGAATAGATGGCATATGTCATTATCATTCTGGTTTAGAGATTGTATCTATATGCGTACGCTCTTCTACATGTCACGTAAGAAATTAATGAAAAGTCAGTTTGCGATGTCTAATTTCGCATTCTTGTTAAACTTTTTCATCATGGGCGTATGGCATGGCCTAGAGTTATTCTATATTGTATACGGTATCTATCATGGCCTTATGTTTATTGGCTATGGATACTATGAACGTTGGAGAAAGAAACATCCAGCTCGTTGGCAAAATGGTTTTACTACAGCTTTGAGTATCATCATCACATTCCATTTTGTAGCATTTGGATTTTTAATCTTTTCAGGAAAATTAATATAAAAGGAGTTATAAATTATGGAATTTAGAGAAGAAGTATTAAATTTATTAGCTGATGTTGCGGAAAATAATGTGGTAAAAGAAAACCCTGATGTTGAAATTTTTGAAGAGGGCATCATTGATTCATTCCAAACAGTAGGTTTATTACTTGAAATTCAAAATAGACTAGGTATCGAAGTATCAATTATGGACTTTGATCGTGATGAGTGGGCAACTCCTAATAAAATTGTTGAAGCTTTAGAAGAACTAAGATGAAAATAAAGCCATTTTTACCAATTATTATCAGCGGCGCGTTATTTTTAGCGTTTGTACTATTACCTGCAAGTTGGTTTACAGGTTTAGTAACTAATAAAGCAGTCGCTGATAATAGAATTTCTTTAACTGACCAAGTACTCAAAGGTACGCTCATTCAAAATAAAATGTTCAGTAGTAATAAATATTATCCTGTTTATGGATCGAGTGAATTAAATAAAAAAGATCCATTTAACCCAGCGATAGCATTACATAATAGAAAAGATACGAAACCCGTCTTCTTAGTTGGGACTGGTGGGAACACAGACTTAATTAATGCGATTGAATTAGCCGGTCAATATGATCAGTTAAAAGGGAAAAAGATGACATTTATTATTTCACCTCAATGGTTTAGTACGCATGGCGTCAACGATAGAGATATTGCTGCACGTACAACACCAAATCAAATTAATCAGTTATTTCAACAAAAAGATATGCCTTCTGAATTAAAAGAAAGATATGCGAAACGTCTATTGAAATTCAAAAGTACAACGAACAAACCATTTTTAAAAGAAGTTGTTAAAAGTCATGGAGAAGTAGATGGTAATTATGTTTCTCGTTTCAAAGAGAACCAACTTCTAAAAATTGAAGCGATAAAAACATATTTCTCTTTAGATAAATCACCTTTATCAGATGTAAGTCCGATGACTAAACCGGATGCATCTTGGGAAACTATGCAAGATAAAGCAGTTCAACTTGGTGAAAAACGTTCTTCTTCTAATGACTATGGTATCCGTAATGAATATTGGAACAAATTAACGCATAAGAAACCGATGAATCATCGTAAATATGAATTTAAAATGAATTCTCCAGAATTTAATGATTTATCATTACTTGTAGATACGATGCATCATGCGGGTGCCGATGTTCAATACGTGATTTTACCTGTTAATGGTAAATGGTATGATCATTTAAATATTCATCGTTTAACACGTGAACCTGTTTATAATAAAATCCATCAAACTGTAGTAAATCATGGTGGTAAAGTTTATGACATGTCAGACAAAGACTATGAAAAATATGTTCTTAGTGATGTCGTTCACGTTGGTTGGAAAGGTTGGGCATATATGAATGAACATATCGCTCAACATATGAAAGATGATGAATCTAAAACGTCACATAAACAACAATAATAAAAAACTGAGGCTGAGCCATTAATAAAAAAATGGTTCAGCCTTTATTTATGGCAGTAGTTGTCTGAAATGAAGATGCGTTCGAGCCTCACTTCCTTCATTTCTAGTCAACCTTGCCGGGGCGGGACAACGAAATCTTTGAAATTGCATTAGATTTCTGTCCCGCTCCCTAGATTTATGTCCCATTCCCAGTTTTTTAATATAAGGTATTCTATTATTTTAGAAATGCGAGATATAAAATGACTCCCATCGAAGTATAAGTTACTTTGATAGGAGTCATATTGGTCTTACCATAAATATATAATACGAGACGCTTAGAAGACTTGTTCTACTTCGATAACGCCTGGAACTTCTTCGTGTAGTGCGCGTTCAATACCAGCTTTTAATGTGATTGTCGAGCTTGGACAAGTACCGCAAGCTCCGTGTAATTGTAATTTCACGATGCCGTCTTCAACATCTATTAATGTACAGTCTCCGCCGTCACGTAATAAAAAAGGACGTAAACGTTCAATAACTTCAGCTACTTGATCAAACATTGTTGCATTCTCAGTAGGCATGAGATATGTCTCCTTTCAAGTATATTACTTCATAATTCCATTATTTATTTATTATAATAGATAAAGTAAGAAAAATCTATAAAACAAGACGGGGGATTTAAGTATGACTAAAGTGAGTGTAGTAGTGTACGGTGCTGATGTGGTCTGTGCCAGTTGTGTGAACGCACCAACATCTAGAAATACATTTGAATGGATTCAATCTTTATTAGAAAGAAAATATCCAGATATTCAGTTTGAATATACGTATATCGATTTTCAAAAGCAAACTGAAAATCTTAGCGACCATGACCAACACTATATCGAGCAACTAGAAGAAGATGAATTATTTTATCCATTAATTACCATGAACGATGAATATGTTGCGGACGGATATATTCAAACAAAGCAATTAACCAACTTTGTAGATAAACACTTTGCGAATAATGAAAATAAATAGATAATAAATAAAATAGCGAGGCTAGACTTTTTAACCTTGATTTTAAAACCTGAAGAGCGTTTAAACGCTTTATCTTACGTCAAAATTTGAGCAACAACGTAAGTAGGTAAATCTTAGTTATTCTGTCTAGACCTCGCTTTTATCATTTTCAATCTTATAAATGATTAATATGCCTTAACCATTATGATATTTATATAACCATAGTACACCTGATTTGAGAATATGGGCTAAACGACCTGTAACAGTGTGGTCCATAATATAGGCAAAGCCTTTCTTCTCACCGAGCGAACCTAAGAAACCTTGTACTTTAAGTTCAGGCATCTTCTCTGGTAATGCTTCATTGTTCCATTGTTTTTTAAGTACATCTGCAATTTGGTCGCCTTGTAACTCGGCTAGTTGAGCACTTGGCGCGTGAGGTAAGTCAGCACAATCACCTACGACATAGACGTTTTTATATGTAGGTACTTGATGATATTGGTTAATAATTACGCGACCACTACGATTAATATCGATAGGTAAGTGTCTTACTACTTCAACCGGTTGAATTCCGGCAGTCCAAACGACTAAATCTACTTCTTCAGGTGATCCATTATTATAGATTTTACCCGGCTCTACTTTGTCGATAAGTGAGTTCGGTACAACTTTAACTTTATTTTCACGGAACCATTTCGCAATATAATTACTTAATTTTTCCGGAAAATTTCTTAAAATTCGTTCGCCACGATCATACAAAATCACTTCTAAATCTTCACGACTTTCACGTAATTCACTAGCTAGTTCAATCCCGCTTAAGCCAGCACCAACAATACCAACGCTAGCGCCACTTGGCAATTCACTAATACTATGGAAGGTTTCACGTGCTTTAGATAATGTTTGAATACTGTGTGTGTATTCTTCAGCGCCAGGAACATTATGATATTTATCTTCACAACCTAAGCCGATAACTAATTCATCATAGTCAACTTTAGTATTTCCAACTGAAACGATTTGAGAATCTAAGTCAATATCGCTAATCTCACCATAAATAGTGTTAATACGTTCGAAATCTGGAAAATTCATACATACATCGCTATCAGATTTTGTGCCCGCAGCTAGCGCATAAAACTCAGGTTTTAATCCGTGGAAAGGCATGCGATCAATTAATGTTAATGTATAGTCTTCCGGTAAAGCCTCAGGAAGAATTCGCGACATAATGCGCATATTGCCATAACCGCCACCAAGTAATACTAAATTTTTCATATGTTATACCCCTTTTTATATGATTTGCGATTCCGTTATGAAACGAAAACGACTACCCTTTAAATAAGAAAAAATGTGTTAAATTGCTTCATCATCGATATTAAAATAACCAATGGATAAAGTTGTTTATAGATTACATTTCATTGCCCCTTACAATTAAATGTATTATTTATATAAATTTATTATATCTGTTTTTTAGAATGACTACAATCAAAGTCCTGAGTACAATAATAAAGGAATCATAACATTTACCATTAGATTTTTTACACTTTGGCAAATGAAAAGTTGAGCTAGTCTAATGCAGTAGAAAGTAAGATTTGTTATAATAATGTAATTAAAAACATGAAGAAGGTGAAGTATGTTTCCATTAGTTGAATTCTGCATATCGAATATGGCAAAAGGCGGAGACTATGTTTATGATAAATTAGACAATGATCCGGACGTGGATGTGTTAGAATATGGATGCTTGAACAATTGTGGTACATGCTCATGTGGGTTGTATGCGTTAGTAGATGGTGATACTGTTGAAGGTGACACACCAGATGATTTATTAAAGAATATTTATAAACATATAGAAGACAATGATTTTACAAATCTATTATAGGGGGAACAATGATGCCAACTGTAACATTAACTGAAGCTGCTGCGTACGAAGTAAAAGACATGTTAAAAAGCAATGATATGGAAGACGGCTATTTAAAAATTAAAGTCAACGGCGGTGGTTGTACTGGACTAACATATGGAATGTCTGCAGAAGAACAACCAGGCGAAAATGACGAAGTTTTAGAGTTTTACGGCTTAAAAGTATTAGTCGATAAATATGATGTACCTGTATTAAATGGGACAACTGTTGATTTTAAACAATCATTAATGGGTGGCGGTTTCCAAATCGACAACCCAAATGCTATTGCTTCATGTGGTTGTGGTAGTTCATTTAGAACTGCTAAAGTGGCAGGAAATCCTGAAAATTGTTAAACCATTTTAAAATGAAAAAATTTTAAAAAGTTCGATTATATATTCTAGATTTAAGTATAAGACGATTATTTTAAATATAGTCTTGTTGTTGCTTGAAAATGTAGTGTAAAAGCTATAAAATTGAATATGGATTGAACTTTGTCTTTTTTGTGAACTAAAGTTCATAAAACTGAATTGAAAAACAAAGTGTTGACTAAGACTATAAATAGGGATGAACAGTTAGGTTAAGTGCAAAGTTTATGGTAAATCAGACTAACAGATATTGAATGAAATATAATGTACGGTCTGAGCTTTGTTATGTTCTGAAATTTGTAGCCTTTATCTACATTTAAGAAAATAATTATGAAAGCTTAGGTGAATGAAATGGCACAAGATCGTAAAAAAGTACTAGTACTAGGTGCTGGTTACGCTGGTTTACAAACAGTAACTAAATTACAAAAAGAACTTTCTGCAGACGAAGCAGAAATCACTTTAATCAACAAAAACAAATATCACTATGAAGCAACTTGGTTACATGAAGCTTCAGCTGGTACATTAAATTATGAAGATTTAATTTATCCAATTGAAAGTGTTATTAAAGAAGATAAAGTTAAATTTATCAACGCTGAAGTAACTAAAATCGACCGTAATGCTAAAAAAGTAGAAACTAATCACGGTATCTATGACTACGATATTTTAGTAGTAGCATTAGGTTTCGAAAGTGAAACATTTGGCATCGACGGTATGAAAGACCACGCTTTCCAAATTGAAAACATCGAAACTGCACGTCGTTTATCTCGTCACATCGAAGATAAATTCGCAAACTATGCAGCTTCTAAAGAAAAAGACGATAAAGACTTAGCTATCTTAGTTGGTGGCGCTGGCTTTACAGGTATTGAATTCTTAGGTGAATTAACTGAAAGAATTCCTGAATTATGTAGCAAATACGGCGTAGATCAAAACAAAGTTAAATTAACTTGTGTTGAAGCTGCTCCAAAAATGTTACCAATGTTCTCTGACGAATTAGTTAACTATGCAGTTAACTATTTAGAAGATCGTGGCGTTGAATTCAAAATCGCTACACCAATCGTTGCTTGTAACGAAAAAGGTTTCGTTGTAAAAATCAACGATCAAGAACAACAATTAGAAGCAGGTACTGCTATCTGGGCTGCCGGTGTACGTGGTAGTAAATTAATGGAAGAATCATTTGAAGGCGTTAAACGTGGCCGTATCGTGACTAAACAAGATTTAACAATCGAAGGTCATGACGACATCTTTGTAATCGGTGATGTTTCTGCGTTTATCCCAGCAGGTGAAGAACGTCCATTACCAACTACAGCTCAAATCGCTATGCAACAAGGTGAACACGTTGCTAAAAATATTAAAAACATCTTAAACGGTCAAGCTGCAGAAGAATTTGAATATGCTGACCGTGGTACAGTATGTTCATTAGGTTCTCATGACGGTGTAGGTATCGTTTACGGTAGAGATATTACTGGTAAAAAAGCTGCCTTCATGAAGAAAGTTATTGATACACGTGCCGTATTCAAAATCGGTGGCGTAGGCTTAGCATTCAAAAAAGGTAAATTCTAAGTTTTAATAAAATCAATATAATAGAGAAGCTGAGGCGTTTATATATAAATGTCTCAGCTTTTTTAGGTATGAATTTTATAAGATGAAGAGACTTTGAAACCATCCTTTATTCATCTATAATCAACTTTACTAGGGTAGAACGACGAAATCTTCGAAATTACATTTACTATTCAACAGAAAGGGTGCTACACAATGATCAACTTCAATTTTAATCAACATGAGCACATCGACACTGAAGTATTAATTATAGGCGTACCAGACCATATTAACCAACTTGGTACAGTGCAATATAATAATCATGATTTAACGCAACGTATTGATGAATATCGCCATCATCATATTATTCACAATACGCTAGGTAAAGTCGCTTCAACCGTCTTGCCACTAGAAGATGAAACTAAACGCTTAATCACAGTTGGATTAGGTAATTTAAAGACGTTAAATTATACTGATTTATTAAAAGTATTTGGCAACTTGTTCCAATTTTTAAAAGAAGAACATGTCACGGATGCTGAATTATTATTTGATACATTTATCTCTAAACAAATCACTCAAGATAAAATCATCGAGGTATTAGGTCTCCAAAGTGAACAAGCGATATATACTTTTGATAATTATAAATCTGATAAAAAAGTTCCGTACAAGTTAGACTTACATATCACTACACAAGATACACATCTTGAGACGCAATTGAAACAAGGCATAATTGTAGGCCAATCTATCAATCTTGCGCGTGATTTCAGTAATATGCCACCGAATATTTTAACGCCAAGTTACTTTGCGGAGGAAGTGGCAGAGCATTTTAAAGAAACGAAAGTCAAAGTGGATATTAAAGATGGGGAAACCTTGTTGTCAGAGGGATTTGGTCTTATTCATGCAGTAGGTAAGGGCTCAATCAATCCACCGGCAGTGATTACGTTAACGTATAATGGCGCTAAAGAAGATGAGGTGCCGATAGCCCTAGTTGGTAAAGGGATTACTTATGATTCGGGTGGTTACAGTATTAAGTCTAAAGTTGGCATGCAGACAATGAAATTTGATATGTGTGGCGCAGCGAATGTTGTGGGGATGATTGAAGCGGCTTCACGTCTTGAATTACCAATTAATATTGTAGGGGTGATTGCTTCCGCTGAAAATATGATTAGCAATAATGCTATGAAACCCGACGATGTCTTTACAGCGTTAAGCGGGGAAACTGTTGAAATGCTAAATAGCGATGCAGAAGGACGAATGGTATTAGGAGATGCTGTATTCTATGCGAACCAATTCCAACCACGAATTATTTTAGATTTTGCGACGCTAACAGGTGCAGCCATTGTAGCATTAGGAGAAGATAAAGCAGCATTGTTTAATTCTCATGCTGACAATGAAATTCAAGAGATTTTAGCTAGTGCAAGAGCGATGGATGAACTGGCCTTTGAGTTACCTATCACAAACACTGAACAACGTTTAATTCGTCGTTCTGACGTAGCCGATTTAGTCAATCATACAAATGGTCAAGGTAAAGCTTTATTTGCAGCCACATTTATTACACATTTTAGTGGCACGACACCTCATATCCATTTTGATATTGCAGGACCAGCTACAACTCATACTAATAGTTTTAAAGGGCCTAAAGGTCCTACAGGAAGTATGATTACAACCGTTCTAAATTGGTTACGTAACTAAATATTTTAATCAACAGGCCTAAATAGTATTAAAAGTATAGAGCAGTAGTGTGTGTTTAAGATTAAGCCTCACTACTGTTTTTTTATAGGATGCTTGCTTTCTTGAAAATTGGCGCATTGACAATAGTTAATCGAGTTGGTATGATAAATCACATAATTATTTACTTTAGTTCGGTAGAGAGATAAAGGGTGAGCGTGTATGATTAATGCAGTAGTTATTGCAGTTATTTTAATGATTATTTTATGTTTATACAGATTAAATGTAGTGATTAGTTTATTTATTAGTTCCTTAGTGGGTGGACTTATTTCAGGTATGAGTTTGAATAAAGTCATCAGCGTATTTGGTAAAAATATTGTGGATGGTTCAGAAGTCGCTTTAAGCTATGCATTACTCGGCGGTTTTGCAGCGCTTATTTCATATAGTGGCATTACGGATTATTTAGTTAATAAAATCATACGCGCAATTCACTCTGAAAATAGCCGATTATCTAGGATTAAAGTTAAAGTCATTATTATTGTGGCACTTTTAATGATGAGCATCATGAGCCAAAACTTAATCCCAGTACATATCGCATTTATACCTATCGTTATTCCACCACTTTTAAGTCTCTTTAATGATTTGAAAATGGACAGACGTTTAATTGGTTTGGTCATTGGTTTCGGTTTATGTTGGCCATATGTCTTACTTCCATACGGTTTTGGACAAATATTCCACCAAATTATTCAAAACGGATTCGATAAAGCACATCACCCAATCGAATTTAATATGATATGGAAAGCGATGCTTATCCCTTCATTAGGCTATATTGTTGGTTTAGTATTAGGCATATTCTATTTCCGTAAACCTCGTGAGTATAAATCAGAACCTTATTCTGAAAAGGAAGAGGCTATTCCAGCCATTCGACCATATGTATTAGTAGTTACCGTAGTAGCTATTTTAGCAACATTTTTAGTACAAACTTTTACAGATTCAATGATCTTTGGCGCATTAGCTGGGGTACTAGTTTTCTTTATTTCAGGTGTATACAAATGGAATGAATTAGATAGTCAGTTTGTTGAAGGTATTAAGATTATGTCATTTATTGGTGTCGTGATTCTTTCGGCAAATGGCTTTGCCGGCGTGATGAATGCAACGGGAGATATTCAAAAATTAGTCTCAAGTTTAACCGAAATTACAAATGGACATAAATTAATTAGTATCATTGTAATGTATCTTGTTGGGCTAGTAGTGACCTTAGGAATAGGGTCGTCTTTTGCGACGATTCCTATCATCGCAACGTTATTCATCCCACTTGGTGTCTCAATTGGTTTAGATACGATGGCGCTTATTGCACTAGTAGGTACAGCCAGTGCTCTAGGAGATTCAGGTTCTCCAGCAAGTGATTCCACATTAGGTCCAACTGCCGGTTTAGATGTAGATGGTCAACACGATCATATTCGAGATACATGTATACCTAACTTTGTATTTTATAACGTACCGTTAATTATCTTTGGTACAATTGCGACGATGATATTATAATAATCATGAGGTGAAATACGTGACCAATTTACTAGAAACCTTTGAGATGAAGATAGAAGATACCGAGGAAGGTAAAGTTGTCATTTCGATGCCAGTCACTGATAAAGTGAAACAACCATTTGGTTATTTACATGGTGGGGCAACTATCGCATTAGGAGAAACAGCGTGTTCAATCGGTGCTGCAAATCTAATTGATACTCAACAGTCTATTCCTTTGGGCTTAGAAATGAACGCAAATCATATCCATTCAGTTAAAGAAGGTCGCATTATAGCTACTGCGACCATTATTCATCAAGGTAAGACCACACAAGTATGGAATATTGAAATTAAAAGCGAACATGATGAATTAATTAGTATTATGAGAGGGACAATAGGCATTAAGCCCTTAAAAAATAAATAAGCGTTTTTTTAAAATGAGTGAGGATAGAAATTACATTAAATTTCTGTCCTCGCTCTTTTCTTCTAGTATTATGCTGAGTCGCGTTTACTATTATGCAATCTTTGATAAGCTTGATGAATTCTTAATGAAGCCTTTTTGCCACCCATAATATTTCTCGCAAACGGCCCAAGTTCTAAATCTGCCAAGCCGCCCGCTACAAAGAGTTGAGGAAGCCATTCTAATTCTGAACTTATGTCCGGCAAGCCACATGATGTTAAAGGTGCCTGCTCATGTTTAATGAGTGACTGTATCATTGATTGTTTTAAAAATGTAGGTTCAAAACCAGTTGCCAGTAAAATATAATCATACGTTACCTTCTGATTTTCAGTCATAATGGAGTGGTCCTCAATAGAGGTGATTGTCTCTTTATGAATCACTAAACGTCCAGATTGAACATGCTTTTTCAAGCGCAAATATAGCTCTTGAGGCATAGAACCTTTATGTCTTTCTTTTGAAAGAATTTCAAATTTTTCATCTGCAGATTTAGTATTTAAGAATGAAGTCATATTTTTAGGTCCAAGCCAGCCAGGATCGGCATCGAAATGATGAATTGCTATATCTTTATTCATCTATAAATGTACCACTTTATCTTGAGATCGATTCAATAACTTCAACGTTAAATGAACCGCCGAAATGCCACTGCCCACCACATGCGATGCCTTATCATACATAGTAGCATCGAAATTCTCATTGAAAATGTGGCATACATCATCCTTATGTTGATATAAGTCAGGAATGTAAGGTTTATGATTACAACCTTGTGCGAGTACAACACAATCAGTTTGAAGCTCTTGAGCGTTAGATAAAGTGATCGACCAACCATGATTATGTTGCGTCAATTTCTTTACGTAGCCTTGAACATGACAAGCGTTAAGATGATAATGATGCACTTGTTCGTGTACGTGATGCATAAACATATCTGTTTGAGGACGTTGATAACGTCCGTATGTTGCATTTGTATATTGTTGCACTTTAGCGAATTGCTTTAAGTGGAATGGATTAGGATGAATATGATGTACAATAGGTGAGCGTAAAAACGGCATGCTAATCCTATGCGTAAAGTCATTAAATTGTTCACATAAAGAATTGTAAGGGTCGATAATAGTTAATTGTTCAACAGGAAGACCTGCTTCACGTAATTTTAGTGCGATGGTCGTACCTTGAATGCCACCACCAATAATAGTCCAATGCATAAAAACACTTCTTTCTTATAAAACGTAATTATTACGATTTATAATAACATGTTTTTAACTTAAAGCCAATATAAAGTTACACATAATCAATGTAGTATTGTGGGCGAGACTCTTGAAGGGTCAGGGCTAGGCTAAGACCGTGGCTTAGCCAGTCCCCCAGAAAATGCGAGCGAAACAATACGAAGTATTGATAAAAAAAGCGTAGAGGTGAATTCATATTTGAATTCACCTCTACGCCTATATGGAGATTTAGCTCTTGTTTTTATTATTAAAGAGAAACTAAATTATATTTTCTTATCCTTAAATTCGTCTTTAAATTCATCTATTTTCGTATCTTTAGTATAAGGTGTTCTATTATTATACGAAGCTCTCATAATTAAATGGCTTGAAAGTGGGCCAGTGATTAAAATAAATACAATACCTAATATCAACTGCATATTAATATAACCCTCTGTACCAATAAAGTATAAGAACGTTCCAAATAATAAAAAGATTGCACCTAGTGTAGCAGATATACCGGCAGCATGACCACGTGAATAAATATCTTTTAAGCGAATAATACCAATGGCTGTCACGGCACTTATTAAAGCGCCTAAGATAACAAAGATAAGCGCTAAACTAATGATGATGTTTGCTATCACGTTCCATCACCTTACCTTTATCCATATATTTTGAAAAGACCGCTGTGCCTAAAAACGCTAAAATACCAATTAATAATATAGCAACAAGTAGATATTGCGCGCCTATAAAAATACTGTATAAAGCGATACATGCCATTAATTGTAAACCTATCGCATCAAGTGCTAATATACGGTCTGCTAAAGAGGAGCCTTTGATAATTCGAATGAACATTGCCAACATTGATATTACAACAATGATTAAAGCAATAATAATTATAATTTTTACCATCAGTCTTCGCCCACCTCTCTAACTACTTTTTCAAGTGAAGATTTAATACCTTCAACTTCTTCCTCTTTAGTACTAAAATCAATTGAATGGATATAAATCTTTGTTCTGTCATCACTTATCCCAAGTACTACTGTTCCAGGCGTAAGTGTAATTAAATTAGATAATAATACAATTTGCCAATCAGTCTTTAAATCCGTGTCATAAATAAAGAAACCAGGTTGATTTTTCAATGTAGGTTGTAAGACGATTTTTAACACATCGATGTTGGCTTTAATTAATTCGATGAAAAAGACTACCACAAGTTTAATAATCTTGTACACTTTAATTAAATAAAATCTGCCAGGTAGGACTCTATTAAATAAGTAGACCAAACCTATCCCTAAGATAAATCCTAATAAAAGGTTATTTAGGGTATAGCTACCACTTAAGAATATCCATATAAAAGCTAATATAAAATTTAAAATGATTTGAATGGCCATGATTACTTACCTCCTAATACGCTTTTAATATAAAAGCTAGGATCATAGAAAGATTTAGCTGCTTCAGAAACAAGTGGATAGAGTAAATCGGCAGATAAACCGAATAATACTGTAATGACGACTGCTGCAATAGAAATAGTCATAGCATGTGTAACATTTACTTTGCGTTGTACGTCATATCCTTTTGGCTCTCCGAAAAAGCCTTTTAAGAAAATACGAATAACTGAATACAATACTACTAAACTTGAAAGTAAGACAATCACGCCACTTACATAAAAGCCCTTTTCAAAAGTAGCCTGTACAATATAATACTTACCGTAAAAACCACTCAATGGCGGGATACCGGCTAAACTTAAGGCAGCTATAAAGAATGACCAACCAAGGACTGGGTACGTTTTAATGAGACCACCGAATTCTTTAAGGTTAGTGGATTTAGTAATTTGATACATCACACCAATTAATAGGAATAGGGAAGTCTTCACTAACATATCGTGGAGCGTATAGTAAATTGCCCCTACAATACCCGCTTCATTCATCATTGCGACACCGACTAAAATTACGCCGACAGCAATCATAATATTGTAAATGATGATTTTTTTAGTGTCGTAATAGGCGATGGCTCCGATTGAACCAAAGATAATCGTTAATAATGCTAAGAATAAAATTGTGTAGTGTGAAAAACTCATCGTATCGTTGAAGAATAGACTCAACGTTCTTAAAATCGCGTAGACACCCACTTTTGTAAGTAATGCGCCGAAGAAAGCGATAATAGCAAAAGGTGGGGCATAGTATGAACCAGGTAACCAAACGTACATAGGGAAGGCACCAGCTTTAGTTGCAAACACAAAGATGAAAAGAATAAATACTATGCTTAAAAGTCCACCATGTGTACTAGATAGACTAGTCAATTTCTCACTAATATCAGCCATGTTAAGTGTGCCAACGATTGAATATAAAATCGCTACTGCAATAACAAAGAATGTAGATGTCACAATATTGACGAGTAGATATTTTACCGTTTCACGTAGTTGAATATGTGTGCCACCTAGTACTAGTAAGGCGTATGAAGACATTAAGAATACTTCAAAGAATACGAACAGGTTAAAGATATCTCCAGTTGTAAACGCACCAATAATACCCACTAACATAAACGTTATTGAAAAGTGGAAGTAATAGCGTTCTCTATCAATTCCAGCAGTCGTAATCGAATAGGCAGTAATAAGTATTGTGATAATAATGCTTGTTACGATTAACATGGCACTAAAACTATCAAGTAAAAAGATAATGCCATATGGTGCTGGCCAAGAACCTAATTCGACTTTCAATGGGCCATCGACCACTACGTTTCTTAAATTGATGATGGCAACTACGAAGGTAAGGGCGAGGCCTATCAATGTGACATAGCGTTTAATTCGATAACGTTGTCCTAAAAATATAAGGATAATAGCAGTAATAATCGGCACTACTAATGTCAGAACAACTAAATTAGTTTCTATCATCATTAGGCACTCCCTTCATCTGTTCTACGTTGTCTGTACCTAATTCTTTATAGGTTCTAAAAGCCAAGACTAAGAAGAAAGCTGTTGTTGCAAAGGCAATAACAATAGCTGTAAGTATTAATGCATGTGGGATAGGATCAACATATTGAGAGATGCCTTTTTCATAAATTGGCATTTCACCATGTTTTAATCCGCCCATTGTAATTAAAAATAAATTTGATGCATGTGTAATTAAAGTCGTCCCCATAACAATTCGTATCAAACTTTTAGATAAAACGAGATAGACACTGATTGCTGTGAGAATGCCACATACAAATATCATAATTATTTCCACTATTCGTTCTCTCCAATCGCTAAAATAATTGTCATAATCGTACCAACTACTGCGCATAAAACACCAAAGTCAAAGAACATAGGCGTATTCATATGAACAGGTTGGAGTAGGGGCAACGGAATATTGAACTCTGTATGAGTAAAGAATTGGCTGCCGTAGAACCAACTTGCAATAGGTGTGCCGACGCAGAATAATAAGCCAATACCAATTAGAATTTTAAAATCCCAAGGGAAGACTTTGCGCATCGTTTTAATATCAAACGCTATTGCAATAATGGTTAACGCACAAGATAAAAGTAATCCTCCTACGAAACCTCCGCCAGGCGTATAGTGACCGGCGAAGAATAAAGAAATACCAAATAAGGCAATTAAAAAGGCGATAATAACAGCAGCATATTGAAACATTAAATTATTGTTCTGTCTGTTCATCACGCTTCACCTCACTTGTTTTATGTTTACGACGTAGTTTAATCATTGTATAGACGCCTAATCCGGCAATACCTAATACTGATGATTCGAACAACGTATCCATACCACGGAAGTCTACAAGAATAACGTTGACCATATTTTTACCATGAGCTAAGTCGTAAACGTGATCTTTATAATATTCTCCAATGGAAGTAAAATGTCTGTTGCCATAAGCAATTAAGCCTAAGATAATGACGACTAATCCTACACCAATTGAAATCACTGCGTTCGTTAGTTTAAATGAAGTCTTTTCATTATAGCGATTTAGGTTTGGTAAATAGTAGAAACATAATAAGAATAATCCAGTCGAGATTGATTCAACTACGAACTGTGTTAAGGCTAAATCAGGTGCTTTAAAGAATACAAATAGCACTGACACCGTATATCCGACTACACCAAGCATGATGATGCTGAATAAACGAGATTTAGCAATCACTACCATAAATGCTGCTACTACGAGTAAGACTAAGATGACAATTTCGTAGAGATGTATCGTATTGATATCTTTAAAATCAAAGCTGAAAGGCACGCTTAATAGTGTGACAGCAGTGACTATAATTAACATGCCGAAGATAATAACTAAGCTATCTCTAACATATCCATTGACGTAGCTGTTCGTCATATTTGCTGAGTATGATGGAAGCCATTTTCCGGCTGAGTCATACCAATGGTTAAATGTAAGGCGTGTAGGTTGCGCTTGTAATAAACGAATCCAGTAGCCAAATGTTAATAATAATATAATTCCTATAATCCAAATCACTAATGTTGAAATGAATGCAGGCGTAATACCATGGAATAGGTGGAATTCTGCATGTACATTTGTCGCTCCACTAATTGCTGTTGTCGCTGGCTCAATAATAGATTGTGTTAGTAATCCAGGGACTAATCCAAAGATAATAACGAGTGCAGCTAAGATAATTGGAGAGATTAACATTAATATTGAAGCCTCATGCGCCTTTTTAGGTAGAGCATCGGGTTGATGTTTTCCGAAAAATATATGTAAGACGAATTTAATCGAATATACAAATGTAAAGATACTACCTACAATAGCTGAAATTGGGAAGATAATCCCTAATGTATTGAGACTGAAAAGATTTGCGTGAGATGCTTCAATCATGGCTTCTAAGAATTTTTCTTTAGATAAGAAACCGTTAAAAGGTGGTACACCAGCCATACTTAATGCTGTGATAATAGTGATTGTAAATGAAATTGGCATGATAGTAAGTAAGCCACCAAGTTTCTTCACATCACGCGTACCAGTCGCATGGTCAACCGCACCAGTTACCATAAATAGAGCACCTTTGAATGTCGCATGGTTAACTAAATGGAAGACTGCGGCAGTAAACCCAGCTATATATAATTGACTTTGTTGACCTTCAAAATGATAGCTAACTGCACCAGTACCTAGCATAGACATAATCATACCGAGTTGTGACACAGTAGAGAATGCCAAGATACCTTTTAAGTCTTGTTGCTTAGTCGCATTGAATGATGCCCAGAAGAGGGTGATTAAACCGACTAGAGTAATTGTCCAAATCCATCCTTGTGAAATGGCAAATAAAGGCGTCACACGTGCTACTAAATA
Source organism: Staphylococcus sp. acrmy (assembly GCF_022690565.1). Taxonomy (NCBI): domain Bacteria; kingdom Bacillati; phylum Bacillota; class Bacilli; order Caryophanales; family Staphylococcaceae; genus Staphylococcus; species Staphylococcus sp. acrmy. The sequence continues at coordinate 4,160 of NZ_JALCVE010000005.1, read as the reverse complement.
TAATCCTGCTTTGACCATTGTTGCTGAATGTAAATAGGCACTAACGGGCGTAGGTGCTTCCATCGCGTCGGGCAACCAAATATAAAATGGTACTTGGGCAGATTTAGTGAATGCACCTAACATGATTAATATCATGGCAAACGTAAAGTAAGGACTATGCTGTATTTTAGATGCATTATCTATTAAATGATGCACACTCATTGAATCGCCTGCTAATGATATAAGGATAAAGCCACCTAATAAGCTTAAGCCCCCAAATACAGTGATAATAAGTGACTTTTGCGCACCGTAAATTGATGCTTGTTTTTCTCGCCAAAATGAGATGAGTAAGAAACTTGAAAATGAAGTTAATTCCCAAAACAAATAAAGCATAATTAAATTATCTGAGAGTACAACTCCCAACATTGCACCCATGAAAAGTAATAAATAACAGTAAAAGTTTCCGAGTTGTTCAGACTTACTAAGGTAGCCTACAGAGTATAATACGACGAGGCTCCCAATACCTGTAATAAGTAAACTGAATAACACGCTTAAGCCATCGAGATATAAATCAAAATTCATACCGATATGAGGCATCCAATTCAAAGTTTTTATTACTGTATTACCTGATTGAGTAGTTGAAATATCAGTTATGAAATAAATAAATAAGACAACAGGAATAGGTAATACAAACCAACCTAAATGAATCTTCTTAAAGAATCGATAAAGGATTGGAATAATGAGTGCGAATATTAGCGGTAAGAGTACCGCAATATGTAACAAACTCACTATGTTGGCCTCCTTTAAAAATATTTATGGCATACATTATACATGAATCATATTATTCTGAAAAACGTCAATCGTGCTTGTAGACAGTGATTTTCCAGAACTTATTAAATAAGTAGAAACACGTTAAAAAATGCCTAGAAAAATTTTTGTTTATATTGAATTGAGTAATCGTTTTTTAAGTTTTCTAAGTTATTTAAAGCATATTTGGCAAATTCTGTATCTTGTTGTTTTAAATCATTTTCCATTTGCGTAATAGCTTGTTGTAATGAGTCTTCATATTTCATTTCTTCAACATTAAACTCACGAAGTTTTGAACGCGTAGCATAACGCTTTTCATAATGACTTAACGCACGTCTTTCATGAAAGAACACGCCTTCTACTTTGCCAGGATTATGTAAATCACCTTGTTTAGGGTGTTTAATCACTTGTTCCACTTGGACTAATACTTGGTTGTCATTTTCTTCCTTAATACTTACACCATACGTGCCTGTCTTGTGTGAGAATCGATATAACATGCTATATTACTTCCTTTCAAATATGTTAAGATGTATCTATATCATCATAACATGAATGGAGAATCTAAATGACTAACTATCCACAGTTAACTAAAGAAATACAAGACAATGAAATTAAAGTTATTATGCATACAAATAAAGGCGATATGACATTCAAATTATTCCCAGATATCGCTCCTAAAACAGTTGAAAATTTTGTGACACATGCGAAAAATGGCTATTACGATGGCATAACATTCCATCGTGTCATCAATGACTTTATGATTCAAGGTGGCGATCCAACTGCAACAGGTATGGGCGGCGAAAGTATCTATGGTGAATCATTTGAAGATGAGTTCTCATTAGAAGCGTTTAACTTATATGGCGCTTTATCAATGGCCAATGCTGGTCCTAATACTAACGGATCACAATTCTTCGTCGTTCAAATGAAAGAAGTACCTGAAACGATGTTAAATCAATTAGAAGATGGTGGTTGGCCAAAACCAATTGCTGAAGCTTATGCTGAAAAGGGCGGTACACCTTGGTTAGATCAAAAACATACTGTATTTGGTCAATTAATTGAAGGCGAAACAACTCTAGAAGATATTGCTAACACTAAAGTAGGCGCTCAAGACAAACCAGTTCATGATGTTGTCATCGAATCAATCGACGTTGAAGAAAAATAAGTGTAAGTCTAGCCAATAGCGTTAGACAGTCAACATATAAATATTCATTTTATTTTATCATAAAATGATGTCATGTTAAGTACATTAACTGTCATGAATCATTTTAGGTTTTTTTATTGAAAATAATCATAAACTGAAATCGAGTAAATATGGCTACTAGCGCGTGTGAAAGATGCAATTTTGTATAATCAATCAACTTCTTAAAATATAATAAATGCGAACTTTTAATTTTAAAATAATTCATAAAATATTAAATTTCTGAAAAATAATAGAGTTTTCTCGTTTTATGATTAGTCCAAGTTTGTGATTTATGCTATTATTATTATGTTAAGAAATCGAAATAAGGGGTTATCAAGTTGAATAATCACTATAAAGAAGGTCAGCATATTAAAGTGCGTGTGACTGGAATTCAACCGTATGGCGCTTTTGTTGAGACCCCTGACCATACTGAAGGACTAATCCACATTTCAGAAATCATGGATGATTATGTCCATAACCTAAAAAAATTTCTATCAGAAGGGCAAATTGTTAAAGCGAAGATTTTATCAATTGACGATGAAGGAAAACTTAATTTGTCACTTAAAGATAATGATTACTTTAAGAACTACGAACGAAAAAAAGAAAAGCAGTCAGTATTAGATGAAATTAAAGAAACAGAAAAGTATGGGTTTCAAACACTCGAAGAACGCCTACCGGTCTGGATTAAGCAGTCTAAACGTGCGATTCGTAATAATTAATTGACTGTCAACACGCTTAGCTAACATTACTTATCAACAGTAGTGTTAGCTTTTTTATATTGGAAGAAACTATATTTTATGAATGATTTTTTTATTTTCGGGAAGAAAAGGTTTAGTAGTAAGGCACATATAAGCATATAATTAGAGGGTAATTATTTCTCCATGCTATAGTGTGTTCATGATTAAGAAGGAGAGAATAGTTATGAATAATAAATATGAGAAGTTATTTGAAACTGTTACATTACCTAACGGCGTTGAACTAAGAAACCGTTTCGTATTAGCGCCACTTACCCACGTATCATCAAATGACGATGGTACAATTTCTAATGTAGAAATTCCATATATTGAAAAGCGTTCTAAAGATGTTGGCTTAGCTATTAACGCTGCTAGTAACGTTAACGACATTGGGAAAGCTTTTCCAGGTCAACCATCAGTAGCACACGATTCAGATTTAGACGGTTTAAAACGTTTAGCTACTGCAATGAAGAAAAATGGTGCCAAAGCGCTAGTTCAAATTCACCACGGCGGTGCGCAAGCGTTACCTAATTTAACACCAAATGGCGATGTTGTTGCCCCAAGTCCTATTTCTTTAAAAAGTTTCGGACAACAGGAAGAACATCAAGCTAGAGAGATTACGCCAGAAGAAATTGAACAAACAATTAAAGACTTTGGTGAAGCAACACGTCGTGTGATTGAAGCGGGCTTTGACGGTGTGGAAATCCACGGTGCTAACCATTATCTTATTCATCAGTTCGTATCTCCTTATTACAATAGAAGAAATGATGAATGGGCAGATCACATGAAATTCCCAACAGCAGTTATTGATGAAGTTCTAAAAGCTAAAGAGCAACATGCGAATAATGACTTTATCGTAGGTTATAGACTTTCTCCTGAAGAAGCGGAATCACCAGGAATATCAATGGAAATCACTGAACAATTAGTGAATACTATCACTGAAAAAGCGATAGATTATATTCACATTTCACTTGGTGATATTCACTCTGAAACACGTGAAGGTAAATATGCAGGTCAAGAGCGCTTGAAATTAATTCATGAATGGACTAATGGACGAGTGCCAGTTATAGGTATTGGCTCAGTATTTACTGCTGACGATGCATTAGATGCAGTTGAGACAACAGGTATTGAACTTGTGGCTCTAGGTCGTGAAATCTTATTAGATTATAATTTTGTGAGCAAAATTAAAGAAGGTAACGAAGACGAGATTATCTCTTACTTCGATCCAAAACGTGAAGACAACCATGAATTACCACCAAATTTATGGAAACAATTCAATGAAGGATTCTATCCATTACCACGTAAAGATGAAGACACAGATAGTGAATCTTAATATCTAGATGAAGAATTTTTGATATATAAGAAAATAAGAGAGAGTCGGGGACATAAATCCCAGAATAATAGCGTAGAGGTGATTCAATCATGAATCACCTCTACGCTTCTCTTTTTATCAATACTTC